>CBHFOL010000175.1:0-16330 GCA_965995405.1 uncultured Saccharothrix sp.
CCAGTGGTGCGGCCTCGACGCACGCGCCTTGGTCGTTGCTGAACGTGGATTTGCGCCAGGGCGCGGTGTCGAGCTTTGTGCTGGTAGCCGGGGGGACCGGGTTCGTCATGTGCCGTACTCCTTCGCGAGAGCCCGGATCATTGTGACGGACCTGTCGGGCGACAGGGCATAGGCCGATAGGTGCTGGAACGCAACGGTATGTGCCTTGATCTCCTGCTGGTCCTCCAGGTAGAACGCGCCTGAGCGGTGCTCGATGTAGACCACTCCGGGATCGCCCCGCCACGGGAAGTCGAGCAGCGCGAACGGACCCTGCATTCCCGGATGAGCGCCTGCGTCGAACGGCATCACCTGGATGGTGACCTTGGCGAGTTCGGCGGCGTCGGCGAGGTGTTTGAGCTGGTCGCGCATGATCTGCCGACTGCCGACGACCCGCCGTAGTGCGGCCTCGTCGAGCACGACCCACAGCCGGAGCGGATCGGTTTCGCGGGTTAGCGCGGCCTGTCGAGTGGCGCGCAGCTGGACCCGGCGGGTGATCTGGTCGTCGGTGAGTTCCGCGGTTCCGCGTCGGACGATCGCGTCCGCGTAGTCCTCCGTCTGGAGTAGGCCGGTGATGAGTTGGGCGTCGTACACGCGCAGTTCGGAAGCGCCCTGTTCCAGGCCGATGTACAGCGAGAGCCACTCGGGCATCGTTGCCTCGTCGTAGGTCTCCCACCAGCCTTTCTGCCTGGAGTCCCGGGCTGCTCGGAGATACCTGGGCCAGCGCCCGGGTGGCACGTTGTACAGCGGCAACAGGATCTCTTCGAGGTCCCGGAGCACGATCGGGCGCTCGGCGTTCTCCAGGTAGGACACCTTGGTCGGCGTGCAGCGCAACGCCTTGGCCACCTCCTTCTGCTCAAGTCCCGTCTTGTGCCGCAGCCGGGTCAGCTCGAATGCGAGCCAGCGACGCCACACGGTGGGGCTCGACGTCCTCGTCACGGGTGCTCCGCCTTCCGCTCAAACCACTCGATCAGGGAATTGCGCTGTTGGTAAGTCAAAATTTAAGATTACCGACATGGCGCAATCAATATCGACGGGCGGCGCGCACGCCGTCGATGTCGGAGTCCTTGATATCGCATACGGCCGAACGGAGCAACGACACCCGCTGGACGCGCTGGTGCCTGACCCGAAAGGGTTGTCGCCGCTGGGCGACGAGTCGTGGTTCGCGGAGATCCTGTCCGCGATGGTGACCGTCGCCGCGCCACGGCTGTTCGCGGTCGTGCAGGAGTACGGCGAGCGGGTCGACGGGCGGATCGCCGCGTGGGGCATGGCGTTCGAGGACCACGTCGACATCGTGTCGGTGGAGGGCGGCATCCGAATGGCGTTGCCGGGCCCGGAGAACGTGTTGCCTTACTTCGACCGGGGCAGCCACGTCAAAGCCCGGCTCGTCTGGCTCGCCGACTGATCGGGGGGACCGGTGTAGGTCCCCCCGAACCCGTGCTAGCCGCAGCGCCAGACGGTGGGCTGGTGGTGCTGCGCCGGTGCCGGCGCGCTCAGGCCGGCCACCGAACCGTCGTCGGCGGACACGTACACGCCCACCTGGCCGGTGAACCTCGCGTCCAACGTCCCGAGCCGCCAGACCGCCTCAGCGGCCGGCCGGTCGGTGGTGGTTCCGACGGACTGGCCGGACCGGTTCACCGAGGTGAGCCACCAGCTCTGTGCCGGCCGCACGACCGTGCCATCCCGCTCCCACAGCGCGCCACTGCTCTGGGCGTAGCGTGACGGCCGGGTGTCGCCTGCCACCCGGCCGTTCGAGATCGCGTTGCCGGTCACGTACGCCGTGCCGGTCGGCAGCCGCAGCTTCCGCGCCGTGCCCGCCTTCCACAGGTACAGCGCGGTCGCGTACGGCTCGGTGAGCTTCGGGTAGTACTCGACCAGCACTGTGCCGTCCTGGTCGATGCCGTTGGCCTTGGCGTGGCCGGTGCCCGGCAGGCCGGTCAGCTTCACCACGGTCCCCGGCGCGGCGGCCGGCCACAGCACCGGCGTGTACACCGGCCACACCGTGTTGCCCTCCCGGTACTCCGAGATCCCGTGTCCGACGATGTCGCCGTTGTCGTTGATGCCGGTGGCCTGCGAGCCCTTCGCACCGGGTGGGTTCGGCAGCGCCTCCAGCTTCCCGTCCCGTGACCGGAATGCCTGGGACTCGGTGAACCCCGCGTAGCCGACCACCGTGCCCGCCTGGTCCACACCCGTGACGGTCGGGTTGCCGTAACCCTCCAGTCTGCCCAGATCGGTGAGGGTGTCGCCGGACCAACGCAGCACCCGGTTCGTCCGCCCGCCGCCCCACGGGTTGGGCACGTACCCCGTGCCGGCGAATCCGCCCGCACTGTCGGCCGCCCGGACGACACCGCCGGGCACGCCCGAGGGCAGCGTCAGCGTGGTGGGCGTCCATACGCAGGGCGCGGCGGACGCGGTGGGTGTAGCGAGCACGGTCGCCGCGAGCAACGCCGCCGCCATCACATGCCTTCTCAGCATGAGTTCTCCTTGGCCAATAGGGAAAATCCAACCGTCCGGCCGCAGCCTGACCGCGTGCTGACACCTCGCTGAGCAACCGACCCACCGGCCGCGGTTAAGCTCGGCGGCATGACCGACCTGCGCTGGGGTGTGCTCGGCTCGACCTCGTCCATCAGCAGGCAGGTGGCACCCGCGATCCACCGCACACCGGGCAACACGGTGACCGCCGTCGCCGCCCGCCCCGGCCGGCTGGACGCGTCGGCGCGGTTCGCCGAGCAGTTCGACGCACGCGTCCACGACGGACTCGACGTCCTGTTGACCGACGACGAGGTGGACGCCGTCTACATCGCCCTGCCCAACTCCGAACACGTGCCGTGGACGCTGCGCGCCCTCGCCGCGGGCAAGCACGTGCTGTGCGAGAAACCGATGGCACTGTCCGAATCGGACGTCACGCGGATCGAACGGGCCGCCGGCGACCTGACGGTGGTGGAGGCGTACATGTACCGCTTCCACCCGCAGCAGCGCCGGGTCGTGGACATCCTCGCGTCGGGCGAGATCGGCGACCTCCGGGTGGTCCGCGCCGCGTTCGCGCACCCGATGGACATCTCCGGCAACGTCCGCTACGACCCGGCGATGGGCGGCGGCGCGACCTGGGACGTCGGCTGCTACGCGTTCGACGTGGCGCTGTGGGCGTTCGGCCAGGCCCCGATCAGCGTCCGCGCGCGCTTCCACCACGAGAACGGCGCGCCGGTCGACACCGATGGTTCCGCCACGCTCGACTTCGGCGACGGCCGCGCCGCCCTGATCGACTACGGCTACAGCTACGGCCCGGTCTCCCGCTACGAACTCCAGGGCACCAAGGGTTCCATCGCGGTCCGCAACGCCTGGACGCTCGGCGACGAGGACGGCCTGATCACGGTCGTCACCCTGGACGGCACCCGCGCGGAGATCGTGCCCGCCGCCGACCCGTACGAGCACCAGGCCGCCGCGTTCAACGAGGCCGTGCGCACCGGCCGGAACCCGCTGGTGACCCTGGCCGACTCGAAGCGCACCGCCCGCGTGGGCGTGGCGCTGTTCGAGTCGGCCAGGACGGACACCGACGTGCGGCTCAGCTGAGCGTCGCCGCCGCCTCCACTGGTGGCGTCCGCAGCACGTAGGCCGTCGACAGCACGGTCGACAGCAGCGTCAACCCGGTCGCCGCGCCCACGATCGTCAGGTAGATCCCGATCGGCCCGGACGGCCACCACGACCCGTCCATCGCCAGTGCGAACGGGATCAGCGTCACCAGCGACACGATCGCGCCGAGGAGGATGCCGCCCAACGCGATCACCACCGCCTCCACGCCCACCATGCGCAGGATCTGCCCGTGCGTCGCGCCGATCAGGCGTTGCAGCGCGAACTCCCGCCGCCGCTCGCCGGTCGCGATCACCAGCGTGTTCACCAGCGAGATCACCGTGTACGCGAGGACCATGCCGACCAGCAGGTAGTTCACCCACGCCCCGGTGGGCTCACCGCCGCCACCGCCCGCCGACGCCTCCGACGGGTTCATCACCCGCAGGTTCGGGTACTTGTCGGTCAACGCGGTCAACGCTTCCGTGTCGCCCTTCACCAGCACCCACGTCACCTGGCCGCCGTTGGCGTGCTGGAGCACGAAGTCGGCGGACATCAGCGCCGACTCGTACGCCCCGCCGTGCACCGCGACGACCTTCGCCTGGACGACCTGCCCGTCGCCGAGCCGCATCTTCACCGTGTCGCCGACGGACGCCTTCAGGTTGTCGGCCCACTTGCGCGGCAGCGCGACGGATTCGCCGCGCAGGTCGCCGAGCGAGCCCTGGCTGATGTCGACGGCCAACGTCCGCTCCACGGCGTCCGGCGTCACGCCCAGCACGGTGATCTGGTCGTCGCCGTCCTCGTGGTCGGGGAAGAACGCCTCGGTGTCGAGCAGCGCCGACGCGGCATCCACCCCGGACAGCCCGGCGGCCTCGGCCACCACCTCCGGCGGCAGCGCACCCGACGAACTGCTCAGCACGGCGTCCGCCCGCAGGCTGTCCGCGAACCCGTTCGACCCGCCCGCCTGCGTGGTCTGGAGGTAGATCAGCGCGGTCGCCAGGCCGGTCGCCAGCATGACCGGCGTGATGGCGCTGGCCACCCGTACGCGCCGCGCCCCGGCGTTGAGCACCGCCAGGTAGCCGGCGAGCCCGGACACCGCCCGCACCGGCCACCGCAGCGCGGCGATGATCACCTTCGCCGCGCCGGGGGAGAGCAGTGCGATCCCGGACGCCCACAGCATCGCCGTCGGACCGGCCGTGGAGGCCGCCACCGGACCGGACATCACCAGCGCCGTGATGACGCTCAGCGCCGTGCCGCCGCCCAGGCACACCAGGGCGAACACCAGCCGGGGCACGGAGAACCAGCGGGTCTGGAGACTGGCCTCCATCAGCGCCTCGGTCGGTTTGGTCACCGCCGCGCCGCGGCCCGCGACGAACGCGGCGACCATCGCGCTCAGCATCGAGATGGCCGCACCGGCCAGCACCGGCACCCAGCCCTGTCGGTACGCGAGCTGCGCGGGCGCGACCCCGGCACCGCTCAGCTGGGTCATCAGCCACTGCCCGAGGAAGCCGCTCAGCGGCCAGGCCAGCAGGGTCGCGAGCACCGCGACGAACGCCGTCTCGCCCAGCACCAGCCGGCGCAGCTGTCCGGGCGTCGAGCCGATGGCCCGCAGCAACGCCATCTCGCGGTGCCGCTGCTGCACGGACAGCCCGAGCGTGCCCGCCACCACGAACATCGCGACCATGATCGCCAGGCCGCCGAACACGGCGGACAGCGTGATGACACCCTCGCCGCCGCCCAGCGCGTCCGGGAACTCGGCCAGCCCGCGCTCGTCGCCGGCCAGCACCTTGACGTCCCGGCCGCCGACCGCCTCGGTCAGCGCTTCCCTGACCGCGTCCAGCGACGCGCCGGGCTCCGGCACCACGCCGAGCAGGTCGACCTTGCCGGGCCGGGCGTAGAGCCGGCGGGCCTCGTCGTCGGAGAAGTAGACGGTGGACGCGTCCACCGGTCCGGACAGCAGGCCGACGACGGCGTACTTCTGGCTCTTCCCGCCGACGCCGACGGCGATCTCACCACCGATGGACACCCCGGCCCGGTCGTCCACCGCGACCTCGGAGGCGCTCTGCGGACCCCGTCCCGAGCTCAGCCGGTAGGGCGTGAGCTCGACGGCGGACCACATGTGCCCGGTGGCGTCGCCGCCCGGCAGGGGCACCGGCACGGACACGTCCGGCACGACCCGCGCCACCCCGGCGACCCGGGCCTTGGCCGCCAGGGACTCCTCGACCGGCGAGCGTTCCAGGTAGGACGGGTCGCCGGTGACCAGCAGCGGCGCGTTGGCCAGCCGCTGCGGCACCACGGCGTTCCGGATGCCGGATTCCATCAGGCCGCCGCAGGCCATCACGATGGCGGCCCCGAGGAACAGGGAGATGAAGGACGCCGCGAACCCGCCGACGCGGAACCGCAGCGTGCGCAGCGCGAGGCCGAGCATCAGCGCACACCACCGGTCAGGTCGGCCGCGCTGTTCAGGTTGGCGGCGGCGTTCAGCTCGGCGGCGGGCACGTCGGCCCAGGCCCCCAGCTGGGTCATCCGCTCGCTCACCGCGTGCGCGGTCGGCGAGGCCAGCTCGCCCGCGATCTGCCCATCGGCGAGGAACACGACGCGGTCGGCGTGCGCGGCGGCCACCGGGTCGTGCGTCACGATGACCACGGACTGGCCGGCGTCGCGCACCGCCTGGCGCAGCAGCGCCAGCACCTCCAGCGCGGTCCGGGTGTCCAGCGCGCCGGTCGGCTCGTCGCCGAAGATGACGGCCGGCCGGGTGATCAGCGCGCGGGCGATCGCCACCCGCTGCTGCTGGCCGCCGGACAGCTCGCCCGGCCGGTGACCCTTCCGATCGGACAGTCCCACCCGGGCGATGACATCGTCCACTTCGGCCCGCTTGGCGCGCTTGCCCGCCAGGCGCAGCGGCAGCTGGATGTTCTCCACGACGGTCAGCGCGGGCAACAGGTTGAACGACTGGAAGACGAAGCCGATCCGCTCGCGCCGCAGCTGGGTCAGTTCCCGCTCGCTCAGCCCGGTGATGTCCTGCCCGTCGAGGGTGACCGAACCGGAGGTGGGCCGGTCGAGCCCGGCGGCGCAGTGCAGGGCGGTGCTCTTGCCGGAACCCGACGGACCCATCACGGCGGTGAATGTTCCGCGCGCGATGCCGAGGGTGACTCCGTCAAGGGCCACAACGCCGTTGCGCTCATTGCCGTAAACCTTGCGGACCGAATGCAAGCGCACGACGTCGTCCGAGCCTTGATTCGGAGACATTTTCACGTTCTAGCTCCCCACGTGACCTATCGGGTGTGTGCACGCGCGGCAGACCATACGGACCCCGTCGCGAGCGCGGCACTGGTGCAGACCCCCCGATCCGCCATCCGGCTGGCCGGTGGAAGTCGATGTCCCGCAACGGTCCGGTCACCGGCGTTGTCGACGATCGAGTGGGCGGTCGGGGCATCCTAGCCACCGTTTCCATAATTTCTGTTGAGGAGTCAACGAATAGGAGGCAACCTCGGAAAACGCCACGCGCGTCCTGGCAGGTGGGGTACTTTGGCCTCGCCGCCCGGCACCGCCGAGAGGGTTCGGTAAAGCCCCGACCCGACGGTCGCACAACGCTTGACGAGTGAACCCCGGGTAACGACGCGAAGGGGTTGGGCAGACATGCACCTGGAAATTCGGCACGCGCGGGTGGTCATGACGCTTGCGGAAGCCGGCAGCATCTCCAAGGCGGCGGCGCGGCTGTCGTTGCCACAACCGAGCCTCACCGCCCAATTGAGACGTATCGAGAAGGCAGTCGGCGGAGATCTGTTCGTGCGTTCGGCCTTCGGTATTACTCCGACTCCGCTCGGCGAGCGCCTGATCCCGATGCTCGCGGATCTGGCGACCCGGGCCGACGCGGTGGTGGCGGAGGCGTCCTCGCTGTCGTCGGGAATTCTGCGCATCGGCAACGCCGAATGGACACCGGTGTCGCTGCGGCGGGCGCTCCAGTCGTCACTGCCGTCGGTCGAGGTGCAGACGGTCACGTTGGACCCCGCGCTGGGCGTCGACGCGGTGAGCCGGGGCGAGCTGACCGCGGCTCTGGTGCCGGGCCCGGAAGCCGTGGACGGCGTCCGCGACCTGGACCCGTCCCTGGCGAAGGAGATCATCGTCCGCGAGCCGATCTGGCTGGCCCTGCCCCGCGACCACGCCTTGGCCCGCCGGACTACGGTGAGCCGAAGGCACATGGTGTCGCTGAGCTGGGTGCAGCACGTGCCGGGCCACTGGTTCCACCCGGTGGAGGAGCACCTGTTCCGCAAACTCGACCACCCGACCCCCGAGGTGTTGCACTACGCGGGCGGCCACGCGGAGGCCATGGCCTGGGTCCGCGACGCGGGTGCGGCAGCCCTCGCGACCCCCACCGGCTCGACGTCCGACGTGAGCCTGGTGGCGATGACGGAGCCCCTGCGCAGCCGACTGCTCCTGGTCTGGCGTCCGGGCTCGATCCACCCGAACACGCTGCGCCAGCTGATCGACGCCCTGCGCCGCTACTACTGCGAGTACGCCAGGAGCATCCCGCGCTACTGGAACTGGATGACCGAACGCCCCACCGACTTCCCCGAACTGGCCAACTTCCTGCCCCGCCCCAGCCGCTGGTGGCCCCGCGACTCCGGTGCCGAACAGCCGACCGGCCCCACCCCGCGCAGCGCCGCCACCTGACGCCCGGCCGCGCACACCGCGCGCACCTGACCGGCCGTTGTCCGTCCGTCACCCTTGGCGGATTGCCGGCGGCGAGCGCTGTCTTTCAAGCTCTTGTGCCCGCTGGAGTAGCCGACTCCGTGCCCCCACCTGCGGCCCCCGCCTGCGTCCCGTGACAACGAGGGCGATCCACGATACCGGCGTCGTCCCCCGGCGGAACCTCTCCCGGCACCGCCGGGACCGATCCGCTTCTATCTTCTTTCTATAGCGAAACCACCGGTCAGCGCCTTGTCAGCCCGGTGTCAGCGTCCCCGGAGAACCTTGTCCCGCAACCCATGGAGAAGGCCCGACCGAGGAGGACGCACATGACGGCGTTGGTGGCGGTGTCGAGTCACCTGCCGGAGACGGTGGCCGTCGCGGATCTACAGGGGCCGTTGGGGCTGGACGACCAGCAGGTGCGCCGCTTCACCCGGCTCTACGGCCTGGACCGGATCTGCAAGTCGCCGCTCTCCGAGGCCGAGCTGCTGATCGCGGCGGCCGGGAAGCTGGACGCGTTGCGCGGCAACGAGGACCGCGTCCGCTACGTCATCCGCGCCAAGGGCATGCGCACCACCGCGCCCTACCCGATCAGCCCGGTGCACGAGGTCCGCGAAGCCCTCGGCCTGCACCACGCCAAGACGCTCGCGGTCGCCGACCACGGCTGCGCCACCGGCCTGCTCGCCATGGACGTCGCGGGCACGCTGCTCGCCGCCGACGGAGACCCGGACGCGCTCGCCCTGATCCTGGCCGGGGACAAGACGTTCACCCCGTTCACCCAGTGGGTGCAGGACACCTCGATCATGGGCGAAGGCATGGCCGCGATCCTGGTCGCGCCCGACGGCGACCGGGACACCGTGCGCGGCTACGCCAGCCGCATCCACGGCCGCACCGACGGCGTGATCGACCTGACCCCGGAGATCGCCAAGCACGCCCGCAAGATCTACCAGGACGCGCTGGCCGAAGTGGTCGACGCGGCCACCGACGAGGCGGGCATCGGCATCACCGACCTGGACCTCGTCCTCCCGCACAACGTCAACCGCGTCTCGTGGACGGTCGCCGCCAAGAACCTGGGCCTGCCCAACCACAAGTTCTTCCTGGACAACCTGTCCGCCACCGGCCACTGCTTCTGCGCGGACCCGTTCATCAACTACCAGACGGTGACCGAACTCGGCCTGCTCAAGCCCGGCGACAAGTACCTGATGACGGCCGCCGGCCTCGGCCAGACGTTCGCCGCGATGGTCCTGGAGCACTGAGACATGGCTGACAAGCACCCGGACATGGATGACAAGCACCCGGACGCCGACACCCGGGCCGACGACTTCACCAGCAGGCTGAAGACCGCGCTGCTGGGCATCACCGACGGCTCCCTCGCCTTCCTGGGCAACTTCGAGGTCGAAGAGCGCTGGGCACTCGGCGAACACACCCTGCCCCGCCTGTCCGCCGACGGCGGCGCGGCCGTGGTCAACCACATGGACGAGTTCGCCCTCCTGCTGGCCACCGGCGACGACCACGTCGTCCTCAAAGCCGCCCCCGACGCGGACTACCTGACCTACCTGGCCGACCTGGCCATCGACCTGCCGACGGTGCACGTGGTCGCCGACTCCGACCCCCGCCGCACGGTCACCGCCGACGCCCTGGAGGACCCCGCCCTCCTCGCCCGCCTGCGCGACCTGGCCACCGAAGGCGTCCAGCTCACCGCACACGGCGTCTCCGACGTCGAGGAAACCCTCGCGCAACGCACCGGAATGCGCCTGGCCGCACCCGACGCGACCACCTGCAAAGCCGTCAACAGCAAGGTCTACAGCCGCCGCGCCGCCGACGAACTGGGCATCCGCCAGCCCACCGGCTGGGCCTGCGAGACCGTCGAAGAACTCCGGGCCGCGTTCGCCGAGGCCCGCACCCTGGTCGCGGCCGGCCACAAGGTGGTCGTCAAAGAGGCGTTCGGCGTCTCCGGCAAGGGCATCGCCGCCCTGGAGAGCGACCGCCGCGCGGACCGCCTGCTCGGCCTGATCGCCAAGGCCGTGGACAAGTCCGGGCAGCCGCGCGTCGCGTTCGTGGTGGAGGACTGGGTCGCCAAGCGCACCGACCTCAACTACCAGTTCACGGTGGGCCGCAGCGGAGACGTGCGGTTCGACTTCGTCAAGGAGCTGCACACCGAGGGCGGCGTCCACAAAGGACACCGGATGCCCGCCCGGCTGTCGCCCGCACAGGTCGCCGAACTGGTCGACACCGCCGACCGGCTGGGCAAGAAGCTCGCCGCCGACGGCTACTTCGGCGTGGTCGGCGTGGACGCGATGGTCGACCCCGACGACGGGCTCTACCCGGTCATCGAGATCAACGCGCGCAACAACATGTCCACCTACCAGGCCCGCGTGCAGGACCGGTTCGTCGGCGAAGGCCAGATCGCGCTCGCCCGCCACTACCCGGTGCGGCTGACCGAAAAGCTGCCCTTCGCGACCGTCCGCACGCTGCTGGACGGGCTGCTGCTCGACCGCGCCGGCGGCACCGGCCTGCTGGTCAACAACTTCGCCACGGTGAACGCGGGCCACCGACCCGACGCGGCGTTCGACGGCCGGCTCTACGGCCTGCTCGTCGCGTCGTCGGACGAGGAGGCCACCGCCGTGGACGACGAGATCACCGCTCGATTGGAGGCACGGCCGTGAGCGCTGAGTTCGAGGTCCAGGGCATCGGGATCACCGAGATCGCCGAGCGGTACGGCACCCCGCTGTACCTGTACGACGGCGACGAGCTGGCGTCCCGGGTGGACGACCTGAAAGCGCTGCTGCACCCGCGCCTGGAGTTCTTCTTCTCGATGAAGTCGAACCCGAACATCGGGGTGCTGTCCGTGCTGCACTCGCGCGGCGCGCGGGCCGAGGTGTCGTCGCTGGCCGAGCTGGTCACCGCGCTGCGTGCGGGCGTGGACCCGGCGGACATCATCTTTCTGGGGCCCGGTAAGAGTGCGGAAGAGCTCCACGCATGTTTGGACCGTGAAATCTACGCGATCGTCTGCGAATCGTTCGGCGAACTCGAACTCATCGACCAGTTCGCCCGGGAACGCGGCGTCCGCGCCCCGGTCGCCCTCCGGGTGAACCCCAGCTTCTCGGTCAAGGGCTCGGGCCTGACGATGGGCGGCAAGCCCCGCCAGTTCGGCATCGACGAGGCCCAGCTGTTCGAGACCCAGGACCTGGTCGCGCGGCACCCGAACGTGCGGTTCCTCGGTATGCAGGTGTACATGGGCACCCGCATCCTGTCCGAGGAGGCGGTCACCGAGAACACCGGGCGGATCTTCGAGCTCGCCGACCGGCTGGCCGCCCACCTGGGCATCCCGCTGGAACTGGTGGACATCGGCGGCGGCCTGGGCGTGGCGTACTTCGACGGCGAGCGCGACCTGGACCTGGAACTGCTGGCCGCGCGGGTCAACCCGATCCTGGCGGACTTCGCCGACCGGCACCCCGGCACCCGGCTGGTGATGGAACTCGGCCGCTACCTGACCGCGACCAGCGGCACGTACGTGGTGCGCGTGCGGTACGTGAAGGAGTCGATGGGGGAGCGGTTCGCCGTCGCCGACGGCGGCACCAACCACCACATGGCGGCCGTGGGCATCGGGTCGTTCGTGAAGCGGAACTTCCCGATGCGCGTGCTGAACCGGGTCGACGAGGCCCCGTCGGAGAGCTGGCACGTCACCGGCCCGCTGTGCACGCCCAACGACACGCTCGGCAAGAAGGTCGAGCTGCCGCCCGTCCGGCCCGGCGACCTGATCGGCGTCGAACGGTCCGGCGCGTACGGCCCGACCGCGTCCCCGGTGCTGTTCCTCAGCCACGGTTACCCGGCGGAAGTGCTCGTCCACGGCGGTCAGGCGCACCTCGTGCGCTCGCGCGACGAGACCGAGGACCTGCTGCGCCGGCAACACCGCCCCGAACTCGCCGCCACTGCCATCACCGAAGGAAGCGCATCATGAGCGAATCCACTGCCGTCGCGTCCCGCGAGCGGATCGTCGACGCCATCACCACCGTCCTGGCCCAGGTGCTGGACTACGAGCTGCCGGACCTAACCGAGCAGTCGCGGCTGTTCGACGAGCTCGGCCTGGACTCGACCGGTGTCTTCGAGCTGCTGATGCAGCTGGAGGAGGCGCTGGAGGTCGAGTTCGACACGGACAACCTGGAGATGGCGCACTTCGAGACGGTCCGGTCGCTGGCCGATTTCGTCGCGGCGGAGATGGACCGCTAGGCATGTACCGGACCACCGCACCGGTCGTCCGTACCGGCGCGCCCGCCGCCACCCTCGGCCTGGCCAGGGTGGTGCGCGTGACGGGCGAGCCGGACGGGCGGCTGGACGACGAGTTCTCGCTGCGCCACTTCACCGATCTGACGTCGGGCTACGACGTGGCGCTGCGCCCGGAGCTGCTCGGCGCGGGCACCACGTTCACCGCGCTGACCCGGGCGCTGCACGAGCGGCTGGAGCCGCTGGACGTGCCGGTGGAGCTGGCGCTCGTCGCGCACGCCACGCCGGACCTGGACTGCCGGCTGGCGGCGGCGACCTACCTGTCCGAGGCGTTGCCGGGCAACCCGCTGTCGTTCTCGGTGTCGGACGTGGGGGTGTGCGCGCCGTTCGCCGCGATCCGGCTGGCGCGCGACTACGCCGCCCGGCACGGCTACCGGCGGGCGCTCGTGGTGATCGCCGACCAGTCGACGCTGCCGTACGACGTGGCCGCCCGGCCGGCCGGTGACGCGGGCGTGGCCCTGCTGCTCGAAGCCGGAAGCGCGCCGCTTTCGTTGGTGCACAAGGCGGGCGTGTCGGAGCGTGACCTGTCCGCCGTGCTCGCTACGGCGCTGGCCGAGGTGCTCTCCGCGGCACCGGCCGAGGTGCTCGCGGGCAGCGAGCCGCTGTCCGTCGTCGGGGGCGCGGCCCTGGACCCGGAGCTGGTCCGCTCGGTGCTGGCCGAGGTGCTTCCGGCGGAGGCGGCCGGGAGTGGTGTGCGGTCGGCTCGTGCCGGCTACCCGTGCACGGCGCTGTGGGAGGGCTTGGCCGAGCCGTCCGGGTGGGTCGTGCTGGTCGAATACGACCCGGCGACCGGTGACCTGGGTGTGGCGTTGGTAGGTGACGCGTCGTGACCACGTTCGTCCGGGTGGGCGCGGACCAGCTGTCCCGATGTCACCGCGCGGCACGTGAGGAGGGGTTGGCCCCGGCGCTGACCGTGCTGCGGTCCGTGGTGCTGCCCGGACTGCTGCCGTGCGGGCCCGGTGGACACGCGGTCGTGCCGCAGGAGGTCGCCGCCGGCGCGAACCGGGTGTGGCTGGACGGTGTGACGGTGGACCGTTCGGCGGACGAGGAGTCCACATTGGACTCGATCGACCTGCCGGGCGGGACGGTCGTGCTGCTCCGGCACGGCATCGGCTCGCGCGGCACCGACGTGCACGTCGAGCAGCGGTCGTCGTGGGCGCTTGGCCTGGTGTGGTTGCGGTTGGGGTTGTCGGAGGCGCTGCGGGAGACGTGCATGCGCTATCTGAACGGCCGGCGGACCGGGTCGACCACGTTGTTGCAGCAGCAGATGGTCAAGTCGACCGTCGCCGACGGGCTGATCGAGCACCTGGAGGTGCGCGCGGTGCTGACCGGAGTGGACGCGGGCGACCTGCCCGAGGTCATCCTGGCGCACCTGCACGCCCGGATCACCGCCGCCGACCGGTGGCTGGTGAACCTGTTGGGTGCCAGTGGGTACCTGACCGGCGGGCCCGGCCAGGTGGCGCACCTGTCCGAACTGCTCGCCGAGGCCTACGTGCGGGCGGAGTCGTGACCGCCCTGGACGGCCGCCTGGTGGCGTTGCGCGACCAGGTGCGCGAATGGGGTGCGGACTTCCGCCGGCTCGGGCTGGCGCTCGACCGCGATCCGGAGCTGATCCGGGAGCACTTCGACCTGCCCGCCGTGCGGTACCTGTCGACCATGGGCATCCCGCCCGAGTACGGCAACGTGCCGATCCCCATCGCGGGCAACCGGTTCTACGGCACGCTGGCGCTGGAGCGGGCCATCATCATGGAGGAGCTGGCCTGCGCCGACGTGGGGATGCTGGTCGCCTCGCCCGGCCCGCTGCTGGCTGGCGTGCTGGTGGACCTGCTGGCCGACGAGGGGCAGAAGGAGTGGTTCTACGGCCGGATGCTGGCCGCGCCGCTGTGGACGTTCTTCGCGCTCACCGAACCCGACCGGGGCTCCGACGCGGGCGCGCTGACCACCACGCTCACCCCCGTCGCGGACGGCGCGGTGCTGTCGGGGGAGAAGCGGTACGTGGGCAACGCGTGCCGGGCGCAGCTGGGCGTCGTGTTCGCCCGGGTCGGCTCGGGGCCGCTGGGCATCAACGCCGTGCTGGTGGAGACGCCCGCCGACGGGTTCAAGGCGGAGGCGCTGGAGACCATCGGGTTGCGCGGCGCGCGGATCAGCGAGATCACCCTGGACGGGGTGCACGTGCCGGCGGAACGGTTCGTCGGCAGGCACCTGTCGCCGTCGCGGCGTGGTATGTGGGCGTTCGTGCAGACGTTCAACCTGTTGCGGCCCGGGGTGGCGGCGATCGCGCTGGGTATCGCGCGGGCGGCGCACGAGTACGTGGTCGAGAACCGCACGTCCCTGCGCCGCGACGAGCAGGAACGGCTGGACCTGCTCGGCCGCCGCATCGACGGCGCGCGGGCGCTGGTGCACCTGGCGGCACGCGCGGTCGACGCCCGGACCAGCGACGGCTACCTCGCGTCGGCGGCCAAGGCGCGGGCGTCGCAGCTGGCGATGGACGCCGCGCGCGAGGCGTGCGGGTACTTCGGCGTCGGCGCGCGCTTCGACCACCCGATGCTGGACAAGCTGGTCCGCGACGCGCGGGGCCTGGAGTTCATCGAGGGCACGTCGAACATGCAGAAGCTCAACCTGTTCCAGGGTCTGTTCACCGGCAAACTGGACCGCGAGGACCCGTTCCGGGTGAGCCTGCCCGGCTGACCGCTCACCACCGGCCGGCGCGCCTTCCTCCCGCGCCGGCCGGTTCCACGCCCTCCGCGCCGGTCGGGGAGTTCCGGCCGGGCGGCGAGTTCGCGCGGCTTTCGCGAGTGAAGCGCGACGCTCGGCGTGCGATCAGCCCGGCGTGTGGTCGCGTGCCCTCGGTCGACATGCCGACAGCTCGGTGTGCGGTCGGCCCGACATGCGGTTGACCAGCTGTGCGGTCAGCGGATGATCCGCGGGTGGGCGGACTGGTGCAGTTCGGTCACGCGGGCCGCCGCGTCGAAGGCGAGGATCGGGTCCGGCCGGTCCGAGAGCAGGCTTTCGTACAGCGGCCGGTAGTGGGCGATCTTGCGCGGCGTGCGGCCGTCGTCGCGGCGTTCGGCGAGCAGTTCGTCCCCCCGGAAGGCGAACGCGACCATCGACGTGTGGTCCAGCCACACCTCGACGCCGGTGTCACCGCAGGTCAGGACGGTCGACTTGCTGCTCGCGCCGGCGTGCCAACCGGCCCGCAGCCGGGCCGTGCCAGTCCTGTCCTGTGAGCGGTACGCGACCGTCGCCCAGGAGCCGGCCCCGCCGTCGCTCTCGTGCAGCGCGGTGACCGCTGTCGGCTCCACCAGGCCGGCCAGCACGGTGAGCTGGTTGATCCCCGAGTCGATCCAGCTCGACAGGTACGACGTGAACGCCTGATCCCCCTTCGCCACGTAGGGGTCGTAGAAGGCCGACGTCACGGCCGTGACCGGACCCCATTCCGGGTGGTCCGCGAGCTGCCCAGCCGCCCACCGCACCTCGGGCGAGAACGCGAAGTGGTGCGCCGTGAACACTCGGCCGCGCCCGTCCGCCGCGCGCAACCCGTCCAGCGCCGCGAGATCCACCGCGAGCGGCTTCTCGACCAGCACCCGCGCCCGCGACCCCGCCAGCACCTGCCGGGCCAGGTCGGCGTGCGAGTCGGCCGGCGTCGCGATCACCACCAGCTCCGGCCGGCGATCCGCCAGCGCCTCGGCGAGCTCCCGGTAGTGCGGGCGCGGCCCGCCGCGGACCACAGGCGGGAACCATGGCTGGGAAGACGTAC
>CBHFOL010000176.1:0-16327 GCA_965995405.1 uncultured Saccharothrix sp.
GGCACAGGCTGCGTTGCCCAGGGTGAAGATCAACATCAGGGTGAGCAGCACGGTGTGCAGTGCGCGGCCGGATTCGGTGAGCACGTACTCGTAGCGCGGCGGGTGTTCTTCGTACTGCCGGCGTTCGAGCAGTCCGACGTCGACCAGCTTCCGCAGCCGGGTGGTCAGGATGTCGCGGCTGGCCCCGGTGTTGCGGGCGATCCGGTCGAACGTCCGGACCCCGATCATCACTTCCCGAATGGCAAGCAACGTCCACCGCTCACCGATCACGGCCAACGCGTTGGCGATCGAACACTCACGAGCCGCCACGGGTGCCTCCGAGCAGGTCGGCGGGGTTGGTCTGGTTTTCCAACCTACCCCGGCTTCGGTTGCTCCACTGTCCGGCGCGAGCAGAGGTGGTGGCGTGGTCGTCGTCTGTGTCGGCGTCGGTGGCGGCGAAACCATCAAGGCGACGGTTGACGGTCTTATCGCACTGCGTAGCGTGGCCGACTCAATCTGTCCGATTAGGACGGTCGAGTCGCGTCGAGCAGTCGGACGAGCTCGGCCCGGCGTGGTCGGTCGTCGTACTTCTCGGCCAGCCGCAGGGCCGCGCGGAGCGCTTCGTGCGCGCCGGCGCGGTCGTTGTGGTCGAGCTTGACGCGGGCCAGTTCCTCCAGCGCGGTCGCCTCGCCCGCCGGGTCGCCGACCGCGTGGAACAGTGCCCGGCTTCGGTCCAGGGCGGACGTCGCCTCGTCCGGGCGGCCCGCGTGGCGGTGTGCCGCGCCGATCTTGCACAGCACGCCGGCGCGGTCCCGGTCGTGGCCGAGCTGTTCGTTGAGGCGCAGACTCGCCTGGTAGCAGGCAAGTTCGCGGTCCGGCCGGCCGGGTTTCCGGTACAGGCCGCCCAGGTACTCGCTCGCGGCAGCCTCACCGCACGGCAGCGCCAGTTCCCGGCTGGTGGCCAGGCTCTCCTCCACGCACTCGACGGCAGCCGCCAAGTCCCCGCACAGCTCCAGCACCTCGCCGAGGTTGGTGAGACAGGCCGCCGTCGCCCTGTGGTGGCCCAGGGCGCGGAACTCGGCGAGGCCGCGCCGCAGGTGGGCCAGCGCGGGCCGGAAGTCGTCGGACCACGCGTGTGCCAGGTCGGCCAGCGCGATACCGAGATCCATGCGGATGATCGCCCGGCCGAACGGGTCCGGGTTCGGCGCGTCGAGCGCTGCCTGCGCGACCTGCGACCAGTCCAGCCAATGCCCCCGGCTCAGGTAGAACACCATCAGGCCGGGCGCGAGCCGGGTGAGCTGTTCCGCCGGCACGCCCGGGGTGCGGGCGAGGCCGACCAGGTGGTGGCGGTGCCGGTCGAGCCAGGCGAACGCCTCGGCGGAGCCGGGGAAGTCCGGGCCGCCGTCGGTCCAGCGTTCGTCGGCCCAGGACTGCCGGACGCTGTCCGACAGCACCAGCCCGAGGCCGCGCCAGGCCACCGCGACGAACAACGCGGTCGCCCGGCCGAGCGCCGCCGCACGTTCCCGTTGGGGGACCGGGGTTTCCCGGGCGTGGACACGCAACAGGTCGTGCATCCGGTAGTGGCCGGGGGCGGCGGGCTCCAGCAGGTGCCGGTCGGTGAGGCGTTCCAGCAGGCGTTCCGCGTCGTCCTCGGACCGGTCGAGCAACCGTGCCGCGACCGGCAGCGAGACGTCCGGACCGTCCGGCAGGGCCAGCAGCGCGTAGGCGACGGCGTCCGCCTCCGTCAGGTCGTCGAACGACACCGCGAAGCTCGCCCGGACGCCCGTGTCGTCCAGCTCCAACTCGTCCAACCGCCGGTGTTCGTCGGCAAGCCGTTGTGCCACATGGGCGACCGGCCACCGAGTACGGGCGGCGAGCCGGGCACCCGCCAACCGGATCGCCAGCGGCAGCCGGCCGCAGAGCCGGGCGATGTCGGCGGCGGCGTCCGGCTCGGCGGCGACGCGGTCGCCGGCCGGCGCGGTGAGCAGCCTGCGGGATTCCAACGAGGTCAACACGTCCAGCCGCACGTGGCGCACGTGGGGTAGCGCGTCGAGCGCCCGGCGGCTGGTGATGATCGCCGCGCTGCCGGGCGCTCCGGGCAGCAGCGGGCGGACCTGGTCGGCGTTCGCGGCGTCGTCCAGCACCAGGAGCACGCGCCGGTCGGCGAGTGCGGAGCGGAAGGCGGACGCGGCTTCGGCCAGGTCGTGCGGAATCCCGGGCACGCCGATCGACCGGAGGAGCCGGGCGAGTGCTTCGTGGGGCGGCAGGCCGTCGCGCAGGTCCAGGTAGAGCCGACCGTCCGGGAACCGCTCGGCGACCAGGTGCCCGACGTGCACCGCCAACGCGGTCTTGCCCACGCCGCCCATGCCGGACAGGACGACCGAGGAGTCCGCCAGCAGCTCGACCACCGTGTCGATGTGGGCCTCGCGGCCGGTGAAGTGCGCGACCCGGGGTGGCAGTTGACGCGGCACGGGCGTGCCGGTGGCCCGGGGTTTTCCGCGCCGGGACGAGGTTTCCGCCAGTTCGGCGCGTTCGTCGGGGCTCGGGCCCAGCGCGTCGGCGAGTCGGTCGACGGTGTCCCGGCGGGGGAACCGGCGCTCGCCCCGTTCCAGCGCGCCCACGGCCTGCGCGCTCAGTCCGGCTCGCCCGGCCAGTTCCTCCTGGGTGAGGCCGGCCGCGATCCGGTGCCTGCGCAGGGAAATTCCGAACGACGCGGACACTTCTCCTCCCCTACCGCGAATTGTAGAGGTGGTTTGTGGGATTGTCCCTGGTGTGCACCGGAATCCGAATCGCACACTGACGCCGTTGCGGTATTCGCGGTGAGGGAAGGAGAACGGGGGTGTCCACCATGCGCAGGGGGTTGTCGCTGGTCGCCACGGCATTGTTGGCGGTCGGCGTGGGAGTGGGCGTGGCCGGCGGTTCCGACGTGCGGATCCAGTACGCGAACAGTGATTGCGCGACCTTGACGTCGCCCGGCGGGGCACGGGCCGAGGTGTGCAAGACGTGGCACACCGAATCCGACGGGGCCGGCTGGTTCGGTGCGGTCACGGGCCGCGTGTTCGGCGCGACCTTCGTCCAGGTCAGGGTCACCCGGGAGGACGGCTCGGTGTACGTCACGCACCTCGCCGACCGGCCGGACGGGATCATGTTCTACTTCGGCGCGAAGGAAGTGCGGACGCACGCCTGCAATTCGATCAGCGACGACTGCGGCCCCTGGTGGTGACCGCGGCCTGACCGCACCGGACGCCGGCACAGGGGGAGCCGGCCGGCCGTCGGCGGTACCGGTGCGTACCGTCGACGGCCTGTGGTCTAGACCCATTGACAGTGCTCCCGCGGGTCCTCACGCTGGACGGCAGCCGGCCGCCGCCTGCCCCTGAGGAGGTCCAACGGTGAAACTCCAGGTAAGGGTGGCGCGAGCGCTCGCCGTCCTGGTGCTGCTGCTCGGCGCGACCGTCGTGTGGAACGTCGGTTCGGCCCCGGTGAACGCGGTCGCGGCGGAACCCCTCCAGAGCGTCGTGCCGGTGCCCGTCTCCGTCCAGGCCGTGTCCGGCGCGGCGCACACGTTGAGCGACACCACCAAGATCTACACGGACGCGGCGGCACGCGGCGTCGGCGACTACCTCGCCGGCGTGCTGAAGCCGTCCACCGGCTACCCGCTCCCGGTCCAGGACGCGTCCGGCACACCCGCCGACGGCATCGCACTCCTGCTGAGCGGCGCACCGTCGACGGTCGGTGACCAGGGCTACCAGCTCAACGTCACCACCGCCGCGATCACCATCCGCGCCAACACGGCGGCCGGGCTGTTCGCCGGCGTGCAGACGCTGCGACAGTTGTTGCCGGGCAAGGTGGACAGCTCGTCGCCGCAGACCGGGCCGTGGACCGTGCCGGGCGCGAACATCACCGACTACCCGAGGTTCGTGCACCGGGGCGCGATGCTCGACGTGGCACGGCACTTCCACCCGGTCACCACGGTCAAGCGGTACATCGACCAACTGGCCCGCTACAAGGTCAACTACTTCCACCTGCACCTGACCGACGACCAGGGCTGGCGGATCGTCGTGGACAGCTGGCCCCGGCTGGCCACGTACGGCGGCAGCACGCAGGTCGGCGGCGGCCCCGGCGGGTACTACACCAAGGCGCAGTACCAGGAGATCGTGGCGTACGCGGCGGCCCGGCACATCACCGTCGTGCCCGAGGTCGACCTGCCCGGCCACACCAACGCGGCGCTCGCGTCGTACGCCGAGCTGAACTGCAACGGCGTCGCGCCGGGTCTGCGCACCGACATCGCGGTCGGCTACAGCTCCTTGTGCGTCGCGAAGGACATCACCTACAAGTTCGTAGAGGACGTGATCCGTGAGATCGCCGAGCTCACCCCCGGCCCGTACTTCCACATCGGCGGCGACGAGGCGAACGCGACCACCGACCAGGAATACCGGACGTTCATGACCAAGGTCCTGCCGCTGGTCGCCAAGTACGGCAAGAAGTCCATGGGGTGGCACGAGTTCATCAAGACCACCACCGACACCACGGCCGTGCCGCAGTACTGGGGCACCACGACGTCCAACGCCGTCGTCCAGGCCGCCGCCGCGCGCGGTGCGAAGGTGCTGATGTCCCCGGCCAACAAGGCGTACCTGGACATGAAGTACAACCCCAGCACGCCGCTCGGCCTGAGCTGGGCGGGAATGATCGAGGTGCAGGACGCCTACAACTGGAACCCGGGCACGCATCTGAGCGGCGTGCCGGAGACGGCCGTCCGGGGCGTCGAAGCTCCATTGTGGACGGAGACCATCATCACCCCCGCGCACATCGACTTCATGGCGTTCCCGAGGATGGCGGCGATCGCAGAGCTGGGCTGGTCGCCGTGGTCGACGCACAACTGGGACGCCTTCAAGGTCCGCCTGGGCGCACAGGCCCCGCGCTGGGCCGCTTCGGGCATCGAGTTCTACCGTTCGACCCAGGTTCCCTGGGACAACGGGGGAACGACCACCACCACGACCACCACCACGACGACGTCCGGCGGTCCGGTGACGACCTGGGCGCCATGGGTGAGCTACCAGCCGCCGAACTGCGAGGTCGTCTACAACGGCATCAGGTACCAGTGCCGCCAAGCGCACACCTCGCAGCCCGGTTGGGAACCGCCCAACGTCCCGGCGCTCTGGCTGCGCGTCGACTGAGTCCGCCCTGCCGGGAGGCGTGCCCACGGTGCGCCTTCCGGCCTCCAGGTCGCTGAAACCGCAGGTCAGGGCCTTGTGGTCGAACGGGGCTGTGGCCCCCGGCCCCGGTTGCCATTGTCCCACAGGGGTACGACAGAGCCGGGGAATCAGGCAGGCGACTCGTCACGATCCGGCGGGCACGTACCGCGCGCACTCCGCCAGCCCCAGCACGTCGAGCACGTGCTGGGCACCGGAGATCCGCCACCCGTGCCGGGAAGCCAGCCGCCGCACGAACGTCGCCCACCGCCTTCGGTCCTCGGCCAACGCCTCCAGGTACTCCACGCACCGCGCCGGCCGAATGGCCTCACAACGCTTGCGCGCGCCCCGGAGCGCGACCTCCATCCGCAGCGCCTCGTCGTCCCCGCGCACCCCGTCCCGCACCCGGCCGAGAATCCCGTCGATCAGCGCGAGCCGCCCGCTCAGGAACTTCGCCCAGTACCCGGCGTCCAGCGCCTCCGCGTACCGCCCCTCGTCCAGCAGCGCGAACACGCCCTCGGCCAGGCAGTCGCCGAACTCCTCGACCTGCGCCCGGACGTCACCGGCGAACGGGTCGTAGGGCTTCTGCACCACCTGCCCCGTCACCGCCGACCCGCGCAGCCCGAAATCGTCCAGCAGGAAGAACCAGTCCTCGTTGTAGATCGTCGGGAAGAACGACTCCGTCGAGTCCTGCCCGATCACCAGCGCACCGCCGCCGATGAACGTCCCCTGGTCACCGCCGGTCGCCCGGTGCGCGTGACACACCACGGAGTTGTCCGGGAACCCGCCCACCGCCAGCCCCACGGCCGCGACGGACGTCGACAGCATGCCCGCCGCCACCTCCAGGTCCTCGGGCCGCGGCACGGTGATGTCGTCGTCCAGGAACGCCACGTGCGACCAGTCCATCAGCCGGGTCACGACCAAACCCAGGTTGCGCTTCAGGCTGGTGTCGGTGCGCCGGTCGAAGTCCGTGTCGCGCAACAACTCCGTCGTGTCGAACCGGGGCAGCACCCGGGACGGCAACAGGTCCACGTCGACCACGACCAGGTCGACGCCCGAGGCGAGTTCGACCGTCTCGTCCGCCGACGCCTGCCCGCTGCACAGCACGACCAGCGTGCAGTCCAGCCGGGCGGCCACCGACACGGCTTCGGCCAGGTACGACGTCGGCCGGTTGGTCGGCACGATGACGGCGTCGATCCGCGCGGTCGAGCACTGCCCGGCGTCGACGGCGATCAGCAGGCTGTCGTGCGACTCGTGGTGTTCGACGTGCTCTGGGTGGCCGGCGTGCTCCGCATCCGCTGCGGTCACCGACGCGATGGCGTTCAACCCTGGCCCTCCGGCCATTCGTAGAGTCTGGATTCGGGCAGGTTCCAGTCAGGGGTGACCACCTGCCCGTTCACCACGGATACCCGGGTCAGCACGCTGTAGGCGGCCAACCCGGCGAAGGTCGTGCGGAGGTAGTCCGCGTTCCGGTCGCGGAACCTCTCGTCGGTGAGCGCACGCACCGCGCCGAGGGTCCCCCGGCCGTACATGCCGTTGCAGACGGTCACCGTTCGCTTGTGGTTGAACGGATTCGGTCCGCGGTAGAAGTGCGCGATGTCCTCCAGCAGCACTTCGTTGCCCTCGACGTGGCCAAGCCTGGGCGCGAGGACGCGTTCGGCGTCGCCCTGCCCCACCACGAACCCGCCCGCCTCGGACTCGTCGTGCCGGGTGACCTGGCTGACCGGCAGGTCGACCCGGTCGAGCAGTTCGCGGGTGACCACGTTCCAGTCGACCCCGCCCAGCAGCACGAGGTGCGACGTGTAGTCGTCCGCGGTGAGTTCGGAGGTGATCCGGAAGTTCACCCGGCTGCGCGGGTTCAGCGCCCGGATGTGGCCGTGCAGCTCGATCAGCGCGTCCAGGTCCGCGTACGTGTAGAGCTCGACGTAGTCCGGCTGCGTCGGGTCGGCGTACGGCATCCGGGCGCGCATCTTCGCGGGGAGCTGTGCGACCACGATGGTGATGTTGTTGCGGTCCGGGAAGTACCAGAAGTCCCGGCGGCTGTTGCGGTCCACGTCGGACGCCGCCCCGGTGTCCGGTTGCCCGGCCTCGCGCAACCCGGTCAGCTCGTCGAGCAGTTCGTCGCGGTGCAGGCGTTCCTCGGTGGTCAGCTCGTCCAGGGGCAGCAGCCGGTAGGGCCGGCGGGCCACGGAACGCCGGGTGGCGAAGAACGTGGCGTAGGCGGCGAGCCGGCTGAGCGGCGGCACCTTGGGGTGCGTGCGGCTCTCCCACGAGGACAGCAGCGGCACGCTCGCCGGCTTCTCGGCACTGAACGCAGCCGCAAGTTCACTCTGGGTGATGGACAGGTCCGGCCAGTGCTCCTCGCGCAGCGCCCGCAGGCGGTGCGCCAGCGCAAAGATGTCACCCGTTCCGACCACGTCGCCGCGCCCTTCAGTGAACTTCAGCATACAAGCTGAAGGGGGCAACATACACGATGTGCCCCGGATGCATCGACCCGATACCCCCCTTGTGCCTCTTGTCAGGCAGATACAGGCACCTTACTCTGAAGCTCGCTGAGGTTCACTCAACTTCAGTGAGCTAAGTGAAGTTCACCCAGGAAGCCATCCGGGGGTTGCCATGAACACGCTTGCCTCATTAGCCCAATCCGCAGCCCAATCCGCCGACA
Organism: uncultured Saccharothrix sp.; assembly: GCA_965995405.1. Classification (GTDB taxonomy): domain Bacteria; phylum Actinomycetota; class Actinomycetes; order Mycobacteriales; family Pseudonocardiaceae; genus Actinosynnema. The sequence goes on from CBHFOL010000176.1 coordinate 7,834, forward strand.
CAGCCGAGTGGACGCCGCTGGTGGTGGTCGTCCTGTTGGGTGCGATGGCCCTGGTACTGGGCATGATCCGGCTGCTGCGCCGGGTGCTCGGCCTGATGACCAGGGTCCTGGTGTCCGCCGGCGCGGCCATGACCGGCATCGCCACGATGCTCGCCGTCTGCACGGTCCTGACCACGTTCGTCCTCGTCTACGTCCGCTGAAATGACACCTCCCTTCGACTACGGTGTGCGGGCCTGTATCGAAGGGGGAGTAGCACGATGGACCTGACACGCAGATCGTCCCGCGGGGGGACCGCCGTCGCGGACACCGCGAACCCCGGGACGACCGCGTTCGGCTACGCGCCGAGTCCACACCGGACGTCCACACCGCACCTGCTGGAAGCCGAACAGCTCGTCGGCTACCTGTCGCTGCCCACCTGCCCGCTGGCCAACAACACCTACAAGGACCCCGACCAGCCCAACGTGGTCACCTGGGGTTCGCCCGGCGACGCCACGACGTGGTTCAACCAGAGCCAGTGCGCGTCGTTCCAGACGGCCGTGCTGAAGCGGACCTACCGGTGGGCGACCTCGGCGTTCTTCAGCGCCAACTTCGGTCTGGCGAGCCCGTTCGCGCGGGACTACCAGGCGGCGTTCGAGCGGGACGACGTGCCGAACTTCCAGCGGATCCGCCGGGTGGCGGACCTGCGGCCGGGCGACCTGATCGCGATCGACTACCGCAACGACCAGGACACCAACACCGGGCACATCGTCATGGTGCGGTCGGTGCGGGGGACGTACGTCGCGCCGGTGTCGAGCCTGAACTTCGAGGGTGAGACGCAGTACGCGGTGGAGGTCGTGGACTGCACGTCCGAGCCGCACGGCCTGCACGGGGTGGGCGGCTACTTCGCGTTCCCGGACAGCCGGATCTTCAACGCCACCGCGTCGACGGACGGGGTGGGGTATGGGCACATGATGTTCTACGCGTCGGATGCGACCGGGGAGTTCACGCGGTACCGGTGGAGCGTGAACACCTCTTCGTCGGGGGTCTACACGCCGGCCCAGCGCCCCGTGTCGGCGGCCCGGGTCTCCGGGGTGCAAGGCGACGAGCCGAAGCGACGGCGTGCCGGCAAAGCGGGTGACCTGAAGCCGGGCCGACGGCGGGGTCGGCGTTCGCTGTGGCCTCCGGCCCCCGATTCGATTGTCCCACGGGGCACCGACAATTCCGCGAGCTGAAGCTGAGAGGTCGCCGCTCGCTTGCCGACGGCTGAAGCGTTGGCCGCCCGCTGGCGAGGCATCGGCTGCTCGGCGGCCGGTGAATGCGGTCGGGTGGCTCTCATGTGGCGGAACGCTCAGCCCGGGCCGAGCGTCGGCCATTACGCTCGATTGGCTGGGGCAGGCGTTGGTCCGGCGAGGGCGCGAGCGTGGAGGCGGTTGGATGACGAGCACCGATGGTCGGCAGAAGTGGCTGACCGTCGCCGACGAGGTGGCTGCCGGGCTGCGGGTCGATGCCGCCGAGCGGGATCGGGCCGGGAACGAGCCGGTGGCCGAGGTGGCGGCGTTGCGGCGGTCGGGGTTGCTGTCCGTCTCCGACTGGGGGACGCAGCAGGCCGTCACCCGGGTCGTCGGGGCTGCGGATGCCAACGTCGGGCACCTGCTCGGGTACCACTATCTTCAGGTTTGGCGGCGGGGATTGTTCAACGATCCTGTTGTTGAGGATGGGGACAATCTGTTCTGGGCCGGGGTGAGCAATCCGTTGGATGCCGCGCTCCGGTTGGAGCCGGTCGACGGCGGGTTTCGGGTCAGTGGGCGGAAAACGTTTGCGACCGGGGCGTCCGTGGCCGACAGGCTCGTCGTCAGCGCCACGCGTACCGACGACGGACGCAAGGTGACGTTCACGCTGGACGCCGCCGCCGACGGCATCACGTTCTCGGGGGACTGGGACAACATCGGGCAGCGGCTCACCGCGAGCGGCGGCGTGGCGTTCGACAACGTGTTCGTGCCCGCCGAACGAGTGCTCGGCACGCACGACGAGCACAGCGTCCGGCAGTCGCTGGCGGCCATCGCCTTCCAACTGGTCCTCGCGCAGGTGTACGTGGCGCTGGCTGACGGGGCCCTTGCCGAAGCCGCCCAGTACACGCGCAACACCACGCGGCCCTGGTTCCTCTCCGGCGTCGACCAGGCGACCGCCGATCCGTACATCCTCGCCACCTACGGCGAACTCGTCGCCGACGTCGAAGCGGCCAAGTTGCTCGCCGACCGGGCGGCCACCGCGCTGGGCGACGCGAGCGACCTCGGCGACGCACTGACGGCCGAGCAACGGGCCGCCGTCGCCGCGTTGATCTCGCAGGCCAAGGTCGTCTCCACGAAGGTCGCCAACCACACCACGGCCAAGGTCTTCGAGCTGTGCGGCGCACGGGCCACCGCCGGCGGCTACGCGTTCGACCGGTTCTGGCGCAACGCCCGCACGCTGACCCTGCACGACCCGGTCGCCTACAAGGCCCGCGAGGTCGGCGCGTACTTCCTGACCGGCGAGCACGCCCCGTTCACCGGGTACAGCTGATGGAACCGGTCCTCGCGCACAGCGTCCGGCTCGCCGACGACGGCGTGCACATCCTGGACCGCCGGAACTTCCCGTTCGACCGGACCTGGGTCCGCTGCGCGACCGTCGCCGAGGTGGCCAAGGCCATCGAGGACATGGTCACCCAGTCCTCCGGCCCGTACTTCGCCACGCTGTGGGGCATGGTGCTGGCCGCGCGCGAGGCCCGTGACCTGCCCCGCGCCGACGGCCGCGCCCACCTCGAACAGGCGGGACGGCTGCTGGTCGAGACCCGGCGCACCAACAACGCCCTGCGCAAGGCGGTCGCGGCCGTCCTGGCGGGCGTGGACGCGTCCGACGACCTCGAAGCAGGCGCGCTGGCCGGGGCGAAGGCCGGTGACGAGCGGTACCGGGGGCGGAGCCGGGCGCTGGGCGGGCACACCGCCGCGCTGCTGCCCGACGAAGGCGCGGTGCTCACCCACTGCTGGGCCGACCTGTACCTGACGGAGACGGTGAAAGCCGCGCAGGCACTGGGAAAGCGGCTGCGGTTCGTGTGCACGGAGACCCGGCCGTACCTCCAGGGCGCGCGGCTCACCGCCGAGACGCTGGCCGAGATGGGCGTGGACACCACGGTCGTCACGGACGGCATGGGCGCGGCGGCGTTCAGCTCCGGCGTGGCGGACGTGCTGCTCACCGCCGCCGACCGGGTCACCATGGACGGGCACGTGGTCAACAAGGTCGGCACGCTCGGGCTGGCCGTCGCGGCGTCCGCGTTCGACGTGCCGTTCCTGGCGATGGTGCAGGCGCCGGACCGGCTCGCGCCGACCGCCGCCGACGTGCCGATCGAGTTCCGGCCCGGCGACGAGGTGCTGCACACCCTGGGCAGGCGCACCGCGAGCGACCGGGTCGAGGGCTGGTACCCGGCGTTCGACGTGACGCCGCCCCGGTTCGTGTCGTCGGTGGTCACCGACCGGGGCGCGTACGCTCCGGACCGCCTGCACGAGTACTACAACGGCGAGGAAGTCCATGACTGAATGGGTCGTGCTCGACATCGAGGGCACGCTGTCCGCGACCGACCAGGTGCTGGTCGTGCTCTACGACTACGCCCGCCCCCGGCTCGGGCCGTGGATCGACGCCCACGGTGACGATCCCGTGGTGGCGGAAGCGGTCCGGCAGATCCGCGAACTGTCCGATGTGGACGGTGGCACGGACGCGCTGGTGCGCGTGCTGCACGGCTGGATGGACGCCGACCAGAAGGTCACGCCGCTCAAGACGTTGCAGGGCTTGATCTGGCAGCAGGGTTACGCCCGGGGCGACCTGGTCGCCGAGTTCTTCCCGGACGTCGTGCCGGCGCTGCGCAAGTGGCACGAGGACGGCGTGCGGCTGGCCGTGTTCTCGTCCGGCTCGGTGGCCGGGCAGGTCGCGTTCTTCGGCCACACCACGGAAGGCGACCTGCGCGGGCTGTTCGAGCACCACTTCGACACCGTGAACGCCGGCCCGAAGCGGGAAGCTCCTTCTTACCGTGCAATCGCTTCCGTGCTCGGCTCGGACGACATCACCTTCTACTCCGACGTCCCCGCCGAGCTGCACGCCGCCGCCGAGGCCGGGTGGCAGACGGTCGGCGTGGCACGTCCGGGCGAGCCGTACGGCGACGCCGACTTCAGTCCACATCGGACGGTGGGCGCGCTGTGACGCCCGGCGAGGCGCTGGCCGCCGAGTGCGCCCGGTACACCGCGATGGGCTGGATGCGCGGCACGTCCGGCAACCTTTCCGTTGTGGTGGAACGGGATCCGCTGCGGCTCGCGGTCACCGTGAGCGGCAAGGACAAGGGCGAGCTGACACCCGACGACGTCGTGGTCGTCGACGCCGAGGGGCGCACCGCCGACCCGGTGAAGGTGCCGTCCGCCGAAGCCGGGCTGCACGGCCGGATCGCGGCGGTGTCCGGTGCCGGCGCGGTGGTCCACGTGCACGCCCTGGCCCCCGTCCTGGCCGCCGAGCACTGGCCGGACGGTGTGGAACTGCGCGACCTGGAGATGCTGAAGGGCTTCGGGCGGCAGGCGCACGACGACGTCGTCGTGGTGCCGGTCGTGCCGAACGGGCAGGACATGCGGGTGCTCGGCGACGCGTTCGAAGCCGGGTTCCGCAAGGACGTCCCGGCCTTGCTCGTGGCCCGGCACGGGGTGTACGTGTGGGGTGACGACCTGTACCAGGCGCGCCACCGCCTGGAGTGCCTGGAATGGCTGCTGCGCTTCAAGATCGGGACGAGCACCGGTACCGCGACGAGGTTCGACACCACGGGGAGGGACCCGCGATGACATTGCTGACCGTGTGGCCGGACACCGAGCCGGAGACCGTGGTGGTGCGCACCGCCGACCCGGCCGAGATCGCCGACGAGCTCAAGCAGCTCGGCGTGCGCTACGAGCAGTGGCCGGTGCTGCCCGGTGTCACCAAGGAGAACGCGCTGGAGGCGTACCGAACGCAGGTCGCCCGGGTCACCGAATCCGAGGGCTACATCATGGTCGACGCCATGGAGATGGCGCCGTCCGACGACCCGGAGTGGCTCGCGTCCGCCGGACAGGCGCGGCTGAAGTTCCTCGCCGAGCACACCCATGACGACGACGAGGACCGGTTCTTCGCACGCGGTGCGGGCGTGTTCTACCTGCATGTGAAGGAACGCGTGTACGCCGTGCTGTGTGAGGCGGGTGACCTGCTGAGCGTGCCGAAGAACACCACGCACTGGTTCGACATGGGCACCCGGCCGGACTACGTGTCGATCCGGTTCTTCCACGACGACGACGGCTGGGTGGGCAACTTCACCGGCAGCGAGATCGCCAAGTCGTTCCCCACGTTCGACACGCTCATGGCCGGTCGCTGACGGTTTCCGGTTCGCCGAGGGTTTCCAGTTCGGCGGCCAGGTTGGCTTTGGCGCGTGACTCCCAGCGGTCACGCGCCTGCGGCGTGACGTAGAGCGGGTCGCGGTCCAGCAGGCCGCGCAGGACGTGGGCGCGGCCGATCCGCCACCCGTCCTCGGGGACGTGCGCGTACTCCGCCCGCACGGCCGTGCGGTACCGCTCGTAGGTCGCGGTGTCGCTGCCCAGGATCGCCAGGTCCGCGTCCATCAGCAGGGCGGTGAGTTCGTCGTCCGCGGTGTGGTCGATGGTGGCGAGTACCAGTCGGGCGACCGGTTCGGGATCGATTCCGGCCGCACGGAGCCGGGTCCGCGCCCAGCCGGCGCTGGCACGCTCGTCGTCACCGGGCTTGCCGTCGTAGACCACGTCGTGGGCGAGGGCGGCCAGCGCGAGGACCGCCCGTTCTGCGGCGTTCCGGTGTGCGGCAAGGGTTTCCACATCGCGCACGACCGCCAGCACGTGGTCGGTGTTGTGGTAGCCCCGGTGCGGCTCGGCGTACCTGGTCGCCAGGTCACCCGCTGTGCCCGGACGACCACCCAGAGCCTGGACCGCCTTGTCCCACAACGCTTCCAGCATGGGGCGGACTCTAACGCGGCAGATCGTGTTCAGGCCGGCCGCTGTGTTCGGGTCCGGTAGCTCCGGTACGCCTCCTGCCAGCACCGGGCGAACAGTTCGCGCAGCTCCAGCCAGTACGCCAGCCCGTCGGCGGGGTACGCGCGGGCCACCTCGGCGCGGGACAGCAGCTCACTGCGGGCGGCACACGCGACGTCCCAGCCGACCGGGCCGAGCCAGGCGTCCTCGAAGTCGTTCCAGACCGGGCCGCGCGGGCCGGACAGGACGTTGCGCGGGTGCGCGTCGCCGTGCAGGGCCTGCACCGGCAGCTCCGGCCACCGCGCGACCAGTTCGTCTCGCACCGCGACCAACTCGTTCCGCGCTGCAACCGGCTCGTTCCGCGCTCCGACCAGCCTGGCCGGCCGATCCGCCAGGCCGAGCACGGCGTCGATGTCGGCCAACGGCGCGGCGGTCGGCAGGTCGCCGGGGTAGTCGCGGAGTTCCGCGTGCAACTCGGCGAGCATCACGGCGAACGAGGCCGAGTCGGGGTGCCGGTCCGGGTCGTGCTCGACGTACCCGGCGAACGACACCACCAGCCCTTCGTGCCGCACCGGCCCCGTCACCGGCTCGACCACGGGCACCCCGCGACCGGCCAGGAAACGGGCCAGGTCGTCGGCACGCCGGAAGTGTTCCCGCACGTCACCGCGCACGAACGCGGTCGCCGTGCCCGCGCGGGCCACGACGGGGGCGGGCCGCAGGTGCACGAGGAGGTTGCTGCCGTCCTTGAGCACGTGCGGGTCGCCGGTCGGAAAACCGAGCCCCGCCGCCAAGGCGAGAACTTTTCGGAACTGGGCGGTCCGGGTCATCACCTGATCGTTCCAGTCCATCTCACAGTCGCATAACGAATTGGCGGCATTAGGTATCCTCCGATCGTCGTAGCCCGATAGGGGGTCATCCGGTCGAGTTTGATGCCACCGTCTGTCCCCCTCAGATCCCTGGAGTCCCCGATGCGCCCGCCCGCACGTCGCCTGTTCGGAGTAGCAGTCATGTTCGCCGCGGCAACCCTGATGGTTGTCCCGTCCGCCTCCGCCGCACCCCTTGGTTCCGGCGATCCCCGCGCGACCGTGCACGAGGGGAACGTCGACATCGGCCAGGAGGGCGACGCGTGCGACGTGGTCGGTCTGCCCGGTGACGAGGCCACCCTCCCCTCCGAGGCGTACACCGTCAGCGGCTCCGAGATCGACATCACGGCCAACCCCGCCGGCGGCGAGATCACCGGTGTCGTGGTGAAGGGCGGCCCGGCCTACAACGTCTACTACGTGACCCCGCCCGCCGACGTGCTGCCGCTGGGCGAGCTGCCGTGGCTCGACCTCCACCCGCCGCTGGTCCCCAGCGGCGAGCCCGCCGGCATCAGCCACTGGTTCGTCTGCGTCAAGGCGGTCGACACGACGACGACCACCACAACCACGACGACGACCACCACCACGACCGCCGCCACCACGACGACCACCGATGTCGAGGCGACGACCACCACGCCCGCCACCACGACGTCGGCCAACTCCACCCCGGCGACCACGGTCACCACCACCGCGCCCGCGGTCGTCACCGCAGGCTCGAACGACGACCTGGCCAGCACCGGCTTCGGCTCGCTCTGGCTGCTGTTCCTCGGCCTCGGCCTGCTCGCCGCCGGCCTGGTGTTCGTCGCCTCGCCGAAGCTGCGTGGCCTGCTCCGTCGCTGACCTGGTCAAGCTGCGCGGGCTTCGACTCGCGGTGGACGTCCCGACCACCCCGGCGGGGTCGCACTCCGGTGCGGCCCCGCCGCGCGCCGTAGGCGGCACCATCCAACACAGCGCGGTTCGACAAGAGCAGTCCTGTGACCTGCGCTACCTTCGATGATCCAGCACCCGGCCCAGGCGAGCCGCCGGAAACGGCTGCGTCTACGATCCGATGAGCCGGCGGCCAGCCACCGGCAACGCCAGAACCAGGACAGTGCAGGAGGCACCGTGACGGCCGTAGCCCCGCAGCCGATCGCTACGCGGCCCTTCGGGACTCGCGAGGCGGTCAAGGGTTCGTTCCTGCTGCGGATGTTCCGCACCACGGACCACAAGCAGATCGGGATCATGTACCTGGTCACCTCGTTCGCCTTCTTCATGGTGGGCGGCGCGATGGCCATGCTGATGCGAACCGAGCTGGCCCGTCCGGGCATGCAGTTCCTCAGCCAGGAGCAGTTCAACCAGCTGTTCACCATGCACGGCACGGTGATGCTGCTGCTCTACGCGACCCCGATCGTGTTCGGCTTCGCCAACTTCGTGCTGCCGCTCCAGATCGGCTCGCCGGACGTGGCGTTCCCGCGGCTCAACGCCTTCTCGTACTGGCTGTACCTGTTCGGCGGCCTGATCGTGATGGCCGGCTTCCTGACGCCGGGTGGCGCGGCCGACTTCGGCTGGTTCGCCTACACCCCGCTGTCCAACGCCATCCACTCGCCCGGCGCGGGCGCCGACCTGTGGATCGCGGGCCTG
>CBHFOL010000177.1:0-16300 GCA_965995405.1 uncultured Saccharothrix sp.
ATCCTGTACGAGGCGAGGGTGGTCGGGGGTGAGCTGACCTACGAGGTGGGCGGGTCGACGGATCAGGCGGCGTGGTTTCCGTTGGCGGAACTGCCGGGGCTCGACCACGTGGAGTCGGTGGACGTCGGGCTGGAGATGTTCCGGACCCGTCCGGTGGACGGCCGGATCGCTCGTTTCACGTGAAACACGTCGTTCTGGTCACGTCGATTTGGCGTGTCGCCGGGGTGATCCGTCATAGTGGGCGTCGGCACATTTGCGGGGCGTTCGACGCCCCCGTGGACGCCCCCATCAACCCACCGGCTCACGAACCGCCGCGTGGTTTCACGTGAAACGACGGAGACATGGCCGTAGCTCTGGAGGACCGCGCGAAGCGGGTTTTCGGTGACCACTACCCCAAGGCGGTCACCTTCGGGAACCTGCTGACCGACCACGGGGTCGAGCGCGGGCTCATCGGTCCCCGTGAAGTCGACCGCCTCTGGGAGCGGCACATCCTGAATTCGGCGGTCGTCGCGGAGTTGCTTCCGCAGGGATGTCGGGTGGTGGACGTAGGCTCGGGCGCGGGCCTGCCGGGTATCCCCCTGGCGATCGCCCGGCCCGACCTCGACCTCACCCTGCTGGAGCCGATGGCGCGGCGGGTGGCGTGGCTGACCGAGGTGGTCGACGCGCTCGACCTGAAGACCGAGGTGCTCCGGGGACGAGCCGAGGAGGCGGCGGTGCGGGAACGGCTGTCCGACAGCGATGTCGTGACGGCGCGCGCCGTGGCCCCGCTGGAACGGCTCGCCGGGTGGTGTCTGCCGCTGCTTCGACCCGGCGGGCTCCTGGTCGCTCTCAAGGGCGAGAGCGCCGCCGAGGAACTGGAGCGTGACGCCGAGGCGGTGCGGCGGGCCGGCGGCGTCCGGGCCCGGGTCACCGCCTGCGGTGGCGATGTACTCGAACTGCCGACGACGGTCGTGCTCATCGAGCGCGACGAGCAGGCGAGCCGCCGTGACGGCGCGCGTCGCAGAAGGAAGGATCGGTGACCGTGCACCCCGACCACCCCCTGCAACCGGTGTTCCAAGCGGCCGGTGTTTCACGTGAAACCGCACCGGCCGGCGCGGTAGGTGCGGGCGAAGTGCTCCGCCCCGACAACGGCTCGACCCCCGGCGGCTCGGGGGCAGACGGCTCGAACCCCACCGGATCGAACGGCTCGGACGACAACGCAGGAGACAGCACCGTGTGGACCCCCATCGCGGAGGAAGCAGCACGCGCCACTCGTGTTCTGCACCCCGAATCCCTACAACTCCCCCGCCCCACCCGCCGCCGCGTCCTCACCGTCGCGAACCAGAAGGGCGGCGTGGGCAAGACGACCAGCACGGTGAACGTGGCCGCCGCCCTCGCGATCCACGGCCTCAAGGTCCTCGTCATCGACCTCGACCCGCAGGGCAACGCGAGCACCGCCCTGGCCGTCGACCACCGCTCCGGCACGCCGTCGGTGTACGAGGTCCTGCTCGGCGAGATCTCCGTCGCCGAGGCGGCTCAGGTCAGCAACCAGTCCCCCAACCTCTACTGCGTGCCCGCCACGATCGACCTCGCGGGCGCGGAGATCGAACTCGTCTCGATGGTCGCCCGCGAGTCCCGGCTCAAGGAGGCGCTCAGCCCCGAGGCGCTGGACCCGATCCGCCCGGACTACGTGTTCATCGACTGCCCGCCCTCGCTGGGCCTGCTGACCGTCAACGCGATGGTCGCCGCCCAGGAGGTGCTGATCCCGATCCAGTGCGAGTACTACGCGCTGGAAGGTCTGGGGCAGCTGCTGCGGAACATCGAACTCGTCCAGGCGCACCTGAACCCGACGCTGCTCGTGTCCACCATCCTGCTCACCATGTACGACGGCCGCACCAAGCTGGCCGACCAGGTGACCAGCGAGGTGCGCGGCCACTTCGGCGACACGGTCCTCAAGACGGTCATCCCGCGCAGCGTGAAGGTCTCCGAGGCACCAGGATTCGGTCAGACGGTGCTCACCTACGATCCCGGCTCACGGGGTGCGATGAGCTACCTGGACGCGGCACGGGAGATCGCCGAATTCGGCGCGGAGATGGGGTCGGCATGACGGAGCAGCGCAAGGGTGGCCTCGGTCGCGGTCTGGCGGCCCTGATCCCGAGCGGCCCACCGGTGGGTGCGCCGACCCCGATCCGGGCGGTCCCGAACGGCGCCACCCCTGCGCCCTCCTCCCCCGCGGCGGTGTCGCCGTCGGGTGAGGTGGCCGGCGCGGTGTACCAGGAGCTGTCGGTCACCTCGATCCGCACCAACCCGAAGCAGCCGCGCCAGGTGTTCGACGAGGAGGCGCTCCGCGAGCTGGAGCACTCCATCCGCGAGTTCGGCCTCATGCAGCCGATCGTGGTGCGGGAGACCGGGCCGGACACCTACGAGCTGGTGATGGGTGAACGCCGCTGGCGCGCCACCCAGCTGGCCGGCCTGAAGACGATCCCGGCGATCGTCCGGCACACCGCCGACGACGTGATGCTCCGGGACGCGTTGCTGGAGAACATCCACCGGGTGCAGCTCAACCCGTTGGAAGAGGCGGCGGCGTACCAGCAGCTGCTGGAGGAGTTCGGTGTCACGCACGAGGAGCTGGCGGACCGGATCGGCCGCAGCCGGCCGGTGGTGACCAACACGATCCGGCTGCTGAAGCTGCCCCTCCCCGTGCAGCGGCGGGTGGCGGCGGGCGTGCTGTCGGCCGGGCACGCGCGGGCGTTGCTGGGCCTGGAGGACCCGGGCGTCCAGGAGGAGCTGGCGACCCGGATCATCGCCGAGGGCATGTCGGTGCGAGCGACCGAGGAAGCGGTGACGCTCGCCAAGTCCGCCGAGCCGGCGAAGGCGAAGCAGGTTCGGCGCAAGCCGATCCAGGCTCCGGGGTTGCAGGAGTTGGCCGAGCGGCTGTCGGACAACTTCGACACCCGGGTCAAGGTCGAGTTGGGTCAGCGGAAGGGCCGGATCGTGGTCGAATTCGGCTCCGTTGACGACCTCGAACGGATCATCCAACTCATGTCGCCGGAAGCGACAAATCGGACACGTTCGTCGGACGTGTGATCACCCATGGGCCTTTTGTCACGGTGACGATGACGCCCTGTACTCGATTGAGCACAGGGCGTTTCGGTTTTCAGTTGGCGTTGAATGCGTGCCGAAGCCCGATGTTCAACGTGAAACAGCGCGCTCGATGAGCCCCGCGTAGATCTCGCCCAACGACCGGCCCGCCGCCTCGACCGCCATCGGCAGGGTGGACGTCTCGGTGAGACCGGGCGAGACGTTCACCTCCAGGAAGTACACGGTGCCGTCCGCCGCCACGACCGCGTCCGTCCGGGACACATCGCGGAGGCCCAGCAGCCGGTGTGCCGCGACGGCCAGCTCGCCGACCGCCTGGGCGGTCTTGTCGTCCAGCCGCGCCGGGGCGTGGAAGTCGGTCAGGCCGGCCGTGTACCGGGCGGTGTAGTCGTAGATGCCGCTCTCCGGCACGATCTCCACCGCCGGCAACGCCTCCGGACCGTCGGGACCGTCGACGACCGCCACGGTCACCTCCACGCCCTCGACGTACCGCTCGACCAGCACGGTGTCCCCGTACGCCAGGCACCCCACCATCGCCGCCGGCAGGTCCGCCGCCGAACGCACCACCTGCGCGCCCAACGCCGACCCACCCTGGTCCGGCTTCAGCATCAACGGCAGCCCGAGCCGCTCCACCATCGCGTCCAGCACCGGCTGCGCACCCAGCTCCCGGAACGTCGCGTGCGGCAGCACGGCCCACTCCGGCGTCGTCAGCCCGGCCCGCGCCAACTCGCCCTTGGCGGTCGGCTTGTCCCACGCCCGACGGCACGCCCGCGAGTCCGTGCCGACGAACGGCACCCCCACGAGCTCCAGGATGGTCTGCACCGACCCGTTCTCACCCTCGCCACCGTGCAGCGCCACCACGACGGCATCGGGCCGGTGGTCACGCAGCCGGGTCAGGAGTTGGGCGTCGGCGTCCCACTCCTCCACGACCAGGCCCGCCGAACGCAGCGCGGCGGAGAGCCGGCGGCCGGACCGCAGGCTCACCTCCCGCTCGTGCGACAGACCACCGGACAGCACTGCGACCCAGCGGTCAGACAACTTCACTCACTCCTGATCAGGCGGTGTCGGGCGAGGGGGTCTGCGGTCCGGAGACGGCCCGGGAGGCCGTCGGGCCGAACGTCTCGTGCAGCTCCATCTCGTCCTTGATGACGTTCGCGAGCCGGCGGACGCCTTCGCGGATCCGTTCCGGCGTCGGGTAGCAGTACGAGATGCGCAGCTGGCGGCTGCCCAGCCCGTCGGCGTAGAAACCGGTGCCGGACGCGTACGCGACGCGCTGTGTGACGGCACGCGGCAGCATCGCCTTCGTGTCGATGCCCTCGGGCACGGTCAGCCACACGTAGAACCCGCCGTTCGGCTTGTTCCACGTGGAACCAACCGGCATGTGCTGCTCCAGCGCCGAGATCGCCGCGTCCCGCCGCTCCCGGTACGCCTCGCGGTAGGTCTTGATCTGGCCCTTCCAGTCGTGCGTCGTCAGGTAGCGCGACACGATGAGCTGGTTGAGCGTCGGCGGGCACAGCGTGGCCGACTCGGCGGCCAGCACCAGCTTCTCCCGCACGGCGTGCGGCGCGAGCACCCAGCCCACCCGCAGACCCGCCGCGAACGTCTTGGAGAACGACCCGAGGTACACCACGTTGTCCGGGTCGGTGGACCGCAGCGCCGGGTACGTCACGCCGTCGAAGCCGAGTAGCCCGTACGGGTTGTCCTCGACCACCAGGACGCCGTGCTCGCGGCAGATCTCCAGCACCTCGGCCCGCCGCTGCACGGCCAGCGTCACGCCGGCGGGGTTGTGGAAGTTCGGGATCGTGTAGAGGAACTTCGCCCGCCGCCCGGACCGCTCGACGGCGAGGATCGCCTCCTTCAGCGCGGCCGGGATCAGGCCGTCGGCGTCCATCGCCACGTGCGCGACCTGCGCCTGGTAGGCCGCGAACGACCCGAGCGCGCCCACGTAGGAGGGACCTTCGGCCAGCACGACGTCACCGGGGTCGCAGAAGATCCGGGTGACCATGTCCAGGCCCATCTGCGAGCCCACGGTCACGACCACGTCATCCGGATGGGCGGTAATGCCCTCCAGCGCCATGATGTCGCAGATCTGCTCCCGCAGCTCGGGCACGCCGTGCGCGGAGCCGTACTGGAGCGCGACCAGGCCGTCCTGGGCGACCAGGTCGCCGATCTCGGCCGACAGCGAGTCGAGCGGAAGCGCTGCCAGATGGGGCATCCCCCCCGCCAGGGACACCACCTCGGGTCGGCTTGCCACCGCGAACAGTGCCCGGATCTCCGATGCCGTCATCCCCGCCGTGCGCGCCGCGTAACGGCGGAGGTGGGGATCGAGACTCCTGGCGCCCTGTCGGGCTGGCTGTCCGGGCTGGTTCACGGGGAACTCCGACGTAGTAGTGGTTACCGGCGGGTTTGTTCCCGGCTGAGTGTAACCGCCGTCCCGTTCGGGGCATGTGCCTTCCAGACGGGGGTCACATCCGCCTATCCTCGTAGGGGTTGCATTCGGGGGTTGGGAGGTCGGGGTGTCGCGACGCGTTGTGGGCGTCACTCTGGACAACCTGGAGCACCTCTCCAAGCACAGCCGGACCTGTGTGTTCTGGGAGCTCGCGCCGCACCTGAAGGAGCAGGCCGAGGAGTTCGGGGACACCGAGTTCGAGAAGGAGGCCTGGGTTTCCAGCGTCCTGCTCGAATGGGGCTCGTGCGGCCGGATCATCTACTGCGACGGCATCCCGGCCGGTTCGGTGTTCTACGCGCCGCCGGCGGCCGTGCCGCGCTCGCTGGCGTTCCCCACGTCCCCGGCCAGTCCGGACGCGGTGCTGATGACCGGGCTGGAGGTGCTGCCGGAGTTCCGCGGCGGCGGGCTCGGGCGGGTGCTGGTGCAGACCGTGGCGAAGGACCTGACCCGGCGTGGCGTGCGGGCCATCGAGGCGTTCGGGGACAACCGGCCGGACGAGGACGAGCGGTCGTGCGTGACGCCGGCCGACTTCCTGTTGCAGGTGGGCTTCAAGACCATCCGGCCGCATCCCCGGTGGCCCCGGCTGCGGCTGGAGCTGCGCACCGCGTCCTCCTGGAAGGAAGACGTGGAGGCGGCGCTGGAGCGGCTGCTGAACTCGGTGACCGTGTCGACGGCCGAGCCGAGCTTCCGCCCGGCCTGAAATCTTGCTTTGACCTGCGGTTTCTTTCGTTCGGTTTGACATGCAGGTAGATGCCTGCATAACGTACGGTCGTGGACAGGGTGTTCAAGGCGTTGGCGGACGAGACCCGGCGGTACCTGCTGGACCAGTTGCGCCGGGAGAACGGGCAGACGCTCGGCGAGCTGTGCGGGCGGGTGGGGATGACCCGCCAGGCCGTGACGCAGCACCTGGGCGTGCTGGAGGCCGCGAACCTGATCACCACCGTCCGCCGGGGGCGGGAGAAGTTGCACTACCTCAACCCGGTGCCGTTGCACGAGATCCAGGAACGGTGGATCGAGCGGTTCGAGCAGCCCCGGTTGCGGGTGCTGAGTGCGATCAAACGACAGGCGGAGGACGCGATGAAGCCCGAGTTCGTGTACGTGACCTACATCGAGAGCACGCCGGAGAAGGTCTGGGGGGCGCTGACCGACGCCGACCTGACCGCGGCCTACTGGGGGCACGCGAACGTGTCCGACTGGCAGGTGGGCTCGTCCTGGGCGCACCGCCGGACCGACGGGTCCGGGGTCGACGACGTGGTGGGCGAGGTGCTGGAGAGCGACCCGCCGCGCCGCCTGGTGACGTCGTGGCGCGACCCGCAGGACACCGCCAAGTCTTCGACCGTGTCGTTCACCATTCAGCCGCACGAGGGAATCGTGCGGCTCACCGTGGCGCACACCGAGCTGTGGGACGCGGGCGCGCTGTCCGACGTGTCGTTCGGCTGGCCGGCCGTGCTGTCCAACCTCAAGTCGCTGCTGGAGACGGGGCACGTGCTGCCGGTCGCGCCGTGGGACGTGCCGGTCGGGTAACGCCGTGGCGCGCACGTGGGGTGATCCCATTACGTTGATCGCGTGCTGTTCGGGATCTTCGCCCTTGTGTTCGCCGTCTGTTTCGTGTTGGGGGTGCGCCGCGATCGGCGGCGGGTCGCGAACGCGGTGTGGCTGGGTTTGACGCTGGTGTTCGCGGTGCCGTGGCTGGTGCTCAGCGACAGCCTGCCGACCTGGGTTTCCGTCGCGCTCGGTGTCGCGATCATGATCGCCGTGCTGGCTGCCGTTCTGGTGCTGCCGGTGGCGCTGATCGTGAACGGCGTGGTGATGCTACGGCGTGAGGGTCGGGCACTGGGGAACCTGTTGTCGCTGTTCACCGGCCTGGCAATGGTGGGGTTGATCGTCGCGTTCGGGTTCGCCGCGCGCGACGACCGGCCGTGGGTGTACGCGGTGGTCGGGGCGCTGATGATCATCGCCGCGTACGTGGCGTTCTTGTTCGTCAGCTTGTTGCTGTACTCGATCATCTACGGCAAGACCGGGCGGCGGACGGGTTTTCAGGCCGTGATCGTGCTGGGGTCGGGGCTGATCGGCTCCCGCGTGCCGCCGTTGCTGGCGAGTCGGCTGGACCGGGCGATCGCGGTGTACCGGCGGGAGGTGGCGGCCGGGAACGTGCCGTTGATCGTCGTGACGGGCGGTCAGGGTTCGGACGAGGAGACGTCCGAGGCGGCGGCGATGCGCGGCTACCTGCTGGAGCGGGACGTGCCGGACGAGTCGATCGTGGTGGAGGACCGGGCTACGACGACCGACGAGAACCTGCGGTACAGCCGGGCGTTGCTGGACGAGCGCGGGCACACCGGGCGGACGGTGGCGGTGACGAACAACTTCCACGTGTTCCGGACGGCCGTGCTGGCGCGGCGGCTGCGGATGAAGCTGGAGGTCATGGGGTCGCGGACGGCGTTCTACTTCCTGCCGAGCGCGTTCCTGCGGGAGTTCGTGGCGATCATGGTGCGGCACCCGTTCATGCACCTGTTCCTGTGCGGGCCGTTCGTGGCGCTGTACCTGCTGCTGGTGCTCCTGTAGCCGTTAGGTGGCCGCCCGTGACCTGTGACGATTGCCGAACATCGCGGCCCTGGTTCTCGACGCCTGTCGATACCCCGACCCCGGCGAACGTCGTTAGGTTCGACCGACGCTCAACTGTCGAGGAGGCGTCATGTCCCCGCCCTATCCCCCAACCCGCACGGTCGACGCGGTCGAGGAGATCGCCGGTGTGCGGATGCCGGACCCGTACCGGTGGCTGGAGAGCGATACCGACGAGGTGGAACTCTGGCAGCGGCAACAAGGACAGCTCGCCGCCGACTACGTCCGCGAGTGGCCGCACTTCGACGCGCTGCGCGACCTCGTCCGCCGGTACACGACGGAGCGCTACCCCAGCCTGCCCCGGCACGCGGCCGGCCGGTGGTTTCGGTCGGACACAACGGAACCCGGCACCTCGCCACGGGTTCTAGTGGCCGCCGAACCGTTCGGCCCCGGACAGGTCGTCGTGGATCTCGCCGAGCTGCACACCGGTGAGGTTCCGGCGTATCTGTCGTGGCTCTCGCCCTCGCCGGACGGGCGCACGCTCGCGATCGGGCTCTGCACTGATGGCAGCGAGCAGAACACGATCCGCCTGGTCGACGTCGACACCGGGAAACTGCACGAGCACGTGCCGGGACAGGTGTTGCACGACGCGTGGACCGGCGGCGTGGCGTGGCTGGCGGATTCCAGCGGGTTCTACTACCTCGCGCTGACCGGCACGGTCCACGAGTTCACGCAGGCCGTGTTCCGGCACGAGCTCGGCCGGCCCGCGCCGACCGTCCCCGAGGACATCCCGCTGCCGGAGGGCGCGCCGGACTACACCGTGATCCAGGTGTCGGGGAACGGCAGGTGGGCGGTCGCGACACACGGTCTGGTGACGCCCACTCCGGTCGCGGTGCGGGACCTCGCCGATCCGGCGTCGCCGTGGCGGCCGTTCGTCACGGTGTCCGGCTCGGTGGTGGGCCACCCGGTCGGTGACGAGTACGTCGCGTTGACCGACATCGCGGCACCACGGGGACGGATCGTGGCGATCGCGTTGGATTCCACCGACCCGAACGACCCCTCGACGTGGACGGACATCGTGCCGGCGTCGGACGCGGTTCTCCGCTCGGTCACGCCCATCGGCGACGTGCTGTACGTGACCGAGTTCGTCGACACCTACTCGAAGGTCCGCATTGTCGACCGGACCGGCGCGGACCTCGGCACCGTCCCGCTGCCCGGCGACGGGGCGGTCGGCGAACCCCCGTTCTCGGTGATGAACGCGCTTCCCCCGGCGCACACCGGGGAGTTCGTGTTCGCGTTCGCCACCCTGACCTCCTCCTGGGGCGTCTACCGGCACGGGCCGGAGGGGCTGGAGACGTTGCGGCCCCCGGCGGTGACCCTGGACGGCGCGGTGGTCGAGGACCACTGGGCGACCTCGGCGGACGGCACCGCGATCCCGTACCACACCGTGCGTCTACGGTCCACTGTGGACGATGAGCCGCGACCGGCGTTGATCTACGCCTACGGGGGTTTCAACGTTCCGTGGCTGCCGCAGTTCCCCGGCGCGATGGCGGCGTTCCCGGCGGCGGGCGGGGTCTTCGTGCACGCGCACCTGCGTGGCGGCGGCGAGTACGGCAAGGACTGGTGGGACGCCGGACGCATGGGCAACAAGGAGAACTGCTACGCCGACCTGTACGCCGTCGCCGAGGACCTGATCGCGCGGGGCGTGACCACTCCCGACCTGCTGGGCATCACCGGCGGTTCCAACGGCGGGCTGCTGGCCGGGGTCGCGCTCACCCAGCGCCCGGACCTGTGGCGGGTCGGCGTGCCGAGGGTGCCGTTGCTCGACCTGCTCGGCGTGCTGCGCGACCCCTACGGCGAGATGGTCATCCGGATGGAGTTCGGCGATCCCGACGTGGCGGGCGAGATCGACCGCATGTGCCGCTTCTCGCCCTACCACCTGGTCCGAGAGGGCACGGAGTACCCGGCCGTGTTCATCGACGCGGGCGCGACCGACCCCCGCTGCCCGCCGTGGCACGCCCGCAAGTGGGGCGCGCGGATGCAGGCCGCGCAGGCGGGCGCGGACCCGGTGCTGATCAGGATCTGGAGCGATGTCGGGCACGGCTGGGCCACCCCGGTCGAGACCGCGATCACCGAGCACACCGAATGGCTCGCCTTCGTCATGCGACATCTCGGGCTCAACCCGTAGCAGCGGAAAACCCCGGCGGACGCGTTGATCCGCCGGGGTTTTCCGGATGCTCACACGCCGTCGCGCAGCGACACGTGCTTCGTCTCCGGGATGCCGGTGTACATGATCGGCAGCACGATCAACGCGACGACCGAGGCGTACACGGCAGGTGAGATCACGCTGCCGGTGACGTCGATCAGCAGCTGGCTCACCAACGGCGCGGTCCCGGCGAACAGCGCGTACGAGAGGTTGTACGGCAGGGCCATCCCGGTGAACCGCGCGCCGGCCGGGAAGATCTCCAGCATGGCCATCATGCCGGAGGTCGCCAGCGCGGTCGGCACCAGCACGAGCAGCTGCGCCACGATCACCCAGAACAGCGAGCCGGTGCCCATCAGCAGGTACGCGGGCACGTTCAGGATCACGCCGCACGCCACCCCGGCCAGCACGAGCGGCCGGCGGCCGATCCGGTCGCTCAGGGCCGACCCCAGGATGAGGGCGACCGCGCCGACCAGCAACGTGCCCATGCTGATCCACAGCGTCGTGCGGGCCGGGATGTGCACGGTCTTGGTCAGGTACGTCGGCATGTAGCCGAGCAGGATGTGCCCGGCGACCCCGGCGAAGCTGAAGAAGGCGAACAGCACGAGCAGTTTGCGGGCGTGTACGCGCAGCATCTCGCCCAGCGGCCGGACCTCGTCGGGCTGGTTCATGACCTCCTTGAACACCGGGGTCTCGTCCAGCTTCAGCCGCAGGTACAGGCCGATCAGCGCGACCGCGCCGCCGATCACGAACGTCCAGCGCCACCCGCCCGCGGCGTAGGCCTCCGGGGAGATCGACTGGAAGATCACGATCATCAGGGTGGCGCCCGCCGAGCCGATCATCGAGAAGCTGCCGACGAACCCGGCCCACAGGCCACGGCGTCCGTCGGGGGCGTACTCGGCGGTGAACGTGAGGGCCCCGGTGTACTCGCCACCGGCCGAGAACCCTTGCAGCAGGCGGCAGAGCAGCAACAGGACCGGGGCGAACACGCCGATCGTCGCGTGTCCGGGCAACAGGCCGATCGCGGCCGTGGCGATGCCCATCAGCACGATCGACACCGACAGCGCGGCCCGCCTGCCCACCCGGTCGCCGAGCCGGCCGAAGACCACGCCGCCGACCGGCCTGGCCAGGAACGCGACCCCGTAGATGGCGAACGTGCCGAGCAGCGCGGCCGTCTGGTTGTCCCCGGGGAAGAAGACGCTCGCGATGATGACCGAGGAGAACCCGTACAGCGTGAAGTCGAACCACTCGATGAAGTTGCCGGTCGCGCAGGCCGCGACGACGCGCCTGGCCAGTGACTTCGAGGGGGCTGTCGGGGGTGTTGCCAGTGCGGGTTCCATCGCTACTCCGGGGGTGGGGGTGGGCAGCTCGAAGCGGCCGGGCGACTGTCGTCCCCGGCTGGTGTCCGTGCGAAACGGGTCCCTGCGGCGGTGGTCCGCCACGGCTCAGCGGTGGTTCTCGACGACCACGCCGTTCCTGATCACGAGCCCGACCCCGGCTGCTTGGCCGTGGATGGCGATGTTGGTCCGGTGCGTCATCCTCATCCACCTCGTCGTGTCGGGTCGGACGCTGGTGGAAGGAGTCTGCGGGTCGGACCTGGGCCGATACCATCGCCGTCTGTCGAATCCCGGTGCCCGCGATTGCGACACCTGGCAAAACCGGACCGCTACCGGAGGTTGATCAGCCGGGCGACCTTGAGGCCCAGGTGCAGCGCCAGCCGGGCGTCGCCGTCGCCCCGGGCGACCGGGGGGGCGCGCCCGGTCCCGCGCCGCTCCTGATTGCGTGTCGAGGAAACGTCGAGCGACCTGGGCGACGCTCTCGATCCGGCGCAGCCGGTAGTACAGGCTCGCGCGATGCAGGCACAGCCGGTCGGCGGTCAGCTTGACGTCGCCGGCGTTGTCCAGGAACGCCTCCAGCGTCGCCACCAGGGTGTCGTTGCCGTCCGCGGACAGTTCCAGCAGGCTGCGCAACCCGGGGTGCAGGCTCTGCTCCAGGCTCGGCGTCGGCAACTCGGCGAGCAGGCCGTAGACACCCAGGTCGGAGCTGTCGACGACCGGGCCGAGGAGGCGGATCACGCGTGCCACGGCCGCCGCTCGGCAAGCCTCGCGGTACGAGTCGTGGATGTCCGAGAGCGCCGTGCGCCGCTCACCGATGCCGACCCGGCATTCCGCGGGGAGATATCCGCCGTCGGCGAGCACCCGTTCGTGGACGGCGGCCCCCAACTCGGCGAGGTCACGCCGGCCCGCCCGGCCCGGGTGCGCCACGACCAGCAACCCGTGGTCGGGCCGCTGCAACTGGATGGACTGCCGGGCGGGCAACCGTCGCCGCCCGTGGTCCAGGCCGACGGCGAGCGCGAGGCGGTCCTTGTCGCCCAACGGTTCGCCGTCGTCCCGTGCCAGCGTGACGACCAGCGCCACCGCCGGTCCCGTGACGAACAGGTCCTCCTCGACCAGCCGGGTGGCGGCGTCGGTCCGCACGGCCTCGTCACCGGCCAGCAGGTCGCGGACGAGTTCACGCTCCCGGCCCCGCACCAACTCGCCGAGCAGGTACTCGCGGTGCAGGATCACCGCCGCGCCGGCCGCCGCCTGCCGGACCGCCGCTGCCTGCTCCTCGGTGACCGGGCCGTCCGACAGCAGCAGCCAGAGGAAGCCGAGCAGCGTGTCCTCGTACCGGATCGGCATGGCGATCCGGGTCACCTGGAGGCCGATCTCGGGCCGGGCCGGCATGGTGAACAGGTCCTGGGCCTCGCGGATGCCCAGCCCGTAGGCGTACTCGACCACCTCGGGCGACACGGCCCGGCGCAGGAGAGAACCGATCCGAACGCCGTCGACTTCGCCGTCGTGCGCGTTGTACGCGAGCAGCCGGACGGCCGGGTCGTCGATCGCGACCGACCGGTTCAGCCTGCTGCCCAGGCTGTCGACGAGTCGTTGCAGTTCGGAGGCCATGCGGGCGACAGTAGAACGGCGACCGGGTGGGCGGCGCGGCGGCACCGATCGGGGCGAGATCCCGGCCGGTGACGCGTCTACGGTCCAGAACGGCCGTCAGGATGACGTGATCCGCACCGGATGTGGTGTGTACTTCGACCTGGGTGCCCTGCCGGTGGATCTGGGATCCGGCGCGGCTGAGCATGCCGAATGGCGGAATCGCACAGGGTTCGAGCCGCCGGGCGCACGGCTGGTCTGTGCCGCGTACCAGACCACTGCGGCCTGTAGGTCAGACGCGGTGAGCCGTGAGGAATGTGCGCCACTTGCCCAGGGGGAAAGCGATCACCGGACCGGTGGGGTTCTTCGAGTCCCGAACCGCCACGTTCGGCCCGGTGTTGGCGACCTCGACGCAGTCGCTCTGCCCCTCGCCGCTGTAGCTGCTCTTACGCCAGGTCGGGCCGTTCGTCATCGCGGTCCTCTCGACGGTCGTAGAAGTCCGCCCAGTGGGCGAGCACCGACCGTGATTCTTCCGCACTCAGGGCGAGCGCATCGAGGGCGTTCCGCTTGCGCTCGTAGAGGTTGATCGACTCCGGGGCTTCGCTGAACACGGTGGCGACATCGGTCTCGCTGTACGCGACCGGGGCCACCGGCTTCGGGAAGGTCATCAGGTTGAAGCCGTGGCGAAGCGCCGGGTGGCCCGGCCCGCTCAGCGGGATCACCCGGATGTCCAACCTGCGCCAGTCGCACATGAAGGACAGCCGCATCAGCTGGTCCTGCATGACCTGGAAGTCGCCGATGATCGATCGAAGCGCGATCTCGTGGATGTAGAAGGTGGTTTCCGGCGACTGTGGACCGGTGAGGGTCGACTGGCGGTTCATCCGGGCCTCGACCATGAAGTCCGTGTCGTCTGCCGTGAAGTTCCCCATGGGGTTGATCACTGCCCTGGCGTAGCCCGGTGTCTGGAGCAGTCCGGGGATCAGCATGGGCTCGTACTTGCACATGGTGAGTGCTGCCCGCTCGTGGATGATCAGACATGTCAGGTTGTCTGACAACTTGCCGTCGTGGGTGCGGAGGAAGTAGCCGAGGTCTTGTTCGTGGATCAGGCGGCGGATGCGTGTCCGGCTGGCGGCGTCGATTTCCAGTCGGCCCAGCAGCGCGCCCAGGTCGAAGTCGCTGGCTCCTCGTTGGCCGTGTTCCAGGCGGCTCACCTTGCTGGCGGACCAGCCGAGGGACTTGGAGAGCTTGTCGGCCTTGAGGTTGATCCGGGTGCGGGCTTCGCGGAGTTCCGCACCCAGTTCCCTGCTGCGGACAGTGGTGTGGCGTTCTGTTTTCACGTCGGATGACGCTAGCGCGCAACGTGGCCGGAAGCGCTGATCAGGACTGGAATCCGACCTGAAGGAAGCAACCGGTCAGCGGGCTTGACCGGTGGTCAATTCGTGGCGCATCAGGTCGCCCAGGGTGAACGTGCCGGTCGGCTGGTCGTCCTTGCCGAGCAGGTAAAGACGTTTCACCGCCACCAGGATGCCTTCCGCCACCACGTCCCGGAACGACGGGTTCGCCAGCCTCGCCCGGTCCTGCGGGTTGCTCAGGTAGCCGACCTCGACCCGGACGGCCGTGCATCTTGTCATCCGCAGCATGTCCCACGTCTTCGGGTGCGTCCCGCAGTCCAGCATCCCGGTCCGCGCCACCAGCTCCCGCTGGATGAAGCTCGCCAGCGCCTCCCCCACCGTGGACGACGTGCCGTTGCCGGTGCCGAAGTGGAAGCTCGCCAGGCCCGACGCGAAAGGCGACGGGTTGTGGTCGGTGTGCAGCGACAGGATCAGGTCCGCGCCCGCCTCGTTCGCGAACTTCGCCCGCGCGCCCTCGTCGGGGCAGTGGCCGGGGCCCCTCGTCAACAGGGCCTCCATGCCGGTGGCGGCCATCTTGCCTTCCAGCAACCTCGCCAAGTCGAGCATGACGTCGGCTTCGGCCACGCCGTCGACCACCACGCCGCGGTCGGAGCCGCCGTGGCCGGGGTCGATGATGATCCGCTTGCCGGACAAGCGCGGGCCGGCCTTGCGCACCCGCTCCTGCTCGCGCAGGAACACGGGACGGCCACCCCGGACCTTGGGCTGGAGTTGGCGTAGCGCGCGCACCGTGTCGGGGCCGCACATGCCGTCCACGATCAGGCCGTAGTCGCGCTGGAAGCTGCGCAGGGCCTGCTCGGTCTGCTGGCCGAACTCGCCGTTGGGCCGCCCGGCGTCGTAGCCGAGCTCCAACAGCCTTTCCTGCAACGCGAACACGTCGTCGCCGGTCACCGGCTGGGACATCAGGTACGCCAGCGGCCGGTCGCCCAGGCGGAACGTCGCATCCCGCAGCGCCCGGTAGGTGGCCGGGCCGACGATGCCGTCGGTGATCAGACCCCGCTGCTGCTGGAACCCGCGCACGGCGTGCTCGACCGGGAGGTCGAACACCTGCGACGGCTGCGGATCGGACAGCAACCCGAGCCTGGTCAGCGTTGCCCTGACCTCGGCGACGTCCGGACCGAAATCCCCGCGGCGGAGTAGCGGCATGTACCCCTCGTTCGCTAAGGCGCCGACGGCTGCCGACGCTGGAGTTGACGCCCCATTGTGCCTTGCCTGCGTGGATCATCCGCGTTGGGCTACTGGGAGTGGTTGCCCGCGCGAAAAAGCGTGACCCGTCCGTCTTTCGTTGGACGGACGGGTCACGCTTCGGGTTGCGTCAGGCGAGAACTTCCGCCAGGTCGTTGAGCAGCGCGGCCTTCGGCTTCGCACCCACGATCTGCTTCACCGGCTTGCCGCCCTGGAAGAGGATCAGGGTGGGCACCGACATGATCTGGTAGTCCCGGGCGATCGACGGGTTGGCGTCGATGTCGAGCTTCGCGACGGTGATCTTCTCGGCGTGCTCCGCCGCGATCTCCTCCAGCACGGGGGCGACCATCTTGCACGGGCCGCACCAGGTCGCCCAGAAGTCGACCAGCACCGGCTTTTCGCTCTGCAACACGCTCTCCAGGAACGTGTCCTTGGTCACCGGCACGGTGGCGCCTGCCATGTTGTTCTCCTCAGGAAAAGGGGGTTTCAGCTGGTG
>CBHFOL010000178.1:0-16132 GCA_965995405.1 uncultured Saccharothrix sp.
GGTAGCCAAGAGGTGGGCCGCTGTGACGGCAGGCCTTGCCGTCCCAGCGCTTGCCGTCGCAGTGTTGGCCGGGTGCGCCCCGGTCCAGTCCGGTCCGGCCGCGACCGGAACCGATCAGCAGACCGGGCAGCTCCGGGTCTGGCTGTTCGACGAGGTCAACCGGGGCCCGAAGGAAGCCGTCGTGAAGGAGGCGGTCACCGAGTTCCAGAACGCCCACCAGGGCGTCACCGTGGACGTCCAGTACATCCAGGTCCAGACCCGGGCCGAACGATTCAAAGCCGCCTTCAGCGACCCGAAGAGCGCCCCCGACGTCGCCGAGTTCGGCAACACCGACCTCGCCGGCTACGTCGCGGGCGGCGGTTTCGCCGAGCTCGACCTGTCCCAGTGGGCCGACTCGAAGGACCTGCTGCCCGCCGTCCTGGACACCGGCAAGGTCGACGGCAAGGTCTACGGCGTCCCCTGGTACGTCGGCGTCCGCGCCCTCTACTACCGCACGGACGTCTTCACCGAGCTGGGCCTGAAGCCGCCCGCGAAACTGGACGACATCGCGCCGCTGGCCCGCCAGATCCGGGCCGCCAAGCCCGACCTGCTCGGCATCTCCGCCGGCGGCAAGTACACCTACGGCGCGATGCCGTTCGTGTGGGCCAACGGCGGCGACATCGCCCGCAAGGACGGCGCCAAGTACGTCTCCACCATCGACAGCACCGAGTCCAAGGCCGGCCTGCGCCAGTACACCGAGCTGATCGCCGACGACATCTGCCCGCCCGCCCAGTGCGCCGGCAACGGCGGCGACGCCAGCGTCGAAGCGTTCCGCGCCGGCAAGGCGGCGATGGTCATCGGCGGCGACTTCAACCGCAAGTCCGTCGACGCCTCCACCGCCGCCGGCAAGTACGCCGTCATCCCGCTGCCCGGCAAGACCGCGGGCTCCATCGCACCCGCGTTCTCCGGCGGCAACCTGCTCGGCGTCATGAAGGGCTCCGAGCGCAAGACGCTGGCCAACCAGTTCCTCCAGCTCCTCGGCGGCAAGCAGTACCAGCGCAAGATGTTCGACGCCATGGGCAACATGCCGACCTTCGGCGACGTGCAGAACGAGGTCGCCAAGGCCAACCCGGTCGTCGAGCCGTTCATCAAGACCCTCAACGCGGGCACCAAGTTCGTCCCGGTCACCCCGAACTGGGCCAAGATCGACGCCCAGGCCGTGCTGCCCACCCTCCTCCAGGAGGTCGCCGCGGCCGGCAACGACC
Organism: uncultured Saccharothrix sp.; assembly: GCA_965995405.1. GTDB lineage: Bacteria > Actinomycetota > Actinomycetes > Mycobacteriales > Pseudonocardiaceae > Actinosynnema. The sequence goes on from CBHFOL010000178.1 coordinate 1,245, forward strand.
TCGACACCGCTGCCAAGAAGGCGGCTGACGCGATGAACGCGGCGTTCGCTTCATGATGCGTGCGCACAAGGGTGACGGGCGGATCGCCTTCGCCTACCTCGCCCCGGCGCTGCTGGTGCTGGTCGGGCTGATGGGCTACCCGATCTACCAGCTCGTGCTGATCTCCCTGTTCGACTACGGCCAGGAACAGGTCAGCGGCGGCGCGCCGCTGGCCTTCCTCGGCCTGGAGAACTACGCGAACCTGTTGTCCGACAGCAAGTTCTGGTCCGTGCTCGGGCAGACGGTCGGGTTCGCGGCGGTGTGCGTGCTCGGGACGCTGGTGGTCGGCACTCGCCGTGCTGGCCACCAGGGTCCGCACCTGGGCCCGGATGGTGCTGTTCCTCGCCGCGCTGGGCGCGTGGGCGACCCCCGCGGTCGCCGGGTCCACCATCTGGCTGTTCCTGTTCGACGCGAACTTCGGGTTCGTCAACGAACTCCTCGGCACCACCGGGTTCTCCTGGACCTACGACCGGTGGGTCGCGTTCGGACTCGTCGCGGCACAGGTGATCTGGTGCTCGTTCCCGTTCGCCATGGTGACGCTCTACGCGGGCATCAAGGCCATCCCGGGCGAAGTCCTGGAAGCCGCCGCCCTGGACGGCGCGTCCGCGTTCCGCACCGCACGGTCGGTGATGCTGCCGCTGCTGCGGCCACTGCTGATCGTCGTCACGATCCAGTCGATCATCTGGGACTTCAAGGTGTTCACCCAGATCTACATCATGACCAACGGCGGCGGCATCGCCGGCCGCAACCTCGTCCTCAACGTCTACGCCTACCAACAGGCGTTCGCCGCCTCGGAGTACGGGCTGGGCGCGGCCATCGGTGTCGTGATGACGGTGCTGCTGCTGCTCGTGACGCTCGGCTACCTGCGGGCGCTCAAGAAGTCGGGAGAGGCGCTGTGAGAAGGGGTGTCACCGAGGGCGTGACGGTGCTGATCGCCGGCGTGATCGCGTTCCCCCTGTACTGGATGGTGCTGACGGCGCTCAAACCCGAGTCCGAGGTGATCTCCGCGGATCCCCGGCCGTGGACGCTCGCGCCGTCGTTCGACAGCTTCGTGCGCGCGCTGACCGTGCAGAGCTTCGGCCGGTACCTGCTGAACAGCCTCGTGGTGGCGTTCGCGGTGGTGCTGCTGAGCCTGCTGATCTCGTTCCTCGCGGCGACCGCGCTCACCCGGTTCCGGTTCCGCGGCCGGACCACGCTGCTGGTGATGCTGCTGGTCGTGCAGATGGTGCCGGTGGAGGCGCTGACCATCCCGCTGTTCTTCATGATGAAGTCGGTGCGGGACGTGGCGCCCGCGTTCGGCCTCAACCACCTGGGCTCGCTGGTGCTGGTGCACCTGGCGTTCAGCCTGCCGTTCGCGATCTGGATGCTGCGCGGGTTCGTCGCGGCCGTGCCGGTGGAGTTGGAGGAGGCCGCGACCCTGGACGGCGCGTCCCGGTTCCGGTTCCTGTGGCAGGTGCTGTTCCCGCTGGTGGCCCCGGGCCTGGTGGCGACCAGCGTGCTGTCGTTCATCCACGCCTGGAACGACTTCCTGTTCGCCAAGACCTTCATCATCTCGGCGGCGGAGAACCAGACGCTGCCGCTCGCGTTGCAGGTGTTCGTCAAACCGGACCAGAACGACTGGGGCGCGATCATGGCCGGGTCGACCCTCATGACGATTCCGGTGCTGGTGTTCTTCATCCTGGTACAGCGACGACTGGTCGCGGGACTGGCGGGAGCCGTGAAGTCGTGATTCTTCCGAAACCGGTGTCATTCACCCGTGGCGACGGGGAAATCCCCTGGGACGGCACGGTCACCGAGCGCACGTCCTTGGCCGGCCCGTCCGGCGCGTACCGGCTGACCGTCGCGCCCGAGGGTGTCACGGTGGAGGCAGCCGACGACGCCGGGCTCTTCTACGCCCGGCAGACGCTCAAGCAGCTGGCCGGACCCGACCAGTTCCGCGCCGCACCGATCCACGACGGACCCGCCCGGCTGCCGGTGTGCGTGGTGGAGGACGCCCCCAGGTTCGCCTGGCGCGGCCTGATGCTCGACGTGGCACGGCACTTCCTGCCCAAGCACGACCTGCTGCGGTACGTCGACCTGCTGGCCGTGCACAAGCTGAACGTGCTGCACCTGCACCTCACCGACGACCAGGGCTGGCGCTTCGAGTCGAAGAAGTACCCGAAGCTGCACGAGATCGGCGGCTGGCGGCCGTCGTCCCGGTTCGGCGACCGGCGCAGCGGCGGCCGGACCGGACGCCCGCACGGCGGCTACTACACCCAGGACGACCTGCGGGAGGTCGTGGCGTACGCGGCGGCGCGGCACATCACCGTCGTGCCCGAGATCGACGTGCCCGGCCACAGCCAGGCGGCGATCGCGGCCTACCCGGAACTGGGCGTGTCCGGCGGCGGCGTGTGGACCGACTGGGGCGTCAACCCCAACGTGCTGAAGGCCGACGAGTCCACGGTGGACTTCTACCGGAACGTCTTCGACGAACTCCTGGACGTCTTCCCGTCCGAGATCATCGGTCTCGGCGGCGACGAAGCCGAGGGCGGCGACGGCCGATTCGTCCGCCGAATCGCGCAACACCTGGTGCGACGCGGACGTCGCCCACACGGCTGGGACGAGGTCCTCAACGTGGGACCGCTGCCGACCAACACGGTCATCGCGTCCTGGCGCGGCGAGGAAGCGGGCCTGACCGCGCTGGACCGGGGCCACGACGTCGTCATGTGCCCGGAGAAGCACGTGTACCTGGACTACCGCCAGGCGGCGGGCGAGGACGAGCCCATCCCGGTCGGCACCCTGCTGACCTGGGAGGACGTCTACGCCTACGAGCCGGCGGCGGCAGACCGGGTGCTCGGCGCACAGGCGAACGCGTGGACCGAGCACCTCGACTCCCCGAGGCGGCTGGACTACGCCGCCTTCCCCCGGTTGAGCGCCTTCGCCGAAGTGGTCTGGAGCCCCGCACCCCGTGACCTGGCGGAATTCCGGACCCGGCTGACCGAACACCACCTGCCGCGGCTGGACGCGCTGGGCGTCGAGTACCGGCCCCTGTCCGGCCCCAAGCCGTGGCAGACGCTCCCCGGCGTGCCCGGCTTCCCTCGATGAGGCCGGCCCCCCGGATAGCGGCAACTCCCCAGGCTCCCCGGTAGGCCGGTCATCCCCCGATAGCGGCAACCACCGGCGCGTCCGGCTCTCCGCGGAACGCTCGCTCCCGGTGTGTCCCGCTCCGCCGGAAGCGGGCGTTCCCCCGGTATCCCCGGCTTCCTGGGCGGTCGGCTCGGGAGCGACGCGATCAGTCCTCTTCGGGCACGAGGATCCACGCCGCGAGGTAGAGCAGCGCACCGGTGCCGAACCCGAAGAGGGTCGCGGCGACCAGGATGATGCGCAGCAACGCGGCGTCCACGCCGAGGAGCTTGGCGGCCCCGCCGCACACACCCGCGACCATCCGGTCGTTCCGGCTGCGGCGGAGCTTCTTGACCTTGTCGGTGGCCTGGTTGAGCACGTCGTTCGTCATGGCTCAATGGTGCTGGTCAGGCCGCCGGCGCACATCGGGGACGGACCCTGAATCCACCCTCAGGGAAGAACCAGGACCTGCCCCTGACCGACGGGTCGCCGTGCTCGTGGATGCGGGCAGCCTTCACTCGGGGGGAGGCATGTGTGCGATGGTGGACGATCAATGTGTTTCAGTCCTGTTTTTATATGCGATCGTCTTCGGCATGGATGTCCTCACCGATCTCATCACCGCCATGCGCACTGGTCGGCCCGTTGCGGCGCGGGTCGCGTGGCAGGCGCCGTGGGCACAGAGGTTCGCGCCGGTGCCGGGTGCGTCGGGGTTCACGGCGGTGCTTCAGGGCGAGTGCTGGCTGGTGCCCGACGAGGGGTTGCCGGTGCGGATGCGGGTCGGGGATGTGGCGTTCCTGCCGGACGGGCGGGGGCACGTGCTGGCCGACAGCCTGGAGACGCCGGTGATGTCGGACGCGTGCGGGCCGGGCGACTCGGCGGACGGGCCGGGGAAGCGGCCGGGCGGGTCGCCGATGACGGTCGCGGTGTGTGGGGCGTACGAAGTGGCGCAGCGGCATCCGCTGCTGTTCGGGTTGCCGGATGCCGTGCACGTCGCGGGCGAGTCGGTGAATGCGACCGTCCAGCAGTTGGCGGCCGAATTGGAGCATCCGGGGCTCGGGTCGGCCTCGCTGGTGCCCGCGTTGCTGGACACGCTGCTGGTCTACCTGTTGCGCGGGTGGATCTCGCGGGCTTCGGGCGGCTACGGGCTGGCGGCGGCGTTGAACGATCGGGTGACGGCGCGCGCGTTGCACGCTGTCCACCGGTCGCCCGAGCTGCCGTGGACGGTGGCGAAGTTGGCGGCCGAGTCGGGGGTGTCGCGGGCGGCGTTCGCGGAGCGGTTCACGGTGCTGGTCCGGCGGACGCCCGTGGCCTACCTGACCTGGTGGCGGATGGCGACGGCGGCGCGGCTGCTGCGGGAGACGGACCTGTCGATGGGCGCGGTCGCGGCGAAGGTCGGGTATTCCTCGGAGTTCGCGTTCGCGGCGGCGTTCAAACGCGAGCACGGCGTTCCACCGGGCCGCTTTCGGCGAGGCACGGGCGACTCGTGACCGAGCCCATGACAGCGCGGGGACCACGGTCGGGGCCAAGGGGGCATCGGAGGGTCGTTGTGCTCGGATGCGGTCTGTCCGGTGTGCCTGCTGGGCTTACGCCTCGCCGCCGGGGCCGCTTCCTTCTGTTTACGGCAACGCGGCCAAGGGGCGAAAACTTCCGGAAGACGTATAGCTAGATTGGGTGATCCTTTGTCCAACCTGGTCAGGCGGCCCGGGGCAGGCCGCGCCGGCGTTCCGCCGGGACGGTCCCGAGGCGTTACCGTCGAGCGGTGACGCCCGAGGAGCTTGCCGCCGAGCTGGATCGTGTCGGCTACCTGCCGGATGCGGGGATCGCCACGGCCGCGTTTCTGGCGTGGCGGATGCGTCGGCCGCTGTTCTGCGAGGGGGAGCCGGGCACCGGGAAGACGTCGCTCGCGTTGGCGCTGGCCCGGGCGTTGGACCTGCCGCTGATCCGGTTGCAGTGCCACGAGGGCATCGATGCCACGCAGGCGCTGTACGACTGGGACTTTCCGCGACAGCTGCTGCACCTGCGTGCGTTGGAGGCGGCCGGTCCGGTTGATGTCGAGGAGGCCGAGGCGTCGCTGTACACGCGGCGGTTTCTGTTGGCGCGGCCGTTGTTGCGGGCGTTGGAGGAATCGCCCTGTGTGTTGCTGGTGGACGAAGTGGACCGTGCGGACGACGAGTTCGAGGCGTTGCTGTTGGAGGTGCTCGGCGAGAGTTCGGTGACTGTTCCGGAACTCGGGGTGATCTCCGCGGCCACGCCGCCGTTGGTCGTGCTCACGTCCAATCGGACGCGGGAGGTGCACGACGCGTTGAAGCGGCGGTGTCTCTACCACTGGCTGGAGCATCCCGATCTGGCGCGTGAGGTGGCGATCCTCAAGCGGCGGTTGCCCGGGGTCGGGGATCGGCTCGCGACTCAGGTGGCGTCAGCCGTGCGGCGGTTGCGGGAGTTGGACCTGCTCAAGGCGCCCGGTGTCGCCGAGACGTTGGACTGGGCGGAAGCGCTGGTCACGTTGGGGCGGACCGAGTTGGACGCGGAAACCGCGGCGGCCACGTTGGGTGCTGTGTTGAAGTACCGGGAGGACGCCGAGCGTGCCCTGTCGGCCGGTGTGCTGACCACTGCGTTCGGGAGCACAATCGCAGGATGACCGGCGCCGGGTCGTTGACTGGGCTCGTGGGGTTCGCCCACGTGCTGTGGCGGGCTGGGGTGGCTTGTGGGGCCGATCGGGTCGGGGCGTTCCTGGCGGCCGTCGAGCGGCTGGGGGTTTCGGAGCGGTCCTCCGTGTACTGGGCCGGGCGGTTGACGTTGTGTGGTGAGCCGGATGACCTCGTGCGGTACGACTTGGCGTTCGACGCCTGGTTCGGCGGGGTGGGGGTGTCCGTTCCGCCTAGGGGTGGGGTGCGGGCTTCCGCCTTGGCCGCGTTGGGGGATGGTGGGGCGCGCAACGGGCGGGTGCGGCGGGTCGCGGTGGCGGCCAGTGATGTCGAAGTGTTGCGGCGCACGGACATTGCCTCGTTGAGGGCGGGGGCGCGGGCGCATCTGCGGGAGTTGCTGGCGGGGTTGCGGCCGTTTCCGCCTTTTCGGGTGGGGGTGCGGCGACGGGGTGCTCGGCGGGGTGAGGTCGATCCTCGGCGGACGTTGCGGGCCATGGTGGCGGCGGGCGAGCTGGTTCGGCCCCGGTATCGGCGGCGGGCGGTCCGGGTGCGGAAAGTCGTGTTGCTGGTTGATGTTTCCGGATCGATGAAGCCTTACGCGGACGCGTTGCTGCGGCTTGCGCATGTGGTGGGGCGGCGGATGCCGGTCGAGGTGTTCACGTTGGGTACCCGGCTGACTCGGGTCACCCGGCAGTTGCGGCGGCGCGATCCGGAGTCGGCGTTGGCGGGGGCGGCTCGGGCGGTGCCGGATTTCGAGGGTGGCACGCGGCTGGGGGAGACGGTTCGGGCGTTCCTGGATCGGTGGGGGCAGCGGGGTGTGGCTCGGCGGGCCGTGGTCGTGGTGTTCTCCGACGGGTGGGAGCGGGGGGACCCGGCGTTGCTCGGCGCTCAGGTGGCTCGGCTGAAGCGGTTGGCGCACAAGGTGTTCTGGGTCAACCCGCATGCGGGGAAGGACGGGTACGCGCCGGTGCAGTCGGGGATCGTGGCGGCGTTGCCGCATTTGGATCTGCTGCTTGCCGGGCACAGTCTGGACACGTTCCGGCTGCTGTTGGAGGAGATCGCACATGCGTGACGTCCTTGCTGAACTTGCCCGTCGGGTCGCGGCCGGTGAGACGGTCGGTGTCGGCACGGTGGTGGCCACGTTCAGCTCCGCGCCCCGGTCGCCGGGTGCGGCCATGCTGGTCGGCGCGGACGACGCCGTCGTCGGGTCGGTGTCCGGCGGCTGCGTCGAGGGCGCCGTCTACGAACTCGCGCGGGAGGTCGTGGCGGGTCGTGGGCCGGGGCTCCAGCGGTACGGGGTGAGTGACGACGACGCGTTCGCCGTCGGGCTGACCTGCGGCGGGATCATCGACGTGTACGTGGAGGCGGTGTCCGCCGCGTCGTTCCCGGAGTTGGGGGATGTCGTGGACACCGTGCGGGCCGAGGAGCCGGTGGCCGTCGCGACCGTGGTCGAGCACCCGGAGTGGGTGGGGCGGCGGCTGGTGGTGTGGCCGGATCGGGTTGCCGGGGACGTGCCGTCGGCTCGGGCGCGGGACGCGATCGCGGATGACGCGCGTGGGCTGTTGGCCACTGGGCGAAGTGCAACGTTGCACTATGGGCCGGATGGGCAGCGGCGGGGTGAGGGGATGTCCGTCTTCGTCAACTCGTTCGAGCCGCCGCCTCGGCTGTTGGTGTTCGGCGCGATCGACTTCGCCGCCGCGATGGCGAAGCTGGGTGCGTTCCTCGGCTACCGGGTCACGGTGTGCGACGCGCGGCCGGTGTTCGCGACCAAGAGCCGGTTCCCGCAGGTGGACGAGGTGGTCGTGGACTGGCCGCACCGCTACCTGCAACAACAGGCCGACGCGGGCAAGGTGGACGAGCGCACGGTGGTCGCCGTGCTCACCCACGACCCGAAGTTCGACGTGCCGCTGCTGGAGGTCGCGCTGCGGCTCAAGCTCGGCTACGTGGGCGCGATGGGGTCACGTCGCACGCACGACGACCGGTTGCGCCGGCTGCGCGAGGCCGGGCTGACCGAGGACGAACTGGCCGGGTTGTCCTCGCCGATCGGGCTGGACCTCGGGGCGCGCACGCCTGAAGAGACGGCCGTGTCCATCGCGGCCGAGATCATCGCCCTGCGCTGGGGTGGGGGAGGTGAGCGCCTGACCAGGACGGACGGCGCGATCCACCGCGCCGGCTGAGTCACCACCCGCTGACGGGGGTTGTTTGACGAGGCAACAAGTAGCAGGCTCGGCTGTGACCCCCATCACCACCACATGCTTGGAGGGTTCATGCGGATCACCGTCACCGTGGACGGGGTGCAGTACAGCGACGAGGTCGAGCCCCGCACGCTGCTGGTTCACCACCTCCGCGAACGACTCGGCAAGACCGGCACGGTTGTGGGCTGCGACACCAGCAACTGCGGCGCGTGCACGGTCCACCTCGACGGCCACAGCGTGAAGTCGTGCTCCGTCCTCGCGGTGCAGGCGAACGGTCGTGAGGTCACCACCATCGAAGGTCTGGCCCGGGGCGGGCAACTGCACCCGGTGCAGCAGGCGTTCCACGAGAACCACGCGCTCCAGTGCGGGTTCTGCACCCCCGGCATGATCATGCAGGCCCTGGACCTGCTGGCGGACAACCCCGACCCCGACGACGAAGCCGTCCGGCACGGCCTGGAGGGCAACCTCTGCCGCTGCACGGGCTACCAGAACATCGTCCGCGCGGTCCGGGACGCCGCCCAGCGGATGAGTCCCGGTGCCGGTCCCGAGGCCGAACAGGTGTCCGAGCAGCAGATTGTCGACCGGTCCCCCATGCACGCCGGCGGTGGGGAATGACCGCCACGGCCGAGCCCGAGGTGGGCCGGGCCCGGCGACGCAAGGAGGACGCCCGGCTGATCACCGGGGCGACCAAGTGGACCGACAACCTCCAACTCCCCGGGATGCTGCACTTGGCCGTCCTGCGCAGCCCGGTGGCGCACGCCCGGATCACCGCGATCGACGCCACCGAGGCCACCCGGATGCCCGGCGTGCTGGAGGTGCTCACCGGCTCCGACCTGGCCGACGAACAGGGCAGCCTGCCGTGCGCGTGGCCGATCACCGAGGACATGCTGGCCCCGCCCGCCCCGTCGATCGCGGTGGACGAGGTGAACTTCGCGGGTGAGGCGGTCGCGGTCGTGATCGCCCGCAGCGCGGCCGAGGCGCAGGACGCGCTGGCCGCGATCGACGTCGACTACGAGGACCTGCCGGTGGTGCTGGACATGGCCGCCGCGATCGCGGACGGCGCGGACCTCGTGCACCCCGACCTGGGCACGAACAAGAGCGCCACCTGGGTGTTCGACTCGGCGCAGGCGGGCACCGGCAGCGACGTGGACGCGGCGATCGCGGACGCCGAGGTGGTCGTCGAGCGCACGTTCCGCCAGCAGCGGCTCATCCCGGCGTTCATGGAGCCGCGTTCGGTCGTGGTCGACCCGACGCCCGACTCGGCCACGATGTGGTCGGCCACGCAGATCCCGCACATCCTGCGCTGGATGCTGTCCGCCGTGCTCGGCATCCCGGAGCACAAGCTGCGGGTCATCGCCCCGGACGTGGGCGGCGGGTTCGGCGGGAAGCTCCAGGTGACACCCGAAGAGGTGTTGACGCTGCTGGTCGCGCGCCGGGTGGGCAAGCCGGTGAAGTGGACCGAGTCGCGCACCGAGTCGATGCTGTGCGCGCACCACGGCCGAGACCAGATCCAGAAGATCACGGTGTCGGCGCGCCGCGACGGCACGGTCACCGGGCTCCGGGTGGAACTGCTCGCCGACATGGGCGCGTACCTGCGGCTGGTCACGCCGGGCGTGCCGATCCTGGGCGCGTTCATGTTCAACGCGATCTACAAGTTCCCCGCGTATCGGTTCACCTGCACGAACGTGTTCACGAACAAGACGCCCACGGACGCGTACCGGGGCGCGGGACGGCCGGAGGCCACGTTCGCGGTCGAGCGAATCATGGACGAACTGGCCGTCGAACTCGGCGTGGACCCGTTGGAGCTGCGGAAGAAGAACTGGATCCGGCACGAGGAATTCCCGTTCACCACGGTCGCGGGCCTCACCTACGACAGCGGCAACTACGAGGCGGCGACCGCACGGGCGGTGGAGATGTTCGGCTACGACGCTTTGCGCGCCGAGCAGGCCGAACGGCGTGCCGCCAACGATCCCGTGCAGCTCGGCATCGGGATTTCCACCTATACCGAGATGTGCGGGCTCGCGCCGTCCCGAGTGCTGGGCGCGCTGCGTTACGGCGCGGGCGGTTGGGAGCACGCGGCGATCCGGATGCTGCCCACCGGCAAGGTGGAGCTGATCACCGGCACCTCGCCGCACGGCCAGGGGCACGAGACGGCGTGGAGCCAGATCGTGGCCGACCGGCTCGGCGTGCCGTTCGAGGACGTCGAGGTGCTGCACGGCGACACGCAGGTCTCGCACCGGGGCATGGACAGCTACGGGTCGCGGTCGCTGGCGGTCGGCGGCACGGCCGTCGTGCTGGCGGCGGACAAGGTGCTGGCGAAGGCCCGCACGGTGGCCGCGCACCTGCTGGAGTGCTCGGCGGACGACGTGGAGTTCGGCTCCGGCACGTTCTCCGTGCGCGGCACGTCCACCACGATGTCCCTCGGTCAGGTGGTAGTCGCCGCGCACGTGGCGCACAACTTGCCGGACGGGATGGAGCCGGGCCTGGACGCGGACGCCACGTTCGACCCGCAGAACTTCTCCTACCCGCACGGCACGCACCTGTGCGCGACCGAGGTCGACACCCAGACCGGACGGGTGAAGATCCGGTCGTACGTGTGCGTGGACGACGTCGGCAAGGTGGTCAACCCGCTGATCGTGGAGGGCCAGGTGCACGGCGGCCTGGCGCAGGGCATCGCGCAGGCCCTGTACGAGGAGGCCGTGCACGACGAGGGCGGCACGCTCACCACGGCCACGCTCGCCGACTACCTGGTGCCGTCGGCGGCGGACCTGCCGTGGTTCGACACCGACCGCACCGAGACGCCGGCGGACTCGAACCCGTTGGGGGTCAAGGGAGTCGGCGAGGCGGGCACCATCGCGTCGACCCCTGCCGTGGTGAACGCGGTCGTGGATGCGTTGCGGCACCTCGGGGTCCGAGACGTGGAGATGCCGTGCTCGCCGATGCGGGTGTGGCAGGCGTTGCGAAACGGAGGTGCGGCATGATCCCCGCCGGGTTCGACTACGTGGCACCGTCCACAGTGGACGAAGCGGTGGGCGCGCTGGTGGCCGGCGGCGAGGACGCCAAGGTGCTCGCCGGCGGGCAGAGCCTGATCCCGGTGCTGCGGATGCGGCTGGCCGCGCCGACCCTCGTGGTCGACCTGTCCGGGCTCACCGAGCTGACCGGTGTGCACGACGAGGGCGACGCGCTGCTCATCGGCGCGATGACCACGCACTACGAGGTGCAGCGCGACCACCTGGTGCGCGAGCACGCCCGGCTGTTGCAGCTGGCCACGGACACCGTCGCCGACCCGCAGATCCGGCACCGGGGCACGTTCGGCGGCGCGCTCGCCCATGCCGACCCGGCCGGTGACCTGCTCGCGCCCGCGCTGGCGTTGGACGCCGTGATGGTGCTCGCGGGCCCGTCCGGGACGCGGGAGGTGCCGGCAGCAGAGTTCTTCGTCGACTACTTCACCACCGCGCTGGAGCCGGGGGAGCTGTTGACACACGTCCGGGTGCCGAAGCTGACCGGCTGGGGCGCGCACTACGAGAAGTTCAACCGGGTCGCCCAGGCGTGGTCGATCGTGGCGGTCGCGGCGGCGTTGAAGGTGTCCGGCGGGGTCGTCGTGGAGGCCCGGGTCGGCCTGACCAACATGGGGCCGACGCCCGTGCGGGCGCGTGGTGTGGAGGAGGCGCTGGTCGGGCAGCCCGCTTCCGCCGAGGCGATCCGGTCGGCCGCCGCGCACGCTGCCGAGGGCACGAGCCCGACGTCCGACGGCAACGCGGACGCCGAGTTCCGCACCCATCTGGCCCGGGTCCTCACCGAACGGGCGGTAGCTGCCGCGGTGGGCGCATGAAGCTGGAACACCGGTTCACCGTTCCCGCGCCCGTGCCGGACGTGTGGGCGGCCCTGCTCGACCCGGAGAAGGTGGCGCCCTGTATGCCGGGTGCCACCCTCACCGGGGTCGACGGGCGGGCGTTCACCGGCACGGTGAAGGTGAAGCTCGGGCCGGTGACCCTGCTCTACAAGGGGACGGGCGAGTTCACGTCGGTGGACGAGGACGTGCGCGCGGCCGTGCTCAAGGCGTCCGGCAAGGACACCAGGGGCAACGGCACGGCGTCGGCGACGGTGTCGGTGGCGCTGTCCGGGGCGTCCGACGGTGGCACGGACGTGTCGGTGGTGACCGACCTGAACATCACCGGCCGTCCCGCGCAGCTCGGGCGCGGGCTGATCAGCGAGGTCAGCGGGAAGATCGTGGGCGAGTTCGCGGATTGCCTGGCGACGTCGCTCGCGACGGGGGAGGCTGAGGAGGTGACTTCCCCTTCGTCTTCGACGTCTCCTGAACCGGGGGCCCGGCCGCACCTGCGTGCGGTGCCGGACGAGCCGATCGACCTGCTGGAGACGGCGGGCGTGCCGGTGCTCAAGCGCGTGCTGCCGATCGTGCTGGCGCTGGCCGTGCTGGTGTTCCTGCTGCGGCGCAGGCGGCACCGCTGAACAGACGCGGCAGGCGGCTGGCGGCACTGTCGCTGGCCGCCTGCCTCACCGCGTGCACGGGGTCGCCCGTGGTGATCACGTCGTCCCGGCTGCCGCCGCCGGTGGTGACGACCACGCCGCCGTTGCCGTCGTTCACGCTGGCGGCGGGCGGCGACATCCTGGTGCACCCGTTGCTGACCGAGCAGGCGGACGTGGACGGGCCGCGTGACTTCGGGCAGATCCTGGGCGGGCTGCGGGAGGCGATCGACGCGGACCTGTCGATCTGCCACATGGAGACGCCGCTGTCCGCGCCGGGCGAGCCGACGTACGGGTACCCGGCGTTCAGCGCGCCGCCCGAGGTGGCGACGACGTTGAAGGCGATCGGGTACGACAGCTGCTCGACGGCGTCCAACCACACGTTGGACCGGGGGTCGGGTGCGATCAAGACGACCTTGGACGTGCTGGACGCGGCGGGTCTGCGGCACACCGGTTCGTTCCGGACGCCGGAGGAGTCGGCTACGCCGTTGCTGCTGGATGCGAGGGGCGTGAGGGTCGGGCAGGTGTCGTTCACGTACGGGTTCAACGGCATCCCGTTGCCGCAGCCGTGGATGGCGAACCAGCTTTCGGTGGACGGGGTGCTGGCGGCGGCGCGTGCGGCTCGGGAGGCGGGGGCGGAGGTCGTGGTGGCGAGTCTGCACTGGGGTGCGGAGTACCAGCACGAGGCGACCGAGGAGCAGCGGGCGATGGCGGCGGCGATCCTGGCGGACCCGGCGGTGGACCTGATCATCGGGACGCACGTGCACGCCGTGCAGCCGATCGAGCAGATCAACGGCAAGTGGGTGGTGTACGGGCTGGGCAACGAGGTGGCGCGGCACTCCGAGCCCCGGGGGATCACGGAGGAGGGCATCGTGACCCGGTTCAAGTTCGTGAAGGGTGCGGGCGGGTGGGCGGTGGAGCGCGCCGAGTACGTGCCGACGCTGGTCGAGTTCGGGCCGCCGATCCGGGTGGTGGACCTGACCCGGGTGCCGGCGACGGCGCGGCGGACGGAGGCGTTGAACCGGACGGACGGCGTGGTGAAGAGCCTGGGCAGCACCATCGGCCGACCATGATCACCTGATCGAGCGATGCATTCGAACGGATGGTCGTGGCACGATGAAGAAGTGGGGAAATTGCTGAGTATTGCCGAGTACGCCGCGCTCGGCGAATGCGAAGCAGGCTATACGGAGCTGTGTGGTGGGGTGGTTTCGCTCTGGCCGAACCCGACTGTTGGGCACAATGTCGCGATGGGCGAGTTGGGCTACCAGTTGCACCGGCAGTTGCCCGACCGGCTGTTGGTGATTCATGGCATCGACGTCGACCTGGAGTTGGTTCCGGCGGGCGGGCCGGGCTTCTCGCGTCGGCCCGACCTGGTCGTCGTGGATGCGGACGCGTTGGACCGGGTGGAGGTGGAAGGAGGCTTGATCCGTGCGTCGGAGGTTCGGGTCGTCATCGAGATCGTGTCTCCGGAGTCGCATCGGAGGGACAACGTTCTCAAACGCGAGGAATACGCCAGGGCCGGTATTCCGCATTACTGGCTGGTCGATCTCGGCGAGCCGGTGTCGGTGGTCGGCTGCCATCTCGCGGGCGAGTTCGGATACCGGGATTCCGGAGCCGTCACGGGCGAATTCACGACCACCTCGCCCTGCCCGATCACGTTGCGGGTCGACCAGTTGTCGTGACTGTTCACAAGGCGGCGGCTGTTACACGGGCCAGGCGGTCTTGCCAGCGGCGGGTGGTGATCGGGTCGGCGGTGAACTCGGCGTAGCGGTCGGGTTTGGGGGCTTCGGTGGGGACCGGGAGCCAGCCGTCGACGGGGCGTAGGGAGTCGCTTGCCACGTCGCCGTCCAGCAGGGACAGCGTGCCCAGGCCGCAGGCGAAGTCCAGTTCCGGCAGCGCGCCGGCCAGGGCCAAGCCCGCCGCCATGCCTACGGACGTCTCGACCGCCGATGACACCACGCACGGCAGGCCGCACGATTCGGCGACCCGCAGCGCCCGCCGCACCCCGCCCAGCGGGGCCACCTTGATCACCGCGATGTCCGCCGCCCCGGCGACGGCCACCCGCAGCGGGTCCTCGGCTCGCCGGATCGACTCGTCCGCCGCGATCCGGACGTTCACCCGTCGGCGCACTGCCGCCAGTTCCTCGACCGATGGGCACGGCTGCTCGACGTCCTCCAAGCCGCCGGCGGCCCGGTCCAGCTCGCGGATCGCGCGTACCGCCGTGTCGACGTCCCACGCGGTGTTCGCGTCCACCCGAACCTTGCCGGATGGGCCCAGCGCGTCGCGTACTGCCGCTACCCGTTCCAGGTCCTCGGACAGTGACGAACCCGGATCGGCCACCTTCACCTTCGCCGTCGTGCAGCCCGACGCGGCGACGATCGCGTGCGCGCGTTCCGCGGACACCACGGGCACCGTGCAGTTC
>CBHFOL010000179.1:0-16095 GCA_965995405.1 uncultured Saccharothrix sp.
CTCACCGATGTCGTCCACCTTCGGACGCTTGAACAGCTCGTCCTGACCACCGATCTTGCCGGGGTCGGCGTTCTGCTGGCCACCCTGGTCGCCTTCACCGGCACCGCCGCCACCGCACGCACTCAACACGAGTGCGGCGCCGGTCAGCAGCGCGAGCGCCGAGACAGCCTTTGATCTCCTCATCGACACGTGCCCTCCTAGCACTGGGTTGGAGCGCCCGTTTGGGCCGAACTCAACCCATAACCGTGATGTGCCAAACGCGCCCCGAACCGACACACCGTTGCAGCACGATAAGAAGAGGCCGCAAGCAGGGTCACGACCCCAAGGCCGATCGTGACCAAAGGGTGACACGCTGGTAGCAGCAAGCTACTCCGTCGTTACCGCGTGGGAGCGTTTGTTAACCGGACGACGGGAATACTGTCAATATTGCCGCGCGACCGCACCTTGAGACAAGGGTTAACTCACCCATAGTGGTCGAGTCAACTGTCAACGACCTTCCCGACGCCACCACGCGGCATCGCTCAGCGGGCCCGCGAACGGGGCCCCGGCGGTGACGTTCTGAGCCTGCGGAAGAGCCACCAGCAGGTCCGCTACCTGGAACAACGGCAGTGCGACGGCCTGCTGCCAGAGCACCGGCTCGACCCGGGCGAGGGCCTCGGACAGCAGCAGCTTGCCGGTCAGCGCGGCGTCGATCGACGCCTGTGCCGCTTGGTCACAGAAACCGGACAGATTCGCCGGAATGGGTGTACTTGAGTCACCCGACGAGGTGCGGCAGCCGAATGCGGAAGCGAGCGTGGCGGCCGAATCACCGGTGTCGACACGCGGCACGACCGCAATGTCGACCACCTCGACGTTGGTTGTCGCGGTGCCGGAGAGATCTCGCCCGAACAACTGATTGGGCGGCGTTGTCAGGACGCGTCCGGCGATTCCGGACAATGAAAGTTGGCGTTGCACCTGGCTCGCGACGGTCACATACGGCTCCACGCCGGCGGGTGCGGCGATGGTGAGCGTAAGTTGTTTGCCATCACGCAACCATTGCCCGTTCTGCTGGGTGTAGCCGGCCTCGGTGAGCAGCTGCGCGTACGGGGTGGCGTTCGGCTGGTAGGTCGGCTGGTAGCCCGCCTTGCTGGGTGGGACGACCAGGGAGTCCGCCCGGAGCTTGCTGCCCGGCCCGTTGCGGGAGCCGATGGCGATCAGCTCGTCCCGGTTGAGGGCGTTGAAAACGGCCTGCCGGACCCGGACGTCGGCCAGCTGCGGCGCGGCCGGCCGGGCCAGGATCTGCACCACCTCGGGCCGCGGGACGGCGGTGGACGTGAGGGACGTTGTCCGGCCGAGGTTCTCGATGTCTTTCAACGCGATGGCGTCGGCCCGGATGAGCGCGGCCTGGTCGTCACCCGATTTCAGCGCCTCGACCGTGTCGGGCTGGCTCGCCCGGCGCAGGACCACCCGGTCGAGTGCGGCGGGCCGCTCCCAGAACCGGTCGTTGCGCTCCAGGATGATCTCGCCGCGCGGCTGGTCGAGCGTCCGGACGGCGAACGGGCCGGCGGACGCAGGGAAGCTGTCGGTGAGCGCGGCGGCCCACCCGCCGGGCGCGTCCTTGAGCAGGTGGGCGGGCAGCAGGTTCCCGAACAGGCTCCGCCAGCCCGGGTAGGGGCTGCCGAACACGACGTCCACCACCTTGCCGCCCTCGCGGGAGGCGATGTCGGAGATCAGCCGGTACCCGGCCGGGTCGACCACACCCGGCTCCTCGCGCATCCGCTCCCAGAGGTAGACGAAGTCCTCGGCGGCGATGGGCGCGCTGTCCGACCAGGAGGCGTCCCGGCGGATCGTGTAGGTGACCGTGTACGGCTCGGCCTTCGTGACCTCGGCGCTGGCCAGCAGGTCGAGGTCGATGCGCGGGGTGCCGTCGGTGTTCGTCCGGAACGCGCTGGGCAGGATCAGCGAGGACAGCGCCGTGGTGACGGTCGACTGGCCGGCCAGCGTGTGCGGGTTGTAGCCGCCCTTCACCTCGTCCACGCCGACGACGATCTCGTTCAGCTTCTCCTTCGGCACGACCGTCATACCCGGCGTGGACGGCACCAGCGGAGGCGGCGGGGTGACCGAACACGCGGACAACACCAGTAGCGCGACCACGACGAAGGCCGCGCGCACGCGGGTCCCCCCAGACCTACTCATGCGCACGAGAGTGCCAGATCTACTACACAGTTGACCGAAGACCCCGGACTTCACGTCCTTAGGACGGTCCCGCGCCCACAACGGTTGGCCGCTGTGGGCTACACCTTATTACTGGGGGTCCGCTGCGCACACCCGCCGTCACGCAACACGCTGCACTGAAGCCGGGACGTTCACAGGCCCCAGGGCCGCCAGGTGACCGCCGTCGAACGGCCGCCGTCGGTCGCAACCAGGTCGTGCGCGGCCCGGCGCAGCTCCTCCAGCGACACCTCGACGTCAGCGGGGAACTCGCGGGCGTGCGCCTGGTGGTCGTAGATCACCGGGTCGCCGTCCGGGTCGCCGCCGTTGGTGGTGATGAACGACCCATCGGCGTCGGCGTGCGCGAGGAAACCCCGGTCGCGGCCGAGGCCGAGGCGTACGACCACCCAGCCCTCGGCGTACGGGTCAGGGCGCGACAGCTCGGCCATCAGCGGCACCGGACCGGCCTGCGCGGCGTAATCGGCCGCCATGCGGTCCAGCAGCGCGTCCAACTCGGCGACGGTTCCGACCGGGACCGGGTCCTCGCCTCGGTGGTAATACGCGATCAGCGACGCCACGGCGGATTGCCTCCGGTGTACTTCTTGCTGTAGCCGTACACGGTCAGGGTGTAGTCCATGGGCAGCACGGCGGGCAGCAGGCTGTCGCAGGCGAACGGACCGGTGCACGTCGGGTTGTCGAGCACCACGGTCAGGTGGCGCATCGCCGGGTCGGACGGCCCCTGCTCCCGCATTCGGGCGGCCAGGTTTCAGCTCGACATCGGCGGACGTCACGACCGGGACCCTCGGGCACCTCTCGGCGACCAGAGCCGCGTTCACCTTCGGCGTCCATTCGTCCTCGCCGCTGACGGCCTGCTGTGTCGATCCGTCCGGGTCCGTTGCGCACACCCGCCGTCACGGCGTGCTCACCGCACGCGAAACGCCCCCCGATCGGGTGACCGAGGGGCGTTCCGGAGAGGTGTTCGTCAGCCGCGCAGCTTGGCGCGGTTGCGCTCACGGCCGCGCTGGTTGGCGTCCAGGGTGACCTTCCGGACCCGGACGACCTCGGGCGCGACCTCCACGCACTCGTCCACGGCGCAGAACTCCAGCGCCTCCTCCAGCGACAGCTTGCGCGGCCGGGCCAGCGTCTCCATCACGTCGGCGGTGGACGTGCGCATGTTCGTCAGCTTCTTCTCACGACACACGTTCACGTCCAGGTCCTCGGCACGCGGGTTCTCGCCGACGACCATGCCCTCGTACGCGTCCGCGCCCGGCTCCACGAAGAACGTGCCCCGGTCGGCCAACTGGATCATCGCGTACGCGGTGATCGAGCCCGACCGGTCGGCGACCAGCGAGCCGTTGTGCCTGGTCCGGATCTCGCCGGCCCACGGACCGTAGCCCTCGGACACCGCGTTCGCGATGCCGGTGCCCCGGGTCTCGGTCAGGAACTCGGTGCGGAAGCCGATCAGGCCGCGCGACGGCACGACGTAGTCCAGCTTGATCCGGCCGCTGCCGTGGCCGGACATGTTCTCCATCCGGCCCTTGCGGTTGGCCAGCAGCTGGGTGATCGAACCCAGGTGCTCCTCGGGCGCGTCGATGGTGAGCCGCTCGAACGGCTCGTGCAGCTTGCCGTCCACGGTCTTGGTGACCACCTGCGGCTTGCCGACGGTCAGCTCGAAGCCCTCGCGGCGCATCTGCTCGACCAGGATGGCCAGCGCCAGCTCGCCGCGGCCCTGCACCTCCCAGGTGTCCGGCCGCTCGGTCGGCAGCACCCGCACCGACACGTTGCCGACCAGCTCCGAGTCCAGCCGGGCCTTGAGCACGCGGGCGGTGAGCTTGCTGCCGCCGCCGCGACCGGCCAGCGGCGAGGTGTTCACACCGATGGTCATCGAGATGGCGGGCTCGTCCACGGTGATCCGGGGCAGCGGCTCCGGGTTGTCCACGTCGGCCAGCGTGTCGCCGATGGTGATCTCCGGGATGCCGGCGATGGCGACCAGGTCGCCCGCCCGCGCCTCCTCGGCCGGGACGCGCTCCAGCGCCTCGGTGATCAGCAGCTCGGTGATGCGCACCTTCTGCACCGAGCCGTCCTCACGGCACCACGACACCGTCTCGCCCTTGCGGATGCGGCCCGCCTCGATCCGGCACAGCGCGATGCGGCCGAGGAACGACGACGCGTCCAGGTTCGTGACCAGCGCCCGCAGCGGGGCGTCGGCGTCACCGGTGGGCGCGGGGATGTGGTTGAACAGCACCTCGAACAGCGTGTCGAGGTTCTCCTCGTCCGGCAGGCCGCCGTCCTCGGGCTGGTTCAGCGACGCGCGCCCGGCCCTGGCCGAGGCGTAGACCACCGGCAGGTCCAGCACGGAGTCGTCCGCGCCGACCTCGGTGGCCAGGTCCAGCAGCAGGTCGTGGGCCTCGTCGACGACCTCGGCGATCCGGGCGTCGGGGCGGTCGACCTTGTTCACCACCAGGATCACCGGCAGGCCGGCCGCCAGCGTCTTGCGCAGCACGAACCGGGTCTGCGGCAGCGGGCCCTCCGAGGCGTCCACCAGCAGCACGACGCCGTCGACCATGGAGAGGCCGCGTTCGACCTCGCCGCCGAAGTCGGCGTGGCCGGGGGTGTCCACCACGTTGATGGTCACCACGCCGTCGGCGGTGTGCCGGCGGACCGCGGTGTTCTTGGCGAGGATCGTGATCCCCTTCTCGCGCTCCAGCTCGCCCGAGTCCATGACCCGGTCTACGAGCTCGGCGCGTTCGGAGAAGGCGCCGGACTGGCGGAGCATGGCGTCGACCAGAGTGGTCTTGCCGTGGTCAACGTGCGCGACGATCGCCACGTTGCGCAGGTCGTTGCGGACCAGCGTTTCCTTGATCGACGCGGTGGCCGTGGGCACGCGGAACTCCTAGAGCTGTCTGTCGAGGATGGGCAGGCGCCGGGAGGTCAGATCGCGCACAGCCTCCGACAGCCTACCGGTACGGGCGCCAATACCACACACGTACGGAGGGTGAGGTCAGCCTCACCTACTCTGAGGACACCCGGATGAGTGGAAGGCGACGCGTGGGCAAGATCAAGGTGAAGAAGAAGTGCTGCCGGTCGAAGCCGCGCTGCAAGAGCTGTCCGGTGACCGTGCTGCTGAAAGCGCGCCGGAAAGCGATCAAGAAGGCGGAGAAAGCCGGCCGGAAGAAGCTCAACGGCAAGGCCGCGAAGAAAGCCGCCTGATCCCACGCCACCCGGTGGACCGGGTGGCGGGTCCGTGCCTGTCCGTCAGGTCAACACGGCTTCGTTGACCTTGGCCAGCTCCGGTGCGGTCCTGGTGGCCTGGAACTCCACCACCCGGTAGCGGACCAGCTTCTGCTGTGCGAAGGGATCGGTGGCCAGCAGCGCGTCCAACTTCCCGCGCAGCATCGGTCGGGCGATGATCACCCCGCCGACCCGCGGCACCTGGCGTCCGGAGACGAGGAAGTAACCGGCTTCGTACTGCTTGTTCAGCCAGTCCACGTGCTCCGGCAGGGCGTAGTCGACCTCGTCCAGCGGCTTGATGTACTCCAGCAGCACGATGTACATAGACAAAATGTAGACCCGCGACACACGGGTAAAACACGCTATGATCGCGGCTATGCGCACTCTTTACCCGTTCTGGTGGTCCGTCTTGCGGCGGCCGTGAGAACTGTGCGTTGACGAAACGCTGGCCGCCCGCTGGGGCGGCCTTCGTGCGTTCGGGGGCTGGTCGGGCGGGCACACCTCGAAGGGAAAGCCACCATGATCAGGTTGTCCGCGATCACCCCGTCCGGCCCGGTGCAGTTGGGCAACTACCTCGGCGCGATCCGACGCTGGGCGGCCGAGGGCACCGATGAGGACGTGTACTTCATCAGCGACCTGCACGCCATGACGTCGTCGCACAACCCGGCCCGGCTGCGTGCCCTGACCAGGGAACAGCTGGCCGTGCTGATCGCCGCCGGCGTCGATCCCCGGTCCGTGTCGGTGCAGTCCGACCTGGTCCGCGAGCTGGGCGCGCTGACCTGGGTGCTGGAGTGCACCTGCACGTACGGCGAGGCGGCCCGGATGATCCAGTTCAAGGAGAAATCCGCCGGCCGGTCGTCGGTCCGGCTGAGCCTGCTCACCTACCCGGTGCTGATGGCGGCGGACATCCTGCTCCAGGGCGCGCACGAGGTCCCGGTGGGCGACGACCAGGCCCAGCACGTGGAGTTGGCGCGCGTGTTGGCCCGCCGGTTCAACGGGACGTACGGCGAGGTCTTCGTGATGCCGAAGTCCGTGGTGCCGCCGACCGCCGCGCGGGTCCGGGATTTGGCGGACCCGGCCCGCAAAATGGCGAAAACCGCAAAAGACGCGGCCGGAACCGTTTTCGTGCTGGACGCGCCGGATCTCGTGCGCCGCAAGATCAAGCGTGCGGTGACCGACGACACCGGCGTCGTGCGGTACGCGCCGGACACCCAGCCGGGTGTGGCGAACCTCCTGGAGATCCTGGCCGCGTGCACGGCGAAGGACCCGAAGGAGCTGGCGGAATCGCTGGCCGACTACGCCGAGCTGAAGGAGGCCACGGCGGAGGCGGTCATCGAGGAGCTGCGGGGCGTGCGGGAGCGGACGCAGGCGCTGCTGGACGACCCGGCCGAGCTGGACCGGGTGCGTGCCCACGGTGCCGAGCGCACCCGTGAACGCTGCCGGCACCGCCTGGACGCCGCGCTGCGCATGTCCGGCCTGGGCTGAAGCGCCGGACCTGCTGGGATCCCGTTACTCGCGGGGTTCCAGCAGGTCGTGCAGGGCGGGCAGCAGCACGCGGTCGGCGGGCAGCCAGCTCAGGTCGTCCAGCTCGGACGGCCCGATCCAGCGCACCGACCGGTGCTCCAACGCGTGCGGCTCGCCCCGCACCAGGTCCGCCCGGTACACCCGCAGCAGGTGGTCCGCGCGCAGCGGGATGTCCGGCCCGACCTGCGGGCCCGGCGTCACCACCACGCCCAGCTCCTCCGCGCACTCCCGCGCCACCGCCGCCAGGTCGTCCTCCCCCTGCTCGACCCGGCCGCCCGGCAGCTCCCAGCCGCCCGCCAGGTGCGCGGGGAACGCCCGCTGCTGGGCCAGCAGCAACCCGTCCCGCACGATCGCCGCGCCCACGACGACCTTCGCGTCCACCAACTCCCGGCTGCGCGCCGACACCGCCTGCGCCCGCGCCTGGAGCACCTTCAGCGCCAGCCCGCGCCCCACGATCACGTCCGCCAGCCGGCCGAACGGGCCGCCGGGGCTGGTCCACTCCACCGAGTCGACCACCATCGTGCCGCCGCCGGTGTGCAGCAGGTCCGTGATCAGCACGAACCTCGGCAGCGGCCCGCCGACCAGCTCCGCCGAGACGCCTGTGGTGTCCGCCCTGGTGACGAGCAGCGTGCCGGTCACCGGGCCGACCGAACCGGCCAGTTCCGCGCCCGCGTACAGCACCGGGTCGCCGCTGCCGATCCGCACGCCCAGCCCCCGGATGGACCGCGCCAGCAGGCGGGCGTCCAGGAGCGCCGCGGCGACCGTCCGCAGGGGTGCGTCGACCAGCGTGGTCGCTCGAAGCTCGGGCACGAAGTCGATCCTGCCATCACCGGTAGGCGGGCCAGCGCACCTCCAGGCGAGCGCCGCCCTCCGGCGACTCCATCGCCCGAGCGGTGCCCCGCCGCCGGGTCACCAGGTGCGCGACCAGCGCCAGACCCAGACCGAACCCGCCGGTCGCCCGACCCCGGTCGGACTCCACCCGGTAGAACCGGTCGAACACCTTCTCCCGGTGCTCGGGCGGGATGCCGTGGCCGTCGTCGTCCACCACCAGCCGGATCTCGCCCGGCGCGGGCAGCACCGAGATCCGCACGAACGTCCGGGCGTGCCGGCAGGCGTTGCGGATCAGGTTGTCCAGCACCAGCTCGACCTCGGTCCGGGCGGCCTGGATCAGGCACGCGCTCATCGGCGCGTGGATCGACACCAGCAGCTCGACCTTCGGCATCCGCTCCAGTGCGGCCTGTGCCTGGAGTACCACGTCCACCGGCTCGGCGCGCGGCAGCTCCCCGGTGTCCGCGCGGGCCAGCAGGAGCAGCGAGTCGACCAGGTTGGACAGCCGTTCGGACTCCTCCACGACGGATTCCAGCACCTCGATGGAGAAGTCCGGGTCGGGGTGCGCCACCGCCACCTCGGCCTGGGCGCGCACCGACGTGACCGGTGACCGCAGCTCGTGCGCGGCGTCCCCGGTGAACCGGCGCAGCCGTTCGGTGGCCTCGTCGCGCCTGGCCAGCAGGGCGTTCAGGGCCTCGGCGAGGGCTTGCAGCTCGTCCCGCGCGGCGGGCACCGGCAGCCGTTCGCCCCGGGGCAGCTGGCCGGCGGCGACCCGCATCCGTTCCACCGGGCGCAGCGAGGACCGCACGGACAGCCAGGTCGCGATGCCCACCAGGCCCGCGACCAGCACCGCGGCCACGGCCAGCCACCTGGTGCCCAGGTCGTTGGCTTGCCGGTAGCCGACCAGGGTATCGCCCGCGACGTGCAGCTGGGGCGTGCCGTCCGGGGCGAACACCACCCGACCGAGCCAGCGGTGCGCGCTCGCGCCGTCGATCCGGAGCACCTTCTCCCCGGCTTTGAGCTGCCGGATCTCGCGCGCGGTCAGGTCGGTGCGCGGCCCGCCGTCCAGCGGGTTGCCCGCGATGTCCAGCACGCGCACGTGCCCGGCGCGTTCCAGCTCCGAGTCCACGGCGCTGATCTGCACCATCCCGATCAGGCTCGGGGCGAGCAGGGTCAGCGCCAGCAGGCACAGCAGGGCCACTCCGGTCGCGACGACGGTGATCCGGAACCGCAGCGTGCGCCGCAACCACCAGCGGCGGGGGTTCACCTGCGGCGGGCGGCGGTCGAGTCCAGCGCCGCGTCCAGGTCGGGTGTCGAGGCCAGGTAGCCGTGACCGCGCACGGTGCGCACCACCTCCCCCGCGCCCATCGCGTCCAGTTTGCGCCGCAGGTAGCCGACGTACACCTCGACCGCGTTGCGGGTCGCCGCCTGCTCGTCGCCCCACACCGTGCGCAGCAGCTCGTCCTTGGTCACCACCGAGCCGGCCCGGCCGGCCAGCACGTCCAGCACCGCGTACTCGCGTGGCGACAGGCTCACCGGCTCGCCCGCCCAGCTCACCTCGCGCACCGCGCGGTCCACCACCAGGTCGCCCAGCTTGAGCTTGCGCCGGGCCAGGTCGACCTGGTTGCGCCGGAGCAGCGCCCGGACCTGCGCGACCAGCACCACGAAGCTGAACGGCTTCACCAGGTAGCCGTCCGCGCCCAGGTCGAGACCGTCGGCCTGGTCCACCTCGCCGTCCTTCGCCGACACCATGAGCACCGGTGTCCGGACGCCTTCCGCGCGCATCCGCTGGAGCACCCGGTAGCCGCTCAGTCCGGGCAGCATGATGTCCAGCAGCACCACGTCGAACGCGCCGGTCAGCGCCACCCGCAGGGCATTCGGGCCGTCGGCGGCGGTGACCACCTCCATGCCCTCCGCGGACAGCCCTCGTTCGAGCGCGCGCCGCACGCCCACCTCGTCGTCTACAACCAGCACCCGTGGCCTCACGCTCCACAGGATGCCCCGAAGGTAGGACAATCGGGGTCCGATCCTCAGCCCGTTCTCAGCGTCGGCACGACTCTCAGCGGTATCTCAGCCCGGACCGAGGAACGTCTGTGGTGTCGGTTCGGCAACCGGTCGGCCCGACACCCGTGGAGGAGGGGACATGAACCGGAGAAGGGTGACCGTGGTCGCCGCGGCGGTCGGCGTCGTCGCCGGTGCCGTTGGTCTGGGGGCGCTCGCGATGCCCGCCGGTGCGGGTCCCGCACCCGTCCTGCCGGACGTGAGCGCGGAGTCCCTGGTCGAGTCGGTGCTGACGGCGAAACCGGCCGCGTTCGGCGGGTCGGTCGAGGTCAACAACGACCTGGGCATCCCCGCGCTGGCGGGCCTGCCCCAGCTGTCGGACGGCGAGTCGAAGCTGCGCATGTGGACCGACGGCGCGGGCCGGGTCCGCGTCCAGCTCCCGGCCGGTGACGCGGAGCGCACATTCGTGGACGACGGCACGACCGGCTGGCTGTGGAGCTCCGCCGACCAGACGGTGACGAAGCTGCCGCACGGCAGCCTGGCCGAGCCGAAGCTCGAACTCGACCCGAAGGCCGGGCAGGTGCCACCCGATCCGGTGACCCTGTCCCGGGAGGTCGTGGCGAAGATCAAGGAGTTCAGCGACGTCACGGTGGACGGCACGGCCCGGGTCGCCGGGCGGCCGACCTACGAGCTGGTGCTGACACCGAAGCCGACCGAGCGCACCGTGCTGCGCGAGGTCCGGGTCGCGGTCGACTCGGAGCTGCGGCTGCCGCTGCGGGTGGCGGTGCTGACCAACGGCACCGACAACCCGGCCGTCCAGGTCGGCTTCGCGGACCTGAACGTCGGTCCGCAGGACGCGGCGCTGTTCTCGTTCACACCGCCGGCGGGCGCGAAGGTGGAGCAGCCGGAGCTGAAGGCGCCGACCGACGAGGAGAAGGCGCTGGCCGAGGGCCTCTTCGCCGAGGCCGCTCCGCAGGTGCACGGTGAGGGTTGGGACGTCGTGCTGACCGCGAAGGTCCCTGCCAACGCCTTGCAGGGCCTGGCCGACGCGCAGCCGGGCGACCACCCACGGTCCGAGCGCCCCGGTGCCGAGAAGGTCGACGTGCAGGGCCTGCTCAAGCAGCTGGGCAAGCAGGTCAGCGGCCCGTGGGGCAGCGGCACCCTGATCACCACCAGGGTGGGCGGCGTCCTGCTGGCCGACGACGGCCGGGTCGCCCTCGGCCCGGTGCCGGAGCAGGTGCTCACCGAGGCCATCGCCCAGGTCAAGTGACCAGGACTCACTGACACCGACCGGGTGAGACCAGGGGCCGACGCCGACCGGCGTCGGCCCCGTCCCACCCGATAGCCACACCCGAGCAGGGACCAGATGAACCACCACCACACGCCACGACCGGGCCGGGCCGCCGAGTCCCGAGGCCGAATACGCACCGCCGGGCACCGGACCGCGGACCAAGCAGGGGAGAAGACCGCATGACCACCTCGACCAGCGCGCGGGCGGAGTCGGCCGACGCCGGCCCCGTCCCCGTCCTCGCGGCCAGGACGCGGGGACTGCGCAAGGTGTACGGGCGAACCGTCGCGGTGGACCGGGTGGATCTCGACGTGCCGCAGGGGGCGGTGCTCGGGATGCTCGGCCCGAACGGGTCGGGCAAGACCACCACGATCCGGATGCTGCTCGGGCTCGTGCGGCCGACCGAAGGTGAGGTCGAGCTGCTGGGGAAGGCGTTGCCCGACGGTGCCGCGAGCGCGTTGCCGCACGTCGGCGCGCTGGTCGAGGGTCCCGGCTTCCACCCGTTCCTGTCCGGGCGGGAGAACCTGAAGCGGATCGCGGCGTTCGAGCCGCTGCTGGCCACCGGCTCGATCGGGCAGGCGGTGGAGGAGGCGTTGGAGCGGGTCGGGCTTGCGTCCGCCGCGCACCGCCGGTACCGGGGCTACTCGCTCGGCATGAAGCAGCGGCTGGGTCTGGCGGCGGCGCTGCTCGTCGAGCGCGAGCTGATCGTGCTGGACGAGCCGACCAACGGGCTCGACCCGGCGGGCACGCGGGAGGTGCGCAACGTCATCGCCGAGCTGCACGGCGGCGGCACCACCGTGGTCGTGTCGTCGCACCTGCTCAGCGAGATCGAGGCGACCTGCACACACGTCGCCGTGCTGCACAAGGGCACGGTCGTGGCGCAGGGCAGGCTGGCCGACCTGCTACAGGCCGAGACCAGCGCGCTGGTCATCACCACACCGGACTGGCTACAGGCGTTGAACGTGCTGCGGGACGCCCGGATCTCGGCCCGCGCCGAACTCGACGGCCTGCGCGTGGAACTGATCGGCACCACCCCGCCCGCCGTGCTGGAAACGCTGGTCAAGGGCGGCATCCAGGTGTGGGAGGCGCGTCGGCAGCGCACCGGATTGGAGGAGCTGTTCGCCCGGCTCACCGAGGCTGAGGAAGCCGAAGAGGGGCTGTCCGCCGTGGACACCATCGAGGAGGGTGCGTGATGACCACACTGGTCGCGTCTCGGGCTCCGCTGGGCCGCCAGCTGCGGTCGGAGCTGCGGTGGATCGTGCGCCGGCCCCGCACGGTGATCGGGCTGTCGGCGCTGTGCCTGGTGCCGATCCTGGCCGGGATCGGCCTGTGGGTCGCGGTCGACGGCGACGGGCGGGGCGGCCCGGGGCTGGCGGCGATCATCTCCGGCAACGGGCTGGTGCTGCCGATCCTGACCCTGTTCCTGGCGCTGCCGATGCTGCTGCCGCTGGTCGGGGCGATCTGGGCGGCGGACGGGCTGGCGGGCGAGGCACAGCACGGCACGTTGCGCGGGCTGCTGCTGTCCCCGGTGGGCCGGCTGCGGCTGCTGGCGATCAAGTCGTTCGGCGTGGCGACCATGACGCTGTTCGCGGTGACGCTGATCGCGTTCGTCGCGACGATCACCGGCATGGTGCTGTTCGGCGGGCAGGGGATGCTGACGCTGTCCGGCAACACCCTGTCGTTCGGCGAAGCGCTCGGTCGGATCGCGCTGACGATCGTGCTGGTGACCGTCCAGGTGTGGGGTGTGGCGGCGATCGCGATGGCGATCTCGGCGTGCACCGAGCACCCGCTGGTGGTGATGGCGGCGACCATGGCCGGCGTGATCGTGTCCGCGGTGCTGGGGGTGTTCAGCGCGCTGGACTGGCTGCACCCGTACCTGATCACATCGGGCTGGAACGACCTGGCCGACGTGGTGCGCGACCCGATGCCGACCGGGCAGCTGTGGCAGAGCACGGCCCTGGCCGGGTGCTACATCCTGATCGGCCTGTCGCTGGCGGCAATGCGGTTGGCGACCAAGGACAGCTGAGGCATCGTCGGCCGCATGTTCCTGGAAACCGAACGGGTGGCGCTGCGGGGCTTCACGCCGTCCGACGTGGACGCCCTGGTGGACCTGCACGCCGACCCGGCCGTCATGCGCTACCTGGACGGCGGCCGGCCGCTGGACCGCGCGGCAGTGGCGGAGGAGCTGCTGCCGCGCTACCTGCGGGCCACCGGCTGGTGGGCCGGTGTCGACAAATCGACCGGTCGACTGATCGGGGCGTTCGAGTTCCGCGAGACCGAGCCCGGCGTGCGCGAGCTGGGCTACCGCCTGCACAGCCGGCACTGGGGCGCGGGCTACGCGACCGAGGTGTCGAAAGCCCTGGTCGACCGGGGCTTCCGCGACCTGGGGGTACAGCGGGTGTTCGCCACCACGATGGCGGTGAACACCGGTTCCCGGCGGGTGATGGAGAAGGTCGGCCTGCGGTTCACCCGGACGTTCTTCCAGGACTGGCCCGACCCGATCCCCGGCTCCGACCAGGGTGAAGTCGAGTACGAGCTGACCCGGGAGGACTGGGCCGCTACCCGATGACGGCAACCCCGTCTGGATCGACGGCCAGCCGCACCCGATCGCCGACACCAGGGGGGTCGGCGACCGGTGCCACCGCCTCGAACTCGTCGGCCGTCCTCCCCACATCAACCACCTCAGCCGTGCCCGGCACGTGCTCGGCAGTCCCGGCCGGCATGTCCAGCCGGACCAGCAGCCGGACGTGGTCGCGGCGGTGGACGTGTTCCAGGACCTCGGCTGTCAGCGGGCCGGTGGGGTCCACGCGCAGTGCCGTCGCGCGCAGGCCGACCCGGGCCCGCACGCCCACCAACCGCTCCGCCTCGGCCGCCGACAGCACCTTCCCGCAGCCCAGGAACCGGGCCACCTCGACGTCCACCGGCCGCCGCCACACCTCCGCCGGCGGACCGACCTGGTGGATCCGGCCGGACCGCATGACCGCCACCCGGTCGGCCAGCGTGAACGCCTCGTCGTGGTCGTGCGTCACCACCAGCGCGGTCGCCCCGGCTTCCCGCAGCACGCGCGCCAGGTCCACCGCCAACGTCTCCCGCAACGCCCGGTCGAGCGCCGACAGCGGCTCGTCCAGCAGCAACAGCCGCGGCCGGGGTGCCAGCGCCCGCGCCAACGCCACCCGCTGCTGCTCGCCGCCGGACAGCTCGGTCACCTTCCGCCGCCCGTACCCGCCCAGCCCGACGAGTTCCAGCAGCTCGTCCACCCGCTTGCGCCGGTCCTCCCGCTCGACCCGCAGCATCCGCAGCCCGAACGCCACGTTCCCCGCCACGTCCCGGTGCGGGAACAGCTGCCCGTCCTGGAACACCAGCCCGAATCCCCGGCGGTGCACGGGCGTGCCGGCCAGGTCGACGCCGTCCCACGTCACGGTGCCCGCCGACGGCGTTTCCAGCCCCGCGACCGCGCGCAGCAGCGTCGACTTGCCGCACCCCGAAGGTCCCAGCAGCGCCACCACCTCACCGTCACCGACCGCGAGGTCCACTTCGGACACCGCCGCGACGGCCCCGTACCGGACACTGATCCCGTTCAGCCCCAACGACATTCAGAACTCCCCGCCGGCCGGCACCCGCAGCCGCTCGATCAGCAGCACGGCCGCCGTGGTCACCACCATCAGCAGCGCACACGCCGCGTAGGCCATCTGGCTGTTCAACTCCCCCGGCCGCGACATCAGCCGCGCGATCACCACCGGCAGCGTCGGCAGGTCCGGCCGCGCCAGGAAACTCGTCGCGCCGAACTCCCCCAGCGCCACCACGAACCCGAACCCCGCCGCCGCGACCAGCGACCGGGATGCCAGCGGCAGGTCCACCTCGCGCCACACCCGCCAGGGACTCGCACCGAGCGTCGCGGCGGCCTGCCGCAGCCGTTCGTCCACGGCCCGCAGCACCGGCAGCACGATCCGCACGATCAGCGGCGTCACGACCAGCGCCTGCGCCAACGGCACCAGCAGCGGCGACGTGCGGAAGTCACCCGGCAGCGCGTCCATGGTGATCAGGTACCCGAAGCCCACGGTCACCGCCGACACCCCCAACGGCAGCATCAGCGCGGTGTCCAACGCCTCGGCGAACCACGAACCCTGCCGCCGCAACCCCACCAGCACCACCGCCGACAGCACGCCCACCGCCAACGCGACCAGCGTCGCGTCCGTGGCGATCCGCACCGAGTTCACCGCCGCCTGCCACCCGGACACGGCGAGCGTGCCGCGCTCCCCCGTCCCGGCCAGCGCCCGGTACCCGGCCAGACTCCAACCATCCTTTGTGGACAGTGACCGCACCACCAGCCCCACCACGGGCAGCAGCAGCGCGCCCACCACCAGCCATGCCGCCGCGACCACACCCCACTCGCCGCCGACCGGCCGCCGCGTGACCTCCACCCGCAACGGCAACGCCTTCTCCCGCCGCCGACGTGCCGCGCCACCCAGCAGCAGCACCGCCAGCACCGCCGCGAACTGCACCAACGACAGCGCCGCCGCGCCGGACAGGTCGAACAACTCGACCGTCCGCAGGTAGATCTCGGTCTCCAACGTCCGGTACCGCGCGCCACCGAGCACCAGCACCACACCGAAACTGGTGGCGCAGAACAGGAACACCACCGAAGCCGCCGACCCGATGGCCGGTGCCAACGCGGGCAGCACCACGGACGTGAACGCCCGCGACCGCGACGCGCCCAACGCCCGCGCCGCGTCCTCGGCCCGCCGGTCGACCTTCGCCCACAGCCCGCCCACGGTCCGCGCCACGACGGCGACGTTGAAGAACGCGTTGGCCAGCACGATCGGCAGCACCCCGCCGTCCGGCCACAACGCCCGGAACGCCAGCCCCACCACCACAGTCGGCAGCACGAACGGCACCATCACCGCCGCCCGCACCAGCCCGGTGCCCCACACCCGGCACCGGGCCAGCAGGAACGCCACCGGCAGGCCCGTGACCAGCGCCAACACCGTCGCACCAGCGGCCTGCCCGAGCGTGAACCCGATCAACCGCCAGGT
>CBHFOL010000180.1:0-16054 GCA_965995405.1 uncultured Saccharothrix sp.
GCCTCCTTTGGGCCGGACTCTCCGGGGGGTGTCCGAGGCTTGGGGGGGCGCCGGCCCCCCACGGGCCCCCACGACCCGAGGAGGGCTGGGTGGTCGCATTCCTCGCCGACTGCCGGGCGCGGCTGGCGTTCGACCTGATGGCCAACACCTGGAATCCGGTGCTGGTGTGGGCGTTGCGGGACGGTCCGCTGCGGCCGGCTGAGTTGCGCCGGCTGATCGGAGGTATCCGGTCCAAGGTGCTCACCGAGGCGCTGCGGCGGCTGGAACGGGCCGGGCTGGTCGAGCGGCGGGTGGGGCGTGACCGGGTGGAGTACGCCCTGACGCCGCTCGGGACGACCATGCTGCCCGCGATCGACGCCATGGGGCGGTGGGCGGTCGAGCACGGCGCGGAGGTGGGGATCGATTGAGCGGTGCTGGTAGGTGGTGTTCACAGGGAGTAGACCGGGGACCGCCGTTTACCACGTGCGTTTCGTCGCGGGCTGTTCGGTCCGCAGTGTTCCCCGGCGGGTTCAGGTCTCGGATGATGTGGTTTCTTTGCGTGGCGTTCCCGACTGGAGTGGTGCGGCTGCGTGCGGACGGGTCGACCTGCGTGCGTGGTCCCGCTGCGGTGGTGCTGTCGAGTAGAGGACGTTTCCAGGATCGCCGGGGGAGGTGGGCCGATGTCGTTGCTCGCGGCTGTGGAGGGTGGGGACCTGGCGGCGGTGCGGCGGCTGCTCTCGGCGGGGGTGGTGCCGGACGAGGACGCGTTCTACCACGCTTGTGAGCGAGGGGATCCGGCGTTCCTGGACGCGCTGTACGTGCCCGGCTTCGAGCGGATGGTCAACCACAAGCTGGACTTCGAGGACGCGGTCGGGCTGCGGTGGTTCCTGGACCGGGGTGTCGACGTCGACGTCCACCACTGCCTGCACCACGCCGTCGGACGTGGTCGCGGTGTGCGGGTCCTGACCATGCTGTTGGACGCGGGTGCGGACGTGAACCGGCCGTGGGACCGGTGGGACGTCGGCCGGCTTCCGCTCGCGTTGGCGGCCCGCTGCGGGCATCTCGCGGCGTACGAACTGCTGGCGCGACGGGGTGCGGTCGCGGAGTTGGACGCGGTGGACCGGGCCGTGTTGGCGGTGGCGCGCGGGGAGTCGGTTTCGTTGCCGCGTGCGGTGTCGCCGGTCTGGGGGACGCCGGAGGGCGACGACTACGGCTGGATCCTCGGCCAGTTCGCCGCGTTGGGGCGCACGGACGTCGTAAGGGCGTTGCTGGACAACGGGATGGCCGTGGACACGCGGGGCTGGAGCAACTTCACGCCGTTGGACCAGGCCGCGATGAACGGTCGGCTGGGCACGGTCCGGCTGCTGGTCGAGCGGGGTGCGGATCTGGCGGACCGTGCGTTCGACGCGGACGGGCCTACGCCGTTGGATTGTGCGATCTGGGGATTGTTCAACAATCGGACGGATGACGGTGACTACCGGGGCACGGTGGCGCTGCTCGTCGGGGCGGGCGCACCGACCCGGCACACGAAGCCGACCGGGGACGCGGGGATCGACGCGCTCCTGCCCTGACCGTGGCGGTGTCGTGTGTTCGCACGACACGACAAGCCTTGCCGCGTCGGCCGATCATGGGTGGGTCGACGGCGGGGAGGTGGGGTGGTCACCGGGATCGGTCGCGGCGTAGCGGAGGGCGGCCAGGGCGAGCTGGGCCTTGTTGCCGAGGTTCAGCTTGCGGCGGATGCGGGCGATGTAGGTGTCGACAGTCGACTTGGACACGCCCATCCGGGTCGCGATCTGCTTGTGCGGGAAGCCCCGGGCGATGTGCCGCAGCGTCTCCCGTTCCTTCTCCGACAGCTTCGGACCGGCCGCCGCCGCCGTCTCGGTGACCGCGTGCACGAGGTCCGCCAACTGGGACGAGAAGTGGAACTCCCCGCCCGCCACGGTCCGCACGGCGGTCAGGAACGAGTGGATGTCCGCGTCCTTCGTCAGGTACCCCGACGCACCCGCCTGCATCGCCGCCAGCACGTCGGTCGGCGTCCGGGACGCCGACATCACCAGCACCGGCAGGTCCGCCGCGAGGTCCGCGATGGTGTCCAGCGCGGGTGTGGTGCCGACCAGGTACAGGTCGCACACCACCAGGTCCGCGTCGATCCGCCCGGCCACCCGGGGCAGTTCGCCGGGCGCGGACGCCTGCGCCACCAACTCCACGTCGGCGACGTCCGCGATCATCCGCTCCACGCCGTAGCGCGCCACCGGATGGTCGTCGACGATCGCCACGCGCACCGCGTTGTCCGCCACATCGACCTCCCCGGTTGATGGACGCACGCCGGGCCGGGACGGTGCCCGCGTGTCCCGGTGATCTTGCCGAAGTCCGGACCGTCCGAGCAAGATGCGCGGAGGTCTGGGGGTTGGCGGGATGACGGCGACCGAGCGCGGTGAGCGGGTGTTGGCGACGGCGGCGGCCGTCGGGCTGGTGTTCGGGTCCGCGATGCTGGTCACGCAGGGCGCGGGGCTGCCCGCGTCGGCCGCCCGGCCGGTGCTGCTGGCGCTGGTCGGCGTCGAACTGGTGGCGGAACTGCTGTTGGCGGGGCTGTTCTTCCGGCTCGGCCGGGTCGACCACCGGTGGGTGGCGGCCGATGTCGGGTTCCGGGCGGCGATGCTGACCGTTGCGGCGGTCGTGGCCAGTGCGGACGGGCAGTGGGTGGTGCTGACCGCGCACGCCAACAGCCCGCTGTACGACTTCACGCTCACCACGACGTTCCTGGTCGGCGTCGCCACCTGGCGGCTGCGGCACTGCCTGGGCGCGGCGGCGGTGGTCGCGGCGGTGTCGGCGGGCGGTGAGCTGTGGCTGGGCAATCCGGCGTGGAACGTGCTGCCGAACTCGGCGAACTTCTTCGGCGTCGCACTGGTCGGCTGGGTGCTGGCGTGGCAGTTGCGGTGGGTGGCGCGGCAGATCGACGTGCACCGGGCGGACGCCGTGCGGCAGGCCGAACTCCTTGCCGTGGAACGGGAACGCGTCCGGTACTCGGACGCGCTGCGGGAACGGGTGCTGGCCACGCTGGACGAACTGGTCGCGGCGGACGCGGTCGCCGATCGCGGGCTGGCGGCGCGGGTGCGGGACGAAACGGTGTGGCTGCGGGACTTCATGGCCGACGACGAGCCCCGGCGCGGGCTGGGGGAGGCGTTGACCGGGCTGGCCGCCGAGTTCGGGCGGTCGGGCCTGCGCGTCTCGCTCGACGTCGGGCCGCTGCCCGAACCCGCGCCGGTGCTGGTGGAGGCGGCTCGGGAGGCGTTGACGAACGTGGTGAAGCACGCGGGCACGGCGGACGTGGCGGTGCGGGCGTTTCGGGACAGGACCGGTTGGCACGTCGAGGTTTCCGACCGGGGCGGCGGGTTCGGCGCGGAGGCGCGGCCCGGGGTCGGGCGCACCGAGTCGATCACCGCGCGGCTGGCGGAGGCGGGTGGTACGGCGTCGATCAGCTCCGCGCCCGGCGCGGGCACGGTGGTGCGGCTGTGGCTGCCGGGCTGAGGCGCTGGTTGTCGTCGGACAACCCGGAACGGCTGCCGCTCGCGGGTGGCTGCACGATGCGGGTGTTCGCGGTGGTGATGGTGTGGTTCGCGCTGCCGTTCGCGCTGCACCGGTTCGACCGGCCGTGGCTCGCGGTCGGGCTGGCGGTGGTGCTCACGGTGTCGTCCGCCGGGCTGGTGTGGTGGTGGATCCGGGCCGGCGCGATCCGGCCGGGCACCATCGCGGCGGACCTGCCGATCGGCGTGTTCGCCTTGCTGGCCAACGGTTTCCTGGTGCCCGAGCACGGCCTCACCGGGTGGACCTACTTCGCCTACCCGGCGACCGTGCCCGCCGCGCTGACGCTGGGCGTGGCCGCGCGGCGGCTGTCCGGGGCGTTGGGCGCGGGGCTCGTGCTGTCGGTGGCGTTCGTAATGGTGGGTGTGTTCGTGCGGCACCAGCCGTGGTTGGCGACGGTGATCGTGGTGCCCGCCTACCTGGTGAACCCGGCGGTGGGGTGGGCGGCGGCGCGGAGCTTCCGGCGGTCGTCGGTGGAGTTGGCGCGGGTGCGGCAGGAGGCCGTGCGGCGGGTCGCGGAGGTCGCCGAGGAACGGGAACGCGTCCGCCACGCCCGCGCCCTGCACGACCACGCGTTGCAGACGTTGGAAACCCTGGCCCGGGGCGATGTTTCCGACCCACGGCTGCGGGACGTGGTGTCCCGGCAGGCGGCGTGGCTGCGCGGGTTCGTGGAGACCGGGCGGATCGACGCGTCGGACGACCTGGCGGACGTGGCACGGGTGGCGCGCGAGCGCGGGCTTCGGGTGCAGGTGAACGACGCCCTGCTGCGGGCCGGGTCGGTGCGGCCGGATGCCGTGGTCGTGGACGCGGTGCGTGCGGTGTTGGTGGGTGCCTCGGTGCCGTCGGTGGTGGTGCGTGCGGTGCCGGAACGCGGGGGAGTGCTGGTCAGCGTGCTGGCCGACGAGGGCGGGACGCTGCCCGAGGTGGACTTCGGGCCGGTGCGGGCGGCGGGCGGTGAGGTGTTGGCGGAGTCGGACTACGTGGAGGTGTGGGCGCCTTGTCGGGTGAACGCCTGACATGACCCGGGCGGTGCCGGTTCCTAGTGTTTGCCGCACCGGGGGACACATCCCCGAGTGGGCCGGCCCGCCTTCGGGGTGCCGGCCGACACTTCCGGCGGAGCTACCTCGGTGCCGGAACCACCGGGCTCCGGTCAGGGCACAGGTCAGGGCTCGACGCTGGGCTCGGGTCCGGGGTTTGTGCCGGGTGGAACCGGTTCGGGCACTACGAACCCGTCCGGTTCCGGCACGACGGTTCCGGCCGGCCACCCCGGCTACCCGCAGCCCGGCGGAGGCTGGAACACCCGACCCGGATACCCGTCCGGCAGCGAGCTTCCACCGCGCGGCATCGGTCACCCCGGCGGCACAGGCTCGGGACCGGGCGCGGCGGCGGCGCAGCAGCAGTTCCAGCCGGGACCGCAAGCCCGTGGCGGCACGGCCTCACCGGGATGCCGCCCCCGCAACAGGCACCGCAGGGCGAGCACGACATCTACCGCAAGACCCCGGAGTACCTGGTGGAAGCCCACCCGGAACGCTGCTTCGGCCCCGACCCGCACGTCCCACCCGCCGTCATCGGCGACTGGGACACCGACGACGACTGGCACGAGCCCCGTTGGCCGTCGACCTAGGACTTGGTCGCCCGCAACGAGTACGTCATCGGGACGCGGGGGTGACCGGCCGGGAAGACGTACTCGTCGGGTCCCGTCCGGACGAGGGCCTCGTTGGACTGGAACAGGGTCGTGGCACGTTCCCGGAGGAACTCGATGCGCAGACCCGCCTCCGCCAGCGCGGTCACCACCTCGCCCAACGGGTGATGCCACTGCACGGACAGCGTCTTCGTCAGCGCCGGACCGTCGGTGTACGTGTGCGGATCGTCGTACGTCTCGCCGTCCGGGCTGAAGTAGTCGTAGGCGACGCTCCGACCGTCCGCGCCGAGCACCTCCGACAACGGGTGGAACTCCGCCAGGTACAGGAAACCGCCCTCCGCCAACAACGACGCCACGACCCGAGCCCAGCGGTGCACGTCCGGCAGCCACACCAGCGCACCGAAACCCGTGTACACCACGTCGAACCGCTCGTCACCCAACGCCGCCCGCGCGTCGTAGACATCCGACACCACGAACCGCGCGTCCAGCCCGGTCTCCAACGCCAGCGCACGCGCGCCATCCACCGAAGCCGGGGAGAAGTCCAGCCCGGTTACCTCCGCACCGAGCCGCGCCCACGACAGCGTGTCCAGTCCCAAGTGGCACTGGAGGTGCAGCAGGCGCTTGCCGGTCACGTCGCCGACCTCGTCCGGCTCGTACGGGCGCAACGTCGACCGCCCCGCACGGAACCCGGGCAGGTCGTAGAACTCGCTGCCGGCGTGGACGGCAACGCGGTCGTCCCAGTTCTCGCGGTTGATCCGCAGCCAGTCCACCTCGGTCACCCGTCCGACGTTAACCACCGCCCGGACGCGGGCGCACCCGAATAACCGCCGGAGCGAGAGAGGAATCACAAAGCTGCACCCGCTGCAAAGTTGCAGTGTGTGCAGCTAAATTCGTACTCTGATCGAGTGAACGGCGAGCTCGGTCTTCGTGACCGCAAGAAACGGCAGACGCGGGCAGCGCTGTGCCGTGCCGCCGTCACGCTGGTCCTCGAACGCGGCCTCGACCACGTCACCGTGGAGGACATCAGCACCGCCGCCGGCGTCTCCCCGCGCACGTTCTTCAACTACTTCCCGGGCAAGGAGGACGCCGTCGTCGGACCCGACCCCGAGGTCGGGCCGCGCGTCCGACGCCGGGTCCTGGAACAGCCGGCGGACGTGGTCGCGGGCGACGCGGTGCGGGTCGCGCTGCTCGCCGAGATCAGCGACGTGATGGCGGAGGAGCGCGAGCTGTGGCTGCTCCGGATGAAGGTCGTCAAGCAGCACCCGGCGCTGCTGGCCAGGGTTTTCGCGGGCGGCGAGGAAGCCGAGAAGCACCTCGTCGCGGGCATCGCGGAACGCGTCGGCCAACAGCCCACGGACCTCTACCCGATGCTGCTCGCCTCCGCGGCCGGTGCCGCGTGCCGGGTGGCCTTCGCCCGGTGGGCGGAGCAGGGCGATCCGCCGCCACTGGAAAACCTGCTCGACGAAGCCTTGGACCTGCTGTTCACGGGCCTGTCCGAGCCAAGTAGCACACCGTAGAAGAGGGGGGAACGATGTCTGTCGAGACGACCGAGCCGACCGGGCCGGCCGAGCCGACCGCCGAGACCGGCAAGAGCAAGGACGTCGTGCAAGCGATGTCCGGGCTGATGCTCGGCATGTTCATGGCGATCCTGGCGTCCACGATCGTGTCCAACGCGCTGCCGCGCATCATCGCCGACCTGAACGGCTCGCAGTCGGTCTACACCTGGGTGGTCACCACCGAACTGCTGGCCATGACCGCGACCGTGCCGCTGTGGGGCAAGCTCGCCGACCTCTACAGCCGCAAGCTGCTGATCCAGCTGTCCCTGGGCATGTTCGTGGCCGGCTCGCTGATCGCCGGGTTCTCGCCGAACGTGGAAGTGCTCATCGGCAGCCGCATCGTGCAGGGCCTGGGCGCGGGCGGTATGACGGCGCTGGCCACCATCGTGATGGCGGCCATGATCCCGCCGCGCGACATGGGCAAGTACGCGGGCCTGTTCGGCGCGGTGTTCGGCGTCGGCACGGTGGCCGGGCCGCTGATCGGCGGCGTCATCGTGGACACGTCCTGGCTGGGCTGGCGCTGGTGCTTCTTCATCGGCGTGCCGTTCACGCTGGCCGCGATCTTCCTGCTCCAGCGCACGCTGCACCTGCCGGTCGTGCGCAAGGAGGTCAAGATCGACTACCTGGGCGCGGCGCTGATCGTGGCCGGTGTGTCGACGCTGCTGGTGTGGACGACGCTGGCGGGCAACCAGTTCGCCTGGATGTCCGGTTGGAGCGCCGTGAT
Organism: uncultured Saccharothrix sp.; assembly: GCA_965995405.1. Classification (GTDB taxonomy): domain Bacteria; phylum Actinomycetota; class Actinomycetes; order Mycobacteriales; family Pseudonocardiaceae; genus Actinosynnema. The sequence continues at coordinate 7,484 of CBHFOL010000180.1, forward strand.
GGTGGTCGGCGGCCTGGTGCTGCTGGCGCTGGCGGTGTGGGTGGAGTCGCGGGCGACCGACCCGATCGTGCCGCTGTCGATCTTCGCCAACCGCACCGTCACGCTGACCACGCTGGCCAGCGCGCTGGTCGGGATCGCGATGTTCGGCGGCACGGTGTTCCTGTCCCAGTACTTCCAGATCGGGCTGGGCAAGACGCCGACGCAGGCCGGCCTGATGAGCCTGCCGCTGATCTTCGGCCTGCTGGTGTCGTCCACCATCGCCGGCCAGTTGATCACCAAGTGGGGCCGCTGGAAGGCGTTCCTGGTCGCGGGCGGCGTGGTGATGGTCGGCGGGATGCTGCTGCTGGCCACCATCAACGCGGACACCAGCGTGTTCGTGGTGTCGGTGCACATGGCCGTGCTCGGTGTCGGTGTCGGTCTGCTGATGCAGAACCTGGTGCTGGCGGCGCGATCGGTGTGAGCGTGCTGGGCGCGATCCTGGCCAACCGGGTGACCGGGCAGATGGTGGACAAGTTCGGTCCGGCGCCGCAGGGCGACTCCGCCGCGGTGCCGAACCTGGCGGAGCTGCCCGCGGAGGTCCGCGGGATCATCCAGGGCATCTACGCGGACGCCACGGCCGAGCTGTTCCTGATCGGCGCGCCGATCGCGGTCGCCGCGCTGCTGGCCGTGCTGTTCATCAAGGAGAAGCCGCTCAAGACGCTCAGCGGTGACGAGCGCCTCGCCGCCGAGGCGTCGGCCGGGCACTGACGCGTGGGGGCCGCCGGGATCACCGGCGGCCCTCCGGTATCCCCCGACCTGGGCATAGTGGCGTGCCGCAGGCCGGACCGGGGTGCGGACGTGTCTAGATTGTCCCCTGTGACACGACCTGCTGGTCTGCGGGAGCGGAAGAAGCTGGCGACCCGCACCGCCTTGGCGGACGCCGCGCTGCGGCTGTGTGTCGAGCGCGGTCTCGACGGGGTGACGGTCGAGCAGGTCGCGCACGACGCCGGCGTGTCGCTGCGGACGTTCTTCAACTACTTCTCGTCCAAGGAGGAGGCGGTCGTCGCGGGTGACGTCGCGACCGCCGAGGCGTTCGTCCGGGCGTTCGCGGACCGGCCGGCGGCGGAACCGGTGCTGGAGGCGTTGCGGCAGGCGCTGGTGGAGACGGTGCCGGCGCGGATCGACCGGGTGAAGGTGGAGCAGCTGCGGGCGCTGCGGCGCACGCCGTCGTTGCTGCCGCACCAGATGGCGGCGTTCCACGCGCAGGAGAAGGCGCTCGCGGTCGCGGTGGCCGGGCGGGTCGGGGTCGATCCGGAGCGCGACCTCTACCCGGCGATGTGCGCGGCGGCGGTGATGGCGACGTTGCGGGTCGTGGTGACGTGGTGGCTGGACGCGGGGGACCGGCGTCCGCTGGCCGACCTGATCGGCGTCCTGGTCGACCGGCTGGACGCCGGGTTCTCCCGTCAGGCGTCCCAGGCCACCGGCAGGCTGTGCACGCCGTAGATCAGCATGTCGCCGCGCATCGGCACGTCGCCGGCGGGCAGGTCCAGCCGCAGGCCCGGCAGCCTGCGCAGCAGCTCGGTGAAGCCCACCGCCATCTCGACCCGGGCCAGCTGCTGCCCCAGGCACTGGTGGACGCCGTGGCCGAACGCCAGGTGCGAGACGCGCGGGCGGGCCACGTCCAGGGTGTCCGGCGCGTCGTGGCTGCGCGGGTCGCGGTTGGTCACCGGCAGCGAGACGATCAGGACGGCGTCCGCCGGGATCGTGACGCCCGCGATCTCGATGTCCTCCAGCACGATCCGGATCGGGCCCAGGTGCACGATCGACAGGAACCGCAGCAGCTCCTCCACGGCACCCGGCACCAGAGACGGGTCGGCACGCAGCCTTGCCAGCTGTTCGGGGTGCTCCAGCAGGGCGAACGTGCCGAGCGCGAGCATGTTGGCGGTGGTCTCGTGGCCCGCGATGAGCAGCAGGTTGGCCATGTTCACCAGCTCGTCGTCGGTCAGGTCGGGCGCGGACTCGATCAGGCCGGACAGCAGGTCGTCGGCCGGCTCGACGCGCTTGGCCCGCACCAGGCCGAGCATGAACGCGCGCAGCTCCTCGAACGACTTCACCACCTCGTCGGGGTCGACGTTGAGCCGCAGCAGGGTGGCCGTGCGCTCCTGGAACTCGGCGCGGTCCTCGTAGTGCACGCCCAGCAGCTCGCAGATCACCAGCGACGGCACCGGCAGCGCGAACGACGGCACCAGGTCGGCGGTGTTGCCGGCCGCGATCATGGCGTCCAGGTGCTGCCCGACGATCTGCTCGATGCGCGGCGTGAGCTGCCGCATCCGGCGCACGGTGAACTGGCCGGTCAGCAGCTTGCGGTAGCGGGTGTGGTCGGGCGGGTCCTGGGTGATGAAGTTGCCCGCGCGGGCGGCCGGCTCGCTGAGGCGCTGCCGCAGGTCGGCCGGCATCTTGCTCAGCAGGCGCTCGCTCCGTAACCGGTCGGAGCTCACCCTGGGGTCGGCGAGCAGGGCGCGTGCCTCGTCGTAGCCGGTGACCAGCCACGCCTCGTCGCCGTCGCCCATGACCATCCGGTGGACCGGGCCCTGCCTGGCGAGATCGGCCTGGTGCCCGGCCGGGTCGAACGGGCGGTCGGGTGTGCGCACGGTGTACTCGGGCGGCAGGTGCAGGCCCAGCCGGTCCGGGCTGGGGTCACGTTGCTTGGCAGCGGTCGGACTGGTCATCCGCGAGTCCTGTCCCGACCCGGCGGGTGACCGAGTCGTTGCTCAGGGTCAGTGTCACTCGACGGTACCAAAAAGTGCACATCGTGCAGCTTTTTTACCGCAGCGCCTCCGCGACCCACTCGGCGAGGGTTCGGTCGGGGTGTTCCAGCCAGTGCTGGGTGGCCGCGCGCACGGCGGCGAGGAACGTCGCCGCGAGCACCCGGGCGGGCAGTTCGGCCAGGCCGCGCGTGCCGAGTTCGGCGGTGAGGTCGCGTTCCACCGCCGAGTACGTGGCGACCTGGTGGGCGACCAGGCTGGGGTGCCCGCGCAGCAGCCGTCGCTGGGCCACCCAGGCCGGGTCCAGTCGGTCGCTCTCGGCCAGCAGGTCGGCCGCCGCGCCGGACAGCGCGACCCGCGGGGTGACGTCGGCCGGCTGGGCGCGGACCAGGTCGAGCAGGCGGCGCAGGCGCAGCAGGTCGCCGTAGAAGATCGCCTCCTCCTTGCCCGCGAAGTAGTTGGAGAACGTGCGGCGGGACACGGCGGCGGCGTCCGCGATCGACTCCACGGTGACCCGGTCGGGCCCGTGTTCCAGCGCCAGCCGGACCGCGGCCTGGTGCAGGGCCAGGCGGGTCGCCGACTTCTTGCGCTCGCGCAGTCCGGTGTCCATCGAGAGCCACGTTACATGTTTTGCCCACCGGGCAAACTTGCTCATTAGGCAAGTTTGATAGATGCTTGTAGTAAGCAAGCATTCCGGGGAAGGGGTCATCGTGGACACCAGCCCGCACGGCGAACTCGTGATGAAGCTGCGCGACCTGCTCAAGGTCATGCGGCTGGTGCGGCAACAGCACACCGGGCGGTACCCGTCCGTGCCGACCGGCCTGGTCGGCACGCTGACCCTGATCGACCAGTCGAGCGGGTGTCACGCCAAGGAGTTGGCGCGGCGCACCGGGCTCGACCCGTCGACCGTCAGCCGGTCGGTGGCCGCGCTGGTCACGCACGGGCTCGTGGAGCGCAGGCCCGACCCGGCCGACGGGCGGGCCAGCGTGCTGGCCGTCACCGACGCCGGGCACGTCGCCCTCGCCGAGGCGCGGGACTGGTCCGACGGCCTGATGACCCGGGCGCTCGCGAACTGGTCGCCGGACGAGATCGAGACGCTGAACTCGACGCTCGGCCGGCTGATCACCGATGTCGAAGGAGCCCTCGGCTCCACCTTGGAGGCCGTTCGATGAGTGCCACGCCGGTCGCGGGCACCGGACAGATGAGCCACCGGCAGATCCTCGAAGCGCTCAGCGGCCTGCTGCTCGTGCTCTTCGTGGCCATGCTCAGCGGCACTGTCGTCTCAACCGCGCTGCCGCAGATCATCGGCGCGCTCGACGGGTCGCAGACCCAGTACACCTGGGTCGTCACGGCGACCCTGCTCACCGCCACGGCCAGCACGCCCATCTGGGGCAAGCTGGCCGACCTGTTCGACAAGAAGAGCATGGTCCAGATCGCCATCGTGATCTTCATGGTCGGTTCGGTGATCAGCGGTTTCGCCCAGAGCGCCGGCCAGCTCATCGCGGCCCGCGCGTTCCAGGGCATCGGCGTCGGCGGGTTGCAGGCGCTGGTGCAGGTGGTGATCGCGGCGATGATCCCGCCCCGCGAGCGCGGCCGGTACAACGGCTACCTGGGCGCGGTGATGGCGGTCGCCACGGTCGGCGGCCCGCTGCTCGGCGGCCTGATCGTGGACACGTCCTGGCTGGGCTGGCGCTGGTGCTTCTTCATCGGCGTGCCGGTCGCGCTGATCGCGCTGCTGGTGCTCCAGGCGACGCTGCGGGTGCCGTCCGTGCGGCGGCCCGGCGTGAAGATCGACTACCTGGGCGCGTCGCTGATCGCGGCGGGCGTGTCGGTGCTGCTGATCTGGATCTCGTTCGCGGGCGACTCGTTCGACTGGATCTCGTGGCAGAGCGGCGCGATGGTCGGCGGCTCGGCGTTGGCGTTGGGGCTGGCCGTGTTCGTGGAGTCGCGGGCGGCGGAACCCGTGGTGCCGTTGAAGATCGTGAAGCAGCGGACGACCGCGCTGTCGATCCTGGCGAGTGTCGCGGTGGGCATGGCGATGTTCGGCGGCGCGGTGTTCCTGGGCCAGTACTTCCAGATCGGACGCGGGTACACGCCGACCGAGGCCGGGCTGCTGACCATCCCGATGATGGCCGGTGTGCTGGGCGCGTCGGTGATCAGCGGTCGGCTGATCACCCGCACCGGGCGGGTCAAGCCCTACATCGTGGCGGGCTCGATCACGCTGGTCGCGGGCTTCGCGGGGCTCGGCATGATCGACCACGAGACGCCGCTGGTGCTGGTCGGCGCGGCCATGCTGGTGGTCGGCGTCGGGGTCGGCCTGAGTATGCAGAACCTGGTGCTGGCGGTGCAGAACACCGTGCCGCTGCGGGACATCGGGTCGGCCAGCGCGACCATCGCGTTCTTCCGGTCGCTGGGCGGGACGATGGGTGTGTCGATCCTCGGCGCGGTGCTGGCGCGGGACGTCCGGGACCGGATCAGCGAGGGGCTCACGGCGGCCGGCCTGCCCGCCACGGGCGGCGGCACCGGCAGCCTGAACCTCGGCGCCCTGCCGGACTCGGTGCAGCACATCGTGCGCGCGGCCTACGGGGACTCGACCGGGCACATCTTCCTGATCTCGGCGGGTATCGCGGTGGTCGGCGTGGTCGCGGCGCTGTTCCTGCGGCCGATCACGCTGCGGTCGAGCCTGGACCTGCCGGAGGAGCCGAAGATGGAGGCCAAGGCCGGCGTGTGACGGTTCCGGGGTGGGCCGGTCGAGCCCACCCCGGTCAGCCGAGGGGCCGGAGCCGGACGCGGGCCGCCGCGTACGTGGCCGAGCCGACCAGCAGCACCGCCGGCAGCACGTAGTCGGCGTCCCGGAGCACGAATTCGATCCACTCCCCGCCGACCAGCGGCCGGAGCAATTCGGTGAGCAGTTTCCAGCCGAGCACGAACCACAGCAGCGGCCGGGCCGGGCGAATCAGCACCGCCAGGCCGAGCAGGATCTCGAACGCGCCGGCGTAGAGCAGCAGGTTCGCCGAGTACACGGTTCCGCTGTGCACGCCGAAGAATGCGAAGAACTTGTACCAGAACACCTGCTCACCGAACGCGACCAATCCGCCGTGGCCGATCAGCAGCAGGACGACGCCCACCCGGGCGACCCAGTGCACGGCCAGGTGCCGCAGGTCGGACACCCGCCGCAGCGGCAGGGCCCGGCCCAGCCAGGCCTTCGCCGACCGGCCGCCGGAGCCGACCAGGAACAGCAGCGCGAGCGGCAGGGCGACGTTGCCCGCCAGTTCCGGCAGCTCCCACCAGTTGCCGCCGGAGAACGGCCGGAGCAGCGCGGTGAACGCGGCCCACAGCACCGCGTACAGGACCACGACCCGGACCGGCCGGAGGAGCACGAGCAGGCCGACCACCACGTCGACCGTCCCGACCACGTAGAGCAGGTAGTCGAGCGTGACCTCGGTGGGGATGCCGAACACGTCGTAGTAGGGCAGCCAGGCGCGCGTCCCGCCCAGCCCGGCCCATCCGTGGGCGAGGTATTCGACCGCGACGCCGAGCCGCAGCAGCCAGTAGACGCGGCCGACCACCGACGCGCGCGCCCATCGTTCCCGCAGCGCGTCCACGGTTTTTCGCACGGTTCCACCGAGCACGGTTCCCCCATCAGCGGAAGGACGGTCGAGCAGACCGGCACGAACCGTACGCAAACGGTTCCGGCCGAGGAATCGTCGTAATGCACCAATGTGCGTGTGACCTGAATCACATGGAAATTCGACACACTGTCGAATGTGCGCGGGATATCAACGAATGTTATACCGGGGGAATATTGCACGTTCCGTAATGCGTTCTTCCTGGTCGCGGTTGACCCCGCAGGCTATCTCAGCGAAGATTGCCTCAATGGACATTGACCTCAACCTCCGCCACCGCGCCGCCGTCCACCACGCGCTGTCCGACCCGATCCGCCTCGGCATCGTCGACCTGCTCGTGGTCGGTGACCGTTCGCCCGGCGAGCTGGCGCGGGCGTTCCACCTCACCTCCAACCTGCTCGCCCACCACCTCAAGGTGCTGCGGGAAGTCGGCCTGGTGGCGCGCAACCGGTCGCACGCCGACGCCCGGCGCGCCTACGTGCGGCTGCTGCCCGGCGCGCTGGACGGCCTGCGGCCGGTGCCGTCGCTGACCGCGCCGCGCGTGGTGTTCGTCTGCACCCGCAACGCCGCCCGCTCGCCGCTGGCCGCCGCCGTGTGGAGTCGGCGCAGCTCCATCCCGGTCACCTCGGCGGGGATCGACCCCGGGCCCCGGATGAACCCGCGTGCGGTGGCGACGGCCCGGCGGCACGGTCTGCGGCTGGAACGGGAGGGGACCGCGCACGTGCGGGACGTGATCACGCCCGACGACCTGGTGGTGGCGGTGTGCGACAACGCGCACGAGGTGCTCGGGCCGGACGAGCGCCGGGTGCACTGGTCGGTGCCAGATCCGGGCGAGGCGGACACCGACGAGGCGTTCGAGGACGTCCTCGCGCAGCTCACCGAGCGGGTGGAGCGGTTCGCGGCGATCGCGGCCACGCCGTGACGCGGGTCGGGTTGGCGACCATCGCCCGTGAGTGGGGTCGGATCGGCTGCATCGGGTTCGGCGGGCCGCCGGCGCACATCGCGCTGCTGCGCGACCTGTGCGTGACCAGGCGGAAGTGGCTGGGCGAAGCCGAGTTCGAGGACGGCATCGCGGTCACCAACCTGCTGCCCGGCCCGGCGTCCACCCAGCTGGCGATCCTGTGCGCCTGGCGGCTGCGCGGCACGGCGGGCGCGCTGGTCGGCGGCTTCTGCTTCATCGTCCCCGGCCTGGTGCTGATCCTGGCGCTGGCCGTCCTGTTCCTCGCCGCCGACCCACCCGCGTGGGTCCTCGGTGCGGCGGCGGGCGCGGGCGCGGCGGTGCCCGCGGTGGCGCTGCACGCCGCGTGGGGCCTGATCCCGGGCAGTTGGCGGCGGATCCGCGCGGCGCGGGCGGCCCGGCTCCGGTGGATCGGCTACCTGGTGGTGGGCGCGGTCGCGGCGGCGGTCACCGGGCCGTGGCTCGTGCTGGTGCTGGTCGTCGCCGGGCTGGTGGAAGTCGGGGTGAGCGCGCCGTCCGGCCGGCGGACGGCGTGGCCGATGGTGCTGGTGCTGCCCGCGACCGGCGGGGGACTGCTCGGCGTCACCTGGGTGGCGGCGAAGGTCGGCGCGCTGTCGTACGGCGGCGGGTTCGTGATCATCCCATTGATGCGGGAGGACGCCGTGCACACGTACGGCTGGATGACCGACGCCCAGTTCCTGAACGCCGTGGCACTGGGCCAGATCACGCCAGGCCCGGTGGTGCAGACGGTCGCCGTCGTGGGATTCGCGGCGGCCGGGCTGGTCGGCGGTCTGCTCGCCGCGTTCGTCGCGTTCGCACCGTCGTTCGCGTTCGTCATCTTCGGCGGGCCCCGGCTGGAACGGCTGCGGGACAACCGCACCGCGCAGGCGTTCCTGACCGGTGCGGGCGCGGCGTCCGTCGGCGCCATCGGCGGATCGACCCTGCCGTTGGCCCTGTCGCTGCACACAACGTGGCAGTTCGTGGTGTTGGGAGCCGCCGTGGTGTGGCTGTTGGCGTTGCGGCGCGGTGTGGTCACCGCACTGCTCGGGTCCGGTGTGGTGGGTGTGCTCGCCGCCGTGCTCTGATCCTTCGACGGGGCTTGGGAGTTCCGCATCGGGGCGGACGTAAAGGCGACTATGCACCGTTAACATCGCGCACGCCCCGGTCGGCACCGGGCGGAGGGGGACGTGATGACGACCGGGGAGATCCCGGCGGCGGAACTCGTGGACGGGGATGTCGAGCT
>CBHFOL010000181.1:0-16032 GCA_965995405.1 uncultured Saccharothrix sp.
GGCCTCTCCATGGCGCAGCTCACCACGCTGCGTCGCGCTCTCGGCGCGGGCACCACGTACACCGTTGCGAAGAACACGCTGGTCAAGCGGGCCGCTCAGGACGCCGGCGTCGAGGGTCTCGACGACCTGCTCGTCGGTCCCACCGCCATCGCGTTTGTCGAGGGCGAGCCCGTCGACGCCGCGAAGGCGCTGCGTGACTTCGCGAAGGACAACAAGGCCCTGGTCATCAAGGGCGGCTTCATGGACGGCCGCCCCCTCTCGGTGGACGAGGTCACCCGCATCGCGGACCTCGAAACCCGTGAGGTGCTGCTCGCCAAGCTGGCGGGCGCGATGAAGGGCAACCTGGCCAAGGCCGCGGGTCTGTTCAACGCCCCGGCTTCCCAGGTCGCCCGCCTTGCTGCTGCCCTCTTGGAGAAGAAGTCCGCGGAAGCTCCGGCTTCCGAGACCGAAGCTCCTGCCGAAAGCTGATCACCGACATCCGCGTCCAGTTCGGGCGTTGAATTTAGAAAGGACCGCCGATCATGGCGAAGCTCAGCACCGACGAGCTGCTCGACGCGTTCAAGGAGATGACTCTCCTGGAGCTGTCGGGTTTCGTGAAGCTGTTCGAGGAGACCTTCGAGGTCACCGCCGCGGCTCCGGTTGCCGTTGCCGCTGCTGCCGGCCCGGCCGCCGCTGCCCCCGCCGAGGAGGAGAAGGACGAGTTCACCGTCGTCCTTGAGGGTGCCGGCGACAAGAAGATCCAGGTCATCAAGGTCGTCCGCGAGGTCGTCTCGGGTCTGGGCCTGAAGGAGGCCAAGGAGCTGGTCGAGTCCGCTCCGAAGCCGCTCCTGGAGAACGTGGCGAAGGACGTCGCCGACGCCGCCAAGGAGAAGCTGGAAGCTGCCGGCGCCAAGATCTCGCTCAAGTGAGCTAGTTCTTCCGCTGTAAGGAGCGGGTGCCCCTCCGGGGTGCCCGCTCCTTTGCGTTCCCGGCCGGCCTTGGTTGCCCGCTTGCCGGCGGAGTGACGTGGGTCGCAGTGTTACGTTTTCGTGACCGGCGTTAACCCAACTGGTGAGTAACCAGGGCGCGGCGGCCTCGTTGCAACGGTATGGCGTGCCGCTGTGCGGGCGCGTCCCTGGCGTTGTGGCCGGTGACCTGGAGGTGCGATGGGCGTCGAGGTGGTCGTCGAGGGCCTGACGAAGTCCTTCGGCAAGCAGACCATCTGGCGGGATGTCACGCTCACCCTGCCGTCGGGTGAGGTCAGTGTGATGCTCGGTCCGTCCGGAACCGGGAAGTCGGTTTTCCTCAAATCGCTGGTCGGGCTGTTGAAGCCGGAGCGCGGGAAGATCGTCATCAACGGCACGGACCTCGTCCGGTGTTCCGAGCACAAGCTGTACGAGATCCGGAAGCTGTTCGGGGTGCTGTTCCAGGACGGCGCGCTGTTCGGGTCCATGAACCTGTTCGACAACGTGGCCTTCCCGCTGCGCGAGCACACCCGCAAGACCGAGGCCGAGGTCCGGCGGATCGTCCTTGAGAAGATGGAGATGGTCGGGCTCGTCGGCGCGGAGAAGAAGCTGCCGGGGGAGATTTCCGGCGGTATGCGCAAACGGGCCGGGTTGGCCCGTGCGTTGGTGCTCGACCCGGAGATCATTCTGTGCGACGAGCCGGATTCGGGGCTCGACCCGGTTCGCACCGCCTATTTGAGTCAGTTGTTGATCGATCTGAACTCGCAGATCGACGCCACGATCCTGATCGTCACGCACAACATCACCGTCGCCCGCACCGTGCCGGACAACCTGGGGATGCTGTTCCGGCGTGAGCTCGTCATGTTCGGGCCTCGGGAAGTGCTGCTGACCAGTGACGAACCCGTCGTGGAGCAATTTCTCAACGGCCGCCGCATCGGGCCCATCGGCATGTCCGAGGAGAAGGACCAGGCCACGATGGCCGCCGAGTTGGCGCATCGGGACGCCGGGCACTCCGACGGGTCGCCGGACGAGGACGTGCGTGGCGTCGTGCCGCAGCTCGAACCCACGCCCGGGTTGCCGCCGCGTGGTGCGGTTCGTCGGCGCAAAGACCGGGTCATGAGCATCATCCACACCCTGCCGCAGGACGCCCAGCAGGGGATCATCGCCAGTCTTACGCCGGACGAGCAGCGGCACTACCGGGTGTTGGCGGGGGTTGATCCGGCCACGGTTCCCTGGTCGCCCAGCCCCTGGCCTCGGCAAGGGGGCGTGCTGTGAGTTCTCCGGCCACGTTCCCCGGCGCGGGGGCCTTGCGGGAGACGGGGCGGATGTTCGCCCTCGGGATCGACGTCACCCGCAGCGCGTTCCGGCGGCCGTTCCAGCTGCGGGAGTTCATCCAGCAGTGCTGGTTCGTCGTCAGCGTGACGGTGCTGCCCACGGCGCTGGTGTCGATTCCGTTCGGTGCCGTTATTGCGCTTCAGATCGGGTCGTTGACCCGGCAGATCGGGGCGCAGTCCTTTACCGGTGCGGCGAGTGTGCTGGCGATTATTCAGCAGGCCAGTCCGATCGTGACCGCTTTGCTTATCGCGGGTGCGGGTGGGTCGGCTATTTGTGCCGATCTCGGGTCTCGGAAGATCCGGGAAGAGATCGATGCCATGGAGGTGCTCGGGGTTTCGCCGATCCAGCGGCTCGTGGTGCCTCGGGTGTTGGCCGCGATGCTGGTGTCCGTGCTGCTCAACGGCATGGTCAGCGTCGTCGGTGTGATGGGTGGGTATTTCTTCAACGTGATCCTCCAGGACGGGACGCCGGGGGCGTATCTGGCTTCTTTCGCGGCGTTGGCGCAGTTGCCCGACCTGTGGATCTCCGAGATCAAGGCGTTGATCTTCGGCTTCATCGCCGGGATTGTGGCCGCCTATCGGGGGTTGAACCCGGCGGGTGGGCCGAAGGGTGTCGGCGACGCGGTCAACCAGGCCGTCGTCATCACGTTCCTGCTGCTGTTCTTCGTGAACTTCGTGCTCACCACGATCTACCTCCAGGTCGTCCCGGCGAAGGGGAGCTGAGATGGCCACGATCGGCAACCGGGTCCGCAAGGCGGCCAACGCGCCGCTGTCCGTCCTGGACAACCTGGGCGACCAGCTCTGGTTCTACGTGCGCGCCCTGGCCTGGACGCCCCGCACGCTCCGCCGCTACCTGCGGGAGACGTTGCGGCTGCTGGCCGAGGTCAGCTTCGGGTCGGGCGCGCTGGCGGTCATCGGCGGCACGATCGGGGTGATGGTCGGGCTCTCGTTGGCGACCGGCACTGTTGTCGGCCTGCAAGGGTTTGCGGCGTTGAACCAGATCGGGACGTCGGCGTTCGCGGGCTTCGTGTCGGCCTACTTCAACACCCGGGAGATCGCGCCGCTGGTGGCCGGGTTGGCACTGTCGGCGACGGTCGGCTCCGGGTTCACGGCGCAGCTCGGCGCGATGCGGATCTCCGAGGAGATCGACGCGCTGGAGGTCATGGGGATCCCCAGCCTGCCGTTCCTCGTCACCACCCGGATCATCGCGGGGTTCATCGCGATCATCCCGCTGTACGTGATCGGGCTGCTCACGTCCTATCTGGCGGCACGAATAATCACCGTCGAGTTCTACGGGCAGTCGGCGGGCACGTACGACCACTACTTCAACCTGTTCCTACCGCCGATAGACGTGCTCTGGTCGTTCGGCAAGGTGCTCGTGTTCTCCGTGGTGATCATCCTGACCCACTGCTACTACGGCTACCGCGCGAGCGGCGGCCCGGCGGGCGTGGGTGTCGCGGTCGGGCGTGCGGTGCGCACCGCGATCGTCACGACCAGCCTGCTGGACTTCTTCCTGAGCATGGCGATCTGGGGCACCACGACGACGGTGAGGATCGCCGGATGATCAGCCGACGACTCCTGGGTGTCGCGTTCCTCGCGGTGATCGCACTCTTCCTCGCCCTCACCGTGGCGCTGTACAACGACGCCTTCACCAAGGTCGTCCGGGTCACGCTGAAGACCGACCGGGTGGGCAACCAGCTGCTGGTCGCCTCGGACGTGAAGGTCCGGGGCATGATCGTCGGCGAGGTGCGCGGCATCCGGTCCCTGGGCAACGGCGCGGAGCTGGAGCTGGCCATCCGGCCGGAGCAGGTGGAGCACATCCCGGGCAACGTCTCGGCGCGGCTGCTGCCCAAGACGCTGTTCGGCGAGCGGTACGTGAACCTGTTGGTGCCGGCCAAGCCCGACCTCGGCGACCACCTGTCCGATGGCGATGTGATCACGCAGGACCGCTCTTCCAGCGCCATCGAACTGGAACGAGTGCTGAACGACCTGATGCCGGTGCTCCAGGCCGTGCAGCCGGAGAAGCTGGCCACCACGCTCACCGCGATCTCGCAGGCGTTGGACCATCGGGGCAAGCCGCTCGGCGAGACGCTGGTGCAGCTCGACTCCTACCTCGGTGAGCTGAACCCGCAGCTGCCGCAGCTCAAGGAGGGCATCAGCCGGCTCGCGGACGTCTCGAACGTCTACGCCGACGCCGCGCCCGACCTCGTGCAGGCGCTCAGCGACGCCACCGTCACCAGCCGGACCCTGGTGGACCAGCGGGACAAGCTGCTGGCCATGTACGGGTCGCTCACCACGACGGCGATCGACGTGAACAGCTTCCTCGCGGTCAACAAGAACAACCTGATCCAGCTCGCCGACGTGTCCCGGCCGACGCTGGAGCTGCTGGCCAAGTACGCGCCGGAATACCCGTGCCTGCTCAAGGGCCTCACCGAGTTCAAGCCGATCATGGACCAGGTGTTCGGCAAGGGCACCGACGAGCCGGGCCTGCACATCACGCTGGAGATCACCGCGAACCGGGGCAAGTACGAGCCGGGCAAGGACGAGCCGGAGTACGCCGACAAGCGCGGCCCGCGCTGCTACGACATCGTGCCCCGCCCGGACCCGTTCCCGCAGTACCCGCCGGAGGGCGCGGTCAAGGACGGCTCCACGTCGCCGCCGCCCGCCCGGGTCGCGAACGACGGCCTGCTGCCGCCCGCGACCGGTTTCGCGGGGATGGACGGCACCACCACGCCGTCGTCGTTCGGCGGGTTCCGGGCGCCCAGCGTGGCGAATTCGCCGGGGGAGCAGGACTTCCTGGCCGCGCTGCTCGCGCCCCAGTTCGGGATGCGGAAGCAGGAGATGCCGAGTTTCACGGCGCTGCTGCTCGGCCCGCTGTACCGGGGGACGGAGGTGACGGTGTGAGGTCGCTGGTCGGGCCGCTGGTCAAGCTGGCCGTCTTCGCCGCCGTCACGATCCTGGCGACGGCCGTCCTGGCGGTCACCATCTCCAACACGAGCTTCGACGGGGGGTCCGGCTACACCGCCCGGTTCACCGACGTCACGGCCCTCAACCAGGGCGACGACATCCGCATCGCGGGCGTCCGGGTGGGCCAGGTGAAGGACATCCGGGTGGTGGACCGCCGGATCGCCGAGGTGGAGTTCACCATCGACGGCGAACGCAGCCTGCCCAGGTCGGTGACCGCGACGATCAAGTACCGGAACCTGGTGGGACAGCGGTACATCGCGCTGGAGCACGGCGCGGGCGACACCGCCGCGCTGCGTCCCGGCGACGTGATCCCGTTGGAGCGCACCAAACCCGCGCTCGACCTGACCGTGCTGTTCAACGGGTTCAAGCCGCTGTTCCAGGCGTTGAACCCGGACGACGTGAACCAGCTGTCGAACGAGATCATCCAGGTGCTGCAAGGAGAAGGCGGCACGATCGACAGCCTGCTCCGGCACACCGCCTCGCTCACCTCCACGCTGGCCGCCCGCGACCAGGTGATCGGCGAGGTGATCGACAACCTGAACACCGTGCTGGACACCGTGAACAGCCGCACCGACCAGGTGTCGACGCTGGTCACCACGCTCCAGGAGCTCACCACGGGCCTGGCGGGCGACCGGCAGCCGATCGGCGAGGCGATCAGCGCGCTGGGCGACCTCACCAGCACCACGGCGGGCTTGCTGAACGAGACGCGGCAGCCGTTGAAGGACGACATCGCGCGGCTCGGGCTGGTGTCGCAGACGTTGGCCGACAACGAGGCCGTCGTGGAGGGCGTGATCCAGCGCCTGCCGAACAAGATCGAGGGCATGGCGCGCACCGCGTCCTACGGCTCCTGGTTCAACTTCTTCCTGTGCGAGGCGGGCGGGAAGATCGCCGTGCCGCCGATCATCACCGACCCGATCCCCATCACGGCGCTGCCGGTCACGCAGGCGAGGTGTCGCCGGTGAAGGCCGAACGGAATCCCATCACGATCGGCATCGTCGGGCTGACGGTGATCGCGCTGGCGCTGCTGGCCGCGTTCTTCTCCGACGACCTGCCGATCGTCGGCGGCGGCACGACGTACTCCGCCGAGTTCACCGAGGCGGCCGGTTTGGTGCCGGCCAACGAGGTGCGGGTCGCGGGCGTGAAGGTCGGCAAGGTGACCAAGGTCGAGTTGGACGGCGACAAGGTGCTGGTGTCGTTCCGGGTGAAGGACGCCTGGGTGGGTGACCGCAGCACCGCCACGATCCGCATCAAGACGTTGCTGGGCCAGAAGTTCCTGGCGCTGGACCCGCAGGGCTCGCTGCCGATGGACCCGGGCCGCCCGATCCCCAGGGAACGCACGCTGTCGCCGTACGACGTGCAGGAGGCGTTCAACGGCCTGGCGACCACGGTCGGCCAGATCGACACCAAGCAGCTCGCGGACAGCTTCCAGGTGCTGTCGCAGACGTTCGAGGGCTCGGCGGGCTCGGTGCGCGGCGCGCTGGACGGCCTGTCCGCGCTGTCGAAGACCATCTCGTCCCGGGACGAGCAGTTGGCGCAGCTGTTGGCCAACACCAAGCACATCACGCAGACCCTGTCCGACCGCAACGAGCAGTTCGAGAAGCTGCTCGCGGACGGCAACCTGCTGCTCGGCGAGCTGAACAAGCGGCGGGACGCGATCGGCGCGCTGCTGCGGGGCACCCGCGAGCTGTCCAAGGAGCTGTCCGGGCTGGTCACGGACAACAACGAGCAGCTCAGGCCGGCCCTGGAGCAGCTGGACCGGGTGTCGACCATGTTGCAGCGCAACCAGGACACGCTCAGCCGGGGCCTGGCGCTGATGGCCCCGTTCTACCGGGTGTTCGCGAACACCCTGGGCAACGGCCGCTGGTTCGACGTCTACATGTGCGGCCTGCTGCCGCCGTCGGTGAACCTCGGCGTGGTCGGTTTCAACGAAGAGGGCTGCCTGCCCCCCGGCGTGCAGAGGGGGAACTGAGATGGCGACCAGTCGCGTGGGACACGACCTCGGACGGGCCGTGGCCATCGCGTGCGTGCTGGCGCTGGTCGCGGCGGCGGCGATGTGGTGGGCGTTCTCCGGCGTGAACAGCCGGAAGGTGACCGCGATGTTCGGCGCGGCGGTGGGTGTCTACCCCGGGTCGGACGTGCGGGTGCTGGGCGTGCGGATCGGGTCCATCGAGGACGTGGAGCCGCAGGGCGCGCTGGTCCGGGTCACCATGTCCATCGACCGCACGGTGAAGGTGCCGGTGGACGCGCAGGCGGTCGTGGTCGCGCCGAGCGTGGTGTCCGACCGGTACGTGCAGCTCGCCCCCGTCTACACCGGCGGCCAGGCCATGGGCGAGAACGCGGTCATCCCGCGTGAGCGCACCGCGACCCCGGTCGAGCTGGACGAGCTGTACGCGAGCCTGGACAAGCTGACCACCGCCCTCGGACCCAACGGGGCCAACAAGGACGGCGCGCTGGCCGAACTGCTGGACGCGGCGGCCAAGAACCTGGACGGCAACGGCCAGGCGCTGGGCGACACGATCAAGCAGCTCGGCGAGGCCACCCGCACGCTGTCCGGCTCCAAGGACGACCTGTTCGGCACTGTCGACAACCTCCAGAAGTTCACCGGGATGCTGGCCGCCAACGACAGCCAGGTCCGCGACTTCAACCGGCAGCTCGCCGACGTCGCCGGGTTCCTCGCCGACGAACGGCAGAACCTGTCCGCCGCGCTGACCGAACTGGCCGGCGCGCTCGGCCAGGTGCAGGGTTTCATCAACGACAACCGGGCCGTGCTGAAGTCCAATGTGGACAAGCTGACCGGCATCACGCAGGTGCTGGTGGACCAGCGGGCGGCGCTCGCCGAGACGCTGGACGTGGCCCCGCTGGCGTTGGGCAACCTCCAGAACGCCTACAACGCGGCGTCCGGCACGCTGGACACCCGGGCCGACCTGAACGAGCTGAACCAGCCGCCGATCGTGCTGGTGTGCAAGCTCGTCCAGTCCGTCGAGCCGGGCAGGGTGCCGTTGGCGCTGTCCCAGGTGTGCCAACAGCTCGCGCCGATCCTGTCCGGCGCGGTGCCGTTGAAGACGCCCGCCGAGGTGCTCGGCGACCTGTCCCAGGGCAGGCTGCCGCTGCCCCTGCCGCTCGCGGGGGTGCCGCAGTGAAGCGCGTAGCCCTGATCGTCGCCGCCGCGCTCACGTTGACCGCGTGCGGTTCCGGCGGCTTCGACGGCGTCTACAACATGCCGCTGCCCGGCGGCGCGGACCTCGGTGACCGGCCGTACTCGGTGAAGGTCCGGTTCAAGGACGTGCTGGACCTCGTGCCGCAGGCCGGGGTGAAGGTCAACGACGTGCCGGTGGGCCGGGTCGACAAGATCGCGCTCGCCCCGGACGGCTGGACCGCCGAGGTCACCGTGCTGGTCAACGGGGACGTGAAGCTGCCCGCCAACTCCGTCGCCCGGCTGCGCCAGTCCGCGCTGCTCGGCGAGAAGTTCGTGGAACTCGCCAAGCCCGCCGAGGGCCGTGAGGAGGGCACGCTCGGCGAGGGCGCGACCATCCCGGTGGAACGCACCAACCGCAACCCCGAGATCGAAGAGGTGTTCGGCGCGCTGTCCATGCTGCTCAACGGCGGCGGCGTGGCCCAGTTGCAGACCATCAGCCGCGAGCTCAACGCCGCGCTGGAGGGCAACGAGCCGGAGATCCGCTCCCTGCTGGCCAACCTGAACACGCTGGTCGGCGAGCTGGACGGGCACAAGGCCGAGATCACCCGCGCGCTGGACGGCGTGAACCGGCTCGGCGGCACCCTCAACGCCCAGACGCAGCAGATCACCGGCGTCCTGGACAACCTGGAGCCCGGCCTGAAGGTGCTCAGCGAGCAGCGCACCCAGCTGGTGACGCTGTTGCAGTCGCTGGACGCGCTGTCCGACGTCGCCGTGGACACCGTCAACCGGTCCAAGGACGACATCGTCGCCGACCTCAAGGCGCTCCAGCCGACGTTGCAGAAGCTGGCAGAGGCGGGCACCAACCTGCCCAACGCGTTCGAGCTGCTGCTGACCTACCCGTTCCCGGACTCGTCGGTCGACGGCATCAAGGGCGACTACACCAACCTGTACGTCGACCTGGACCTGAACCTGGGCACCATCGTGGACAACCTGGGCCGCGCCCGGCAGAGCCCGCTGCCCGCGCTGCCCGGCATCGACGGCAACGCGCCGTCCCTGCCGCTCCCGCTGCCCAACCTGCCGCTGCCCGGCGTCGGTGCCGGAAACACCGGACTGGGCAACCTGCTCGGCGGACTGCTGGGAGGTGGTCGCCGGTGATCCCCGGCAGCATCAAGGTCAAGATCGGCGTGTTCGTGCTGATCGCGCTGGTCGGCGTCAGCTACGTGGGCGCGCGCTACGCGGGGCTGGGCCGGTACGTCGGCTCGTCCGGCTACGTGGTGACCATGCGGCTCGCCGACTCCGGCGGCGTGTTCACCAACGCCGAGGTCACCTACCGGGGCGTCACGGTCGGCCGGGTCGGGCAGATGCGGCTCACCGCCGACGGCCTGGACGTCGACCTGGACATCGACTCCGGCGCGCCGCGCATCCCGGTCGACCTGGAGGCCGTGGTCGCGAACCGGTCGGCGGTCGGCGAGCAGTTCGTGGACCTGCGACCGCGCACCGAGGACGGCCCGTACCTGGAAGCCGGCGCGGTCATCCCGAAGACGTCGACCCGGACCCCGCCGCCGGTGGACGGCCTGCTGACCAACCTGGACGGGTTCGCCAAGTCCGTGCCCGCCGACTCGCTGCGCACCGTCGTGGACGAGCTGGACCGGGCGTTCAACGGCACCGGACCCGACCTCCAGGTGCTGCTGGACAACACCCGGGCGTTCACCCAGGCCGCCACCCAGCACCTGCCGCAGACCAAGGCGCTGCTGAACGACGGGCTCGTGGTGCTCAACACGCAGGCCGCGCAGGGCAGCGCCATCCGCTCGTTCAGCGCCGACCTCAAGGCGCTGGCCGAGCAGCTCAAGAACTCCGACGGCGACCTGCGCCGGCTGATCGGCGTCTCGCCGCAGGCGGCGGAACAGGTGTCCGCGCTGCTCCGCGAGACCGGGCCCAACCTGGGTGTGGTCATGGCGAACCTGCTGACCACCGGCAACATCCTGGTGACCAGGCTGGACGGGCTGGAGCAGATCGCCGTGACCTACCCCATCGCCGTGGGCGGCGGCTTCAGCGTGGCGAAGGGCGACGGCACCGGGGCGCACTTCGGCCTGGCGGTGAACGTCTTCGACCCGCCGCCGTGCACCGTCGGCTACGAGGGCACCCGGATCCGCCAGGGCACCGACACCACGGCCGCGCCGCTGAACACCGGGGCGTACTGCGCGCTGGCCAGGGGCAGCGTCACCGCCGTCCGGGGCGCGCAGAACGCGCCGTACGGCGGCACACCCACGACGCCCATCGGCGGCGAGACGTCCCAACCCGGGCGGGAAACCGCCGGTCGGCAGACCGAAGCGCCGGTCCTGACCAGCCTGGGCCAGCTGCTCGGACTGCCGGGCTGAGGCGGGAGGCACACCGTGCGACCTTTCTTCCTGACCATCGCCGCCGTGCTGGCGCTCGTGGCGGCCGGCTACGCGGCCTGGGCCGGCGTGAGCTGGTGGAGCGCCGAGTCCGACGCGTCGGCGTCGTTCGCCCGGGAGCGTGACGAGGTGCTGCGGGTCGGCCAGGTCGGCATCGTCAACTTCACCACCCTGGACTACCGGAAGGTGGACGAGGACCTGAACCGCTGGCTGGACTCGTCCACGGGCGAGCTGCGCACCGAGATCGAGTCGGGTCGGGAGACCCGGGGCAGGCAGATCGCCGATGCGAAGACCGTGACGGTGAGCCGGGTGCTGGACGCGTCCGTCACCGACCTGGACGCCAGGGCGGGCAAGGCGCACCTGATCGCCGTGGTGGAGACCACGGTCACCCCCGACGGGGGCCAGTCGGTCAAGAAGGTCAACCGCTACCAAACCGACCTGACCCGCACCGACGCGGGCTGGAAGCTCAGCGCGCTGGGGCCGGTCGCGGCCGGCGGCGCGTGAGAGGACGAACCGTGCCCCCGACCCGCCGCCGCCCCGTCCCGTCCACCCCGACCGGCCGCCCCCGGGTCGCCGGCCTGCGCAAACGTGCCGACCACCCGGCTGGGGAGCCGGCCGAGTCGGTCGTGCCGCCGCCGTTCGTGGAGGACGTGGCCGACACCCCGGAGCCGGTCGACCTTGAGGCGGCCGACACCGCGCGGATCGAGGCAAAGCCGGAGCCGGAGGACGTCCGGACCGACGTCAAGCCGGCTCGGCGGCCCGCGAACGCCCTGGCCGACGTGAAGCCGACCGGTCGGCGGAAGCGGGCGGGGGAGCCCGTGGCCACGAGCGTGCTCGCGGACCCGAAGCCCGCCGGCCCGAAGACTGCCGACGTGGAGTCCGCCGGTTCAACGGCCGCCGGTCGGTGGCTGCCGATCGGGTTGGTCGCGCTGGCGGTCGCCCTGCTCGCCCTCGGGGTGTGGTTCCACAGCCGGATCGCCGAGGTGAAGTACAACGAGGCCCTGGTGGACAGCGCGGGGACCACCGAGGTGTCCGGCCAGGTGCGCGAGGCCGTCGAGAAGGCGTTCTCGTACAACTTCGCCGACGTGGCGGCGACCGAGAAGGCGGCCAACGAGCTGCTGGTCGGCAAGGCGCAGTGCCAGTACAACGCGATCTTCGGCCCGGTGAAGACGCTCGCGCCGGAGCAGAAGCTGGTGGTCACGGTCAAGGCCGTGTCCAGCGGCGTGACCAGCCTCGACGGCGACCACGCCACCGTGCTGCTGTTCCTGGACCAGGTCACCACCCGCACCACGGACAACCAGAGCGGCGGCGGCATCGCGATGATGCGGGCGAGCGCGCGGAAGTCCGACGGCCGGTGGAAGGTCGACAACATGGAGATGTTCGGCCAGTCCGGCGACCAGTCCGCCGCCGTCGCCAAGTGCAGCTGACCGGCACGCACCCGTAGCCGTCGCGGTCCGGGTCATGAGCCGTCGAGCTGCTGCCGGACGCGTTCGGCGTCGGTGTCGCGGCCTTGTTCCCGGTAGAGCTCCAGAGCTTCCCGCCACACGGCGCGGGCCTGGTCGTGCTGTCCGAGGGCGGCGTGCGGGTGGCCGAGGTTGTCCAGGATGTCGGCGACGCCGTAGGTGTGGCCGAGGGTGCGGCGCAGGGCGAGGGCCTGGTGGTAGTGGTCGATGGCCTGGTGGTGGTGTCCGGTGTGGTGGTCGATGTAGCCCAGGCTGTCCAGGGTGGCCGCCTCGCCTTCGCGGTCGCCGTTGTGCCGGTGCAGGGTGAGGGCTTCGCGGCAGTGGCGGCGGGCGGTGTCGTGCTCGCCCACGCGGGCGGCGCACCATCCCACCAGGTTGAGCGCGTCGGCTTCCCAGGCCGGGTTGTCGAGGGCGCGGTGCAGGTCCAGGGAGTGCCGGGCGTGGTCCAGGGCCTTCTGGTCGTCCCCTCGCCGGCCCCACGCCTCCGCGAGGGCGTGGTGGCCGGCGGCCTGCTGGAGGGTGTCGTGGTGGTGCTCGGCCAGGGTGAGCGCCTGGTTCAGGTGTCCGATGGCCTCGTCGTATCGGCCCAGCATGGCGTAGGCGTGGCCGACGTGTCGGTGGGTGTGGATGCGGGTGGTGGGGTCGGTCAGGTGGGTGGTGGCCCGGAGCGCGGTCTGCCACACGGTCAGGTTGTCGGGGAGGTGTCCCCGGCTCTGGTGGAAGACGACCAGCGCCCACGCGAGGTGCCAGGCGGTGCGGTGTCGGTCGCGGGTGGCGGCGGCGTGCTGGGCGGCGAGCAGGTTGGGGTGTTCGGTGTCCAGCCAGGCCATCGCGGCCGGCTGGTCGGGCAGCGGGTGCGGTCGCACGCCGGGCGCGGGCGGCTCCGGTTGGATCAGCGCGGAGTGCGGGGCGATGAGGCGGTTGGCCGTGTGGGCGGTGTGCAGGTAGAAGTCGAGCACCCGCCCCAGTGCGGCCTGGTGTGCCGGTTCGGGCAGGTTGTCGGCGTAGGTGACGGCGTAGGCGCGGACGAGGTCGTGCATGGCGTAGCGACCGCCGGGTGTGCGGTCGAGCAGGGAGGCGTCGACCAGCGTGCGCAGCACGGCGTGTGCCTCCCGCTCGGGTAAGCCGGTCAGGTTGGCGGCGGCGGGCAGGCCGGTGTCGGAGCCGGGTGCGATGCCCAGCAGTGCGAACACGGTGCGTTGCCGCTCGGTGAGTCGCCGCAGGGACCAGGACAGCACGGCGGGCAGGCTCGTGGTCGGGTCGTCGGAGTCCAGCGCGGCCAGGCCGAACTCGCGCAGTTCGGTGACGGTGTCCGCCAGCGGGATTCGGGGTTCGGCGGCGGCGCGGGCGGCGATCACCCCCAGCGCCAGCGGGAACCCGCCGCACAGCCCGACCAGCTCCGTCACGGCCGGCTCGTCGGCCGCCACGCGTGCCGCGCCCAGGGCCGCCTCCAGCAGGGCACGGGATTCGGTGTCGGCGAGGACGTCGAGGTGCAGTGGGCGGGCACCGTGGCGGGCGACCAGGCCCGGCAGCCGGTTGCGACTGGTCACCAGCACGGTGCAGGAGGCGGTGCCGGGCAGCAGCGGCGCGACCTGCTCGACCGTGGCGGCGTTGTCCAGCACGATCAGCATCCGCCGGTCGGCGACCAGGCTCCGGTACAGCGCGGCCCGCGCGTCCGGATCGGGCGGCAGGCGGGCGGGGTCCACCCCGAGCGCGTCGAGGAACCAGCGCACCGCCTCACCGGGGGCCATCGGTTTCCCGGCCGGGCTGAAGCCCCGCAGGTCCACGAACAACTGCCCGTCCGGGAACCGCTCCACCCACCGGTTCGCCCAGGTCAGGGCGAGCCAGGTCTTGCCGATCCCGCCCGCACCGCCGATCGCCGAGATCACCACCGTCGCCGGCCCGGCGGGAGAGGCCGCCCCGGACCCGCCGTCCGGGGCGGCGGTGAAGCCGGCCGCGGTGGTCAGGGTCCGGTCCAGTTCGGCCAACTCGGGGACGCGGCCGGTGAAGAGCCTGGGCGCGGCCGGCAGTTGGCGGGGCACCGACGGTGCCCTGTCCGCTCCGGCCGTGGGGTCGGCCAGGGCGGGGTCGGCGGTGAGGATCCGCTGGTGGAGCTGTTGGAGCGGGCGGCCGGGGTCGGTGCCGAGATCCTCGGCCAGCCGGGTGCGCAACTGCTCGTAGTGGTTCAGGGCGTCGGCCTGGCGACCGCTGCGGTAGAGCGCGAGCAGGAACTGTCCGGCCACCCGCTCGTCCAACGGGTGCGCGGCGGCCAGGGCGGTCAGGTCGGTGATCAGCCCGGTGTGCCGTCCGGTGCGCAGCAGCAGGTCGGCGCGGTCCACGTCGGCGGCGAACCGCTGCCGCTCCAGGTCGTCGCGGACGGTGGTGATCCACGGGGTGTCCAGGCCGGCGCACGGCTCGCCCCGCCACAGCCCCAACGCCTCCGCGAACAGGTCCGGCGCGCGGTCGTCGTCGGCGGCGCGGGCGTCGGCGACCAGGCGGCGGAACCGGTGCAGGTCCACCGCGTTCTCGTCCACGACCAGCTCGTATCCCCCGGACCGGTGCACCAGGTCGACCTCGTCGGACGCACGCAAAGCCCGGCGCAGGCGGGACAGGTAGCCGTAGAGCGTGGCCCGGCCGCCGCGCGGGACCTGGTCGCCCCACGCCCGGTCGAGCAGCTGGTCGGGCGACAGGCACCGGTTCGCCTCGACCAGCAGCACGACCAGCACGCACTGCTGCCGGGCGTGGCCCAGGTCGACGGGCCGACCGGCGACCCACGCCTCCACCGGACCCAACACGCGGAACTCCACCGCCATCGCGGACATCCCCTCGGCGATCCCCCGGCACCGGCTTGGCAAGCGTCCTCAGGGTTGCAGGTTTCCCGCAGGTTTTCGCCCGATCAGCGGAGCAGGGTGGTGGGCGCGGCGGGACGGGGTGCACTCCGACGACCACCGTCCGAACGCCCGGTACCAAGGGGGTGGCGTTCGGGCGGTCCCGTCCCGCAAGGGGGCGGACACACCGACTCCCGCACGGAACCCGGTGGGGCCTCGCAGCCGTGGGGCCCCACCACCCGGGCCGACCTCCACCCGGACGGGCGGTGGCAGGACGAGTGGCTGACACGGACGGGTTCGGGTTCGTGGAATTGTCGTACCCCTCTGCTTTGATGTGGTCGAGGGTGCGAAACGATCAACCGCGCCCTGTCGGGACAGCGGCCCGGCAGGGCACCCGCGGGAACCGTGGCCGAGACCGTGGCCACTGAGGGTGTCGGCGTGACAACACACCGTCGTCGCCCGGCCGGCCCGGCCTTTCCGCACCTGGGCGGCCCTGGGGCTGGGGTTCCGGACCGGCTCGGAGCGCTTGTCGCAACCACTGTCCACAGTGATCTGCGCCACACTTTTTGGGCGGTAACTGAACGGAATCGTATCGGCCCACCGCAGGCCGCCCAACGCCCGCCAACAGTTCACCCCGCCCCACAACGGTGTAATTTCGCAGGTCAGAGCGGTGACGCCGAGTGAACGCGGCTTGCGCCACGAGGGTGATCAGCGCGTGGCATCTTGACTGTGGGCGTCGGCGGGGTCACTCTGTCGGTGACGACGAGAAAGGTCCTTCCGGGTGCCTCTCGACAGTTGGCATGCGCGTGGCTAGACTGCCCCTTTGCGCTGCCCTCTTTCCGTTTGCCCTTCGCCGAGAGCTGGATTGCCGGGCATCGCCGCACCCTTGACAGCCGTGCTAGTCCGCTGCTAGCCAGCTACCTGTCCCTGGAAGGACGCATCTTGGCGATCTCTCGCGCGACCA
>CBHFOL010000182.1:0-16019 GCA_965995405.1 uncultured Saccharothrix sp.
AATCGGAACGCGGACCGGACCCCTCCCCGAGGACACGCCGCATGGCGACCGGTCGACCGTCCCATGTGGACGGACGAGGACAGTGACCCCGAGCGCGGCCCGGTTGGTGCCTCGGAGTGGTCGGTGCTGCCCTGGACGGGTGACGGAGTGGTCGTGGTCGTGGCTGGTGGTGTGCGGCGGACGGATCGGCGGTCGCAGCTCAGACATCCCCGGACCGGTGTCATGGCCGGTGACGTCCCCCCTGCTGCGACCGCCACCGCCAAGCGGCACGCCGTGAAAAATCCGACCCCGGCAGCCCCCCTGATCGGACCTTTCCGGGTGGTGGCGTGTCTCCTGACGACGTCTCGGTCCGCCTTTGGAAGTCCTTCGAACTTCCGGCCGTACCAGCTTCGCACCATCCCCTTACAAGCCGCTGAACAACTCCGCCGGGGCCACCGGACCGGCCGTGTCGTGCGCGGACTGTCCGCCGCGCGGTTCTCCGGCGGCCCCGGGTGTTCCGGGTGTCGAGCTCGGTGCCCGATGTGGGGTGATGGCCGGTCCGATTCGGCGTAAACCGGTTCACAGGGATGCCGGAGGGGCATCGGGAATGGCCTTGGAAATTCGCCGGATAATTCATCGGAATACCTTTTCGGGGCCGTTCGGAGTGAACTGTGATGGGCGGAGGTAAGGGGTTGTCGATCGGCCGTCACTCTTTCGGACGTATTGCCCGTTTACCTTGCTCGATACACTCGGCGCACACCTGACGAAAGGGAGCAAAGCGGCGATGTGGGGCGCGGATTGCTGGTGAACCATGGACGTCGTCTTTCCGGCTGGACAATTTCCGCCGAGATCGCGGTGCAGTACGACGTCATGCTCGTGGACGACGTCCTCGACCCCGCGAACCCGGTGCTGTCCGACGTCTCCGCGACCGCGTACCCCGCGACCACCCGCCGGTTCGTCGCGGTCGACGCGAACGTGGACCGCCACCACGGCGAGCGGCTCCGGACCTACCTCGACCACCACGGGATCGCGTCCGACCCGCTGGTGCTGCCGGTGTCCGAGGCGCGCAAGACGATGGAGACCGTCGGCCTGGTCGCGGACGCGATCGGCGCGTACGGCATCGACCGCCACCAGCCGATCATCGCCGTCGGCGGCGGTGTGCTGCTCGACGTCGTGGGCCTCGCGGCGAGCCTCTACCGGCGCGGCACGCCGTACCTGCGGGTGCCGACCACGCTGATCGCGCTGGTGGACGCCGGCATCGGCGCGAAGACCGGGGTGAACCACGGCGGGCAGAAGAACCTGTTCGGCGCCTACCACCCGCCGGTCGCGACGCTGCTCGACCGGCGGCTGCTCGCCACGCTGGACCGCAGGCACCTCGCCAACGGCCTCGCGGAGATCCTGAAGATCGCGCTGGTGCGGGACCGGGAACTGTTCGAACTGATTGCCGCACACGGTTCGGACCTGGTGGCGGAACGGTTCCAGCGCGGGGGGTCGAGCGTAGTGGACCGTGCGGTGGAAGTACTGGACCGAGCGGTGGATGGAATGCTCGGCGAACTGCGGGACAATCTGTGGGAACACCGGCTGGAGCGACTCGTGGATTTCGGCCACTCGATCAGCCCGGTGCTGGAGATGAAAGCGCTGCCCGGTTTGCTGCACGGTGAGGCGGTCGCGATCGACATGGCATTGTCGACGGTCGTCGCGGCCCGACGCGGGCTGCTCGAACCCGTCGACCGCGATCGGGTCCTGGAGGTCCTGCGCGGCGTCGGTCTGCCGTTGACCCACGAACTGCTCTGCCCGGCCGTGTTGCGCGAAGGTCTGGCGACCACCACCCGGCACCGGGGCGGGCGACTGCGGCTGCCGCTGCCCACCGGAATCGGCTCGGCGCGGTTCTTCGACGACGTCGGCGAGGGTGAGCTGGCGGTCGCCGCGAAGGAACTCGGGGAACTGCGGTGAGCGGGCTGATCGTCGGGGACACGGCGTCGGCTTCGGCGGTGCGGGACGTGCACGGTGCGGCGGGTGCGTCCGAGTGGAAGTGCTTCGCGCGGCGGACGTGGCTGCACGGTGACTGGGAGGCCGTCGAGTGGGCGCGCATCCCGGCCGGCGGGGTCAGCGGGGAGCACGTGCACACCCGGACGGAGGAGGTCTACTTCATCCTGTCCGGGCGCGGGGAGATCCTGCTCGACGGGGTCGCCACGGAGGTCGGGCCGGGTGACGTGGTGCTGACCGGGCTGGGGACGAGGCACGGGTTGCGGGCGCTCGGTGCGGACGGGGTGACCTGGCTGGTGATCGAGGTGTCGGGCCCGGCGACGGCGGCGGTGCTGCGCGGTGGGGCGGTGCGGTGAACGCGGGCGTGTTCCACCTGGGCGAGCCCGGCGAGATCGATCCGCGCACGGTGCTCACCGGCCCGTTGAGCGCGCTCCGGCGGGTGCGGCTGGCGGCCGGCGAGGGCGTGGACCTGGCGGCGGACGGGGTCGAGTTCAGCTTCTTCGTGCTCGCCGGCACCGGCGCGGCCACCACGTCGGACACCGAGGTCGTGTTGTGGGAGGGCGTGTCGGTGACCGCGCCGCTCGGGACCCGGCTGCGGGTCGTCGCGGGCCCGGTCGGGCTGGAGTACTTCCTGGTGGAGTTGGAAGTGGGCGCGCGGTGATCGTGACGACGCCCGCCGCACCTTCCCGGACGTCCGTGCCGGGCGGCGAGGTGTCGTGGCGGTGCCTGGCCCGGCGCGGGATGCTGCACAGCGAGTGCGAAGCGGTGGATCTGGTGCGGCTCCCGCCGAACGTCCCGTTCGCGCCCTCGGGCACCGAAGGCGTCGAGTCGGCGTGGCCGGTGCTGCGCGGCGGCGGAACCCTGGACGGGCGGGAACTGCGGCCCGGCGACGTGGTGCTCGTGCCGGTAGGCGGTGCACGCCTGGACGCGGGCCCGCACGGGCTGGAGTTCCTCTGGGTCGCCGTACTGTCCGCGGACGTCTCCCGGGCGTTGCCGCCGAGAGTGCCGGTGGCGTCGTGACGGCACCCCGGCACGCGGACTCCCCGGTCGGCGAGTGGCCCCAGGGCACGATGGCTGCGGTGCTGATCACCGGACCGGACCGGGTCGAACGCGGTGTCCTGCCGATCCCACGACGGCGGCGCGGCCACGTCCTCGTGCGCACCCGGTACGTCGGCCTGTGCGGCACGGACCTCGAACTGTGCCGCGGCACGGCCTCCTACCTGCGCGACGGCCGTGCCTCCTACCCGCACGTGTTCGGCCACGAGTGGTGGGGCGAGGTGGTCGCCGCAGACGCCTCCGGTTTCGCGCCCGGCGACCCGGTGATCGGCCACACGATGGTGACCTGTGGCCGGTGCGCCGCCTGCCGCCACGACCAACGACAGCTCTGCACCCGGATGACCGAGGTCGGCCTGTACGGGCAGCAGGGCGCAGCCGCCGAGTACATCCGGATCCCCGCCCACGCCCTGACCAGGCTGCCGGACGCACTCACCGTGCCGTGGGCGGTCCTGGTGGAACCGGCGGTGACCGTCGTGGAGGCGTTCACCCGCACCGGGTGCGGCCCGGGCGACCGGGTGGCCGTGGTCGGCACCGGCACGATCGGGCTGCTCGCGGTGCGGCTCGCCGCGCGGTGGGCGGGGCACGTGACGGCGGTCGGGATCGACCCCGCCGGCGTGGCCCTGGCCGCCGGGCACGCCACCGCGTGCCTGGTGCCCGACGCGCCGCCGGGCGAGTTCTCGCTGGTGGTGGAGGCGTCCGGCGGGGTGGGCGGGTTCGCGACGGCGCTGCGGCTGGCGGCGAAAGGCGGGCGGATCGCGTTGGTCGGCGTGTCCGACGAGCCCGAACCCGGTGTGGTGCCGGGGAACCTGGCGTTGCGCGGCATCACCGTGCACGGCATCCGGCACGGGATCGACCACTACCCGGCGGCCGTCCGGATGTTCGCCGGCGGTGTGCTCGACGGCGAGTCGCTGGTGGCGGCGGTCGTGCCGGCCCGGACGCCGGAGCGGGCGTTCGAACTGATGGCGCACGGGCGGTCCGGCCCGCCCAAGGTGATCATCGAGGCGGAGTGGTGACCACGCGGGTGGACACGTCGGTGGAGACCGACCTGGGCAGCCTCGCGGTGTGCGGAGCGGGCGACTACGCGCACCGGCCGGACGTCGAGTCGGCGGTGGTCGTGGTGGCCGGCGCGGTGGTCTGGCAGGGCGGGACGCTGCGGGTGGGCGACGGCGTCTACGGGCCGTGCCGGTTCCTCGGCACCGCCCGGCTGCTGGTGCTGCGCAGCCGATACCCGGCCACCGGGAACGGGGGAGTGGCCTGGCGGTACGCGCCGGCCGGGCGCACCGCGGACCGGTTCCTCGACGTCGAAGGCGGGTTCGCCGACATGCACGTCCGGTGGCTCGCGAGCGGCGACACCCTCGGCACCCGGGGCATCGTCGTCGCGACCTCCACGTTCGAGCCCGGCGGCCGGCACGACCTGCACCGGCACCCGAACGCCGACGAGTTCTTCCTGGTGCTGCGCGGCGGCGGGCACCACCTCACCGCGAACGGTCCGCTGCGGCTGGACCCCGGCGGCCTGGTGCACGTGCCGGCGGGCGAACCGCACGGGTTCCGCACCGACCCCGACACCGTCACCACCGCCCTCTACGGCTACCTGGGCGCGGGCAGCCTCGAACAGGCCGGCTACGAACTCGTGGGAGGCGGACGCTGATGGCCCGACGCAGCGCGCTGGTGACCGGTGCCAGCTCCGGGATCGGCCGGGCCACCGCGATCCTCCTGGCGCAACGCAACCACGACCTGGCCATCGGCTACCGGTCCGATGTGGACGGTGCCCGGCGTACGGCGGCGGTGGTCGAGGCGGCGGGCGGCCGGACCGTCGTGTTCCGCCTCGACCACACCGAACCCGAGCAGGCCGCCGACGCGGTCGACCGGGCCGCCGGCGACCTGGGCGGGGTGGACGTGTTCGTCAACAACGCGGGCGTCAACCGGCGGGCGAGGTTCCTGGACGAGACGCTGGCCGACTGGCGGCGGCTGCTCGCGGTCGACCTCACCGGGCCGTTCGCGTGCGCCCAGGCCGTGGCGCGCCGGATGGTGGAGCAGGGCACGGGCGGCCGGATCGTGAACGTCACGTCGGTGCACGAGCTCATCCCCATCGACGGCGGTTCCGCCTACTGCGCGGCCAAAGGCGGCCTGCTCATGCTGACCCGGGTGATGGCGCTGGAACTCGCGCCGCACGGCATCACCGTCAACGCGGTCGCACCCGGCGAGACCGCCACCCCGATGAACGGCGTCCCCGAG
Organism: uncultured Saccharothrix sp.; assembly: GCA_965995405.1. GTDB lineage: Bacteria > Actinomycetota > Actinomycetes > Mycobacteriales > Pseudonocardiaceae > Actinosynnema. The sequence continues at coordinate 5,257 of CBHFOL010000182.1, forward strand.
GGCGTGGACGCGGGCGACATCGCCCGGCCGATGATCCCGGTCGGCCGGCCCGGTCGGGCCACCGAGGTCGCCGCGCTGATCGCCCACCTGGCCGACGACGCGGCGGCCTACATCACCGGCTCGACGCTGCACATGGACGGCGGCCTGGCGCTGATGGGCGCGATACCCAACCAGGCTTACGCGGGACGGATCTGAGATGGGCATTCCGGGCGCGCAGGCGGTGCACCACGTCGCCTACACGGTGCCGGACCTGGAGCAGGCGGTGCGCTTCTTCACCGACGTGCTCGGCGCGCGGGTGGTGTACCGGATGGGCCCGGTGGAGGACCCGGACGGCGACTGGATGGCGCGCAAGCTCGGCGTGCACCCGAAGGCGTCCACGCGGATCGCGATGCTGCGGCTGGGCCCGGTGACGAACCTGGAGCTGTTCGAGTACACCGCGCCCGACCAGCGGCAGGAGCTGCCGCGCAACAGCGACTGGGGCGGGCACCACCTGGCGATCCACGTGGCCGACGTGGACGCCGCCGTCGCCTACCTGGAGCGGCAGCCCGGCGTGACGGTCCTCGGTGCTCCCGAGACGATCGAGGACGGTCCGATCGCGGGCGACCGCTGGGTCTACTTCACCACGCCGTGGGGTATGCAACTGGAGCTGATCAACCTGCCGCCGGGTCTGCCGTTCGAACGGGACACCGACGCGCGGCTGTTCGCGCCGGACGAGCCCTGGCACAACGGGAGCGTGCCGGATGGGTGAGCGGATCGCCGCGTTCGTCCGGCTGAGCAGACTGCGGTTCCTGGTGGAGAGCCAGTTGACCGTGACGCTCGGCGTCGCCGTGGCCACGTTCGCCGGGTGCCGGTTCGCGTTCGGGACGTGGCTGCTGGTGCAGGCCACGGTGGTGCTCACGCACCTGATGACCCACTACTGCAACGAGTACTTCGACCTCCCAGCCGACCGCGCGCACGCCACGCCGAACCGGTGGACGGGCGGCAGCCAGGTGCTGGTGCGGGGCGCGCTGCGGCCGGAGGTGAGCCTGTCGGCGGCGTTCGTGCTGCTGTTCGTGGTGCTGGGGTTGACGGTGCTGATGCCGACCACGGGGCAACGGCTCATCGCCGTGGGTTCGATCGCGCTGGCCTGGTTCTACACCGCGCCACCGGTCCGGCTGAACTACCGGGCGTTCGGCGAGGTCACCACGGCGGCGTCGCTGACGGTGTGCTGCCCGTTCCTGATGTGCTTCGCGCTCACCGGCACGTTCCCGCCGCAGCTGGTCGCGGTGTGCGTGCCGCTGCTGCTGGTGATGACCGCGCGGATGACGGTGATGAACTTCTGCGACCGTGACTCGGACCTGGCGGTCGGCAAGCACACGCTGCCCAACACGTTGGGGGCGCGGCGGACCGCGTTGCTGTTCGCCGGCCTGCACGTCGTGGCGTACGGGATCGTGCTGGTGGCCACGGCGGCCGGCGTGCTGCCGGTCGCCGTTGGTGTCGGGTTGGCGTTGACGGTGCCCGGCGCGGTGGTGCTGAGCCGCAGGCTGCTGCGTGAGCCGCCGTCGCCGGACGCGGCGGAGAAGGCCACTTCGACGGCGCACCTGGCCACGGCGCACGCCGCCTCGACGGGTGTGGTGGCGGTGGTGGGGTTCGTCGTCGCCGCCGCGGCCCGGCACGGCTTCACCTGGTCCGTCCGGATGTGCGTCGTGCTGTTCGTCCTGTACGCGGTACCGGCCGCCGGGGTGCAGGTGCTGGACGCGTTCCGACGTCGTCGGTTGGGGGCGGTGTGAACCACCCCCCAGTGGTCGACCCGCCTGCGGACGTGCCGGAAGTGTTGCCCGGCACGGCGTTCGCGGTGGTCGGCGTGTGCACGTTCCTCGCCTACGGCCTGGCGATCCGGCGCGGGTTCCTGGACCGGCGGTCGACGCTGCCGGTGTTCGCCGTGTGCGCCAACGTGTCGTGGGAACTGACCTACGTGGTCGTCCACCCCGGGCTGCGGGTGATCCTGTACTTCTGGATCCCGCTCAACCTGGTGCTGCTGTGGCAGGCGCTGCGGTACGGCCGCCAGGACTTCCCCGGCCTGTCCCGCCCGGCGTTCGGCTGGATGGTGGCCGGCTGGTCGGCGTTCGCGCTGTCGTTCATGATCCTGGCCACCCGCGAGTTCGACGACCGGGTGGGCGCTTACACCACGGTGTTCGTGGTGGTGCTGATGGAAGCGCTGTTCATCGTGATGCTGCGGACCCGGCGTTCCACGGTGGGCCAGACGATGTACCTGGCGCTGCTCAAGACCGTGGTCGACGCGTCGGGCGCGGTCGGGCTGATCGCCTGGTACCCGAACCGGTGGCTGTTGCACCAGATGATCGCCGCCGAACTGGTGCTCGACGTGGTGTACATCGTGTTGCTGTACCGGCAGTTCCGGGCCGAAGGCGTCAACCCGTGGCGGAAGTTCTGATGGCCACGCACGGCGTCGTGCTGGGCGGTGGCGTGGTGGGGTTCCTGGCCGCTGCCGCGCTCGGCGGGACGTTGGACGCGGTGACGGTCGTGGAGCGGGACCGGTTCGACGGGCCGCGTCGGGGCGCGCCGCAGGCACGGCACGCACACCTGTTGCCGGCACGGGGATTCCAGGCGGTGGACGAACTGGTCCCCGGTGCGGGCGACGCGCTGTCGGCGGCCGGCGCGCACCGGATCGGGATACCGCAGGACATCGTGACCTGCACGCGGTTCGGCTGGATGCCGCGCTTCCGGCATGACCGGTTCCTGGTGAGCATGACCCGTCCGCTGTTGGAATCGGTGCTGCGGGCGGCGGTCCGGGCCACCGTGCTGGAGGGCACCGAGGCGATCGGGCTCCGGGGCGGTCGGGACGCGGTGCGCGCGGTCGTCGTGCGGGATCGGGCCAGTGGCGAGGTGCGGACGGTGGAAGCAGACCTCGTGGTGGATGCGACCGGAGCCTCGTCCAAGGCCGGCCGGTGGCTGGCGGACCTCGGGCTGCCCCCGGTGCCGGAGGTGGTGGTCGACGCGGGCATCCGGTACGCCACCAGGCTTTACCGGCCGGACTCGCGGTTCGTCGGCGCGTTCCCCGCCGTGTGCGTGCAGCCGGAGCCGCCGTACGCCGGGCACGGTGGTGTGGTGCTGCCGGTGGAAGGCGACCGGTGGATCGTGAGTCTCGCCGGAATGCGCGGGCACGTGCCTCCGGTTGGGGCAGCAGGCTTTGCGGCGTTCGCCGGCGGGCTCCGGCACCGGCTGATCGCCGACCTGATCGCGTCCGCCGAACCGCTCGGCCCGGCGCGCGGCTACGGCACACCTTCCGGGAGGCTCCGGCAGTACGACCGGATGTCGTTGTGGCCCAGGGGTTTCGTCGTGCTCGGTGATGCGGTGAGCACCTACAACCCGCTGTACGGTCACGGCATGACGGTAGGAGCGCTGCACGCCCTCGCGCTGCGGGACGGGCTGCGCCGGCACGGGCTCGACCCTGGACTGTCCCGGTCGGTGCAGCGGGCGGTCGGCCGGGCCGGCACCGCTGCGTGGACACTCGCCACCGGACAGGACAACCGGTACGAAGGGACGATCGCCCCGCCACGTCGACTACCCGACCGGATCGGGGCCTGGTACGCCGATCGGGTGGGCGCGGCGGCGTCCGTCCGGACGGAGGTGACGGCCGCGCTGCTCGACGCCTACACGCTCAGCGCGCCGCTGTCCCGCTTGATGTGGCCGGACGTGGTCCGGCGGGTGATCGTGGCACGTGGACGGTCCGCCGACCGGCCGCCGCTGACACCGGAGGAGGAGGCGTTGCTGTGACTCCGGGTATCACCCCGATCGGGTGATGGTGTGGAGGAAGGCTCCCTTCTGGACGGAAACCTTCGGAAGGGTGGGCCGCACACTCATAGGGGAGCCGATGACCGGAACACGAACCGTCCTGGCCACTGCGTTGGCGGTGGCGGTCGGTGGCAGTGCCGGGTGCAGCGCCGGCGTCGAGCCGGCCGCCCCGCAGACCGAACCCAGAACGGGTGGCACGCTGACGTTCGCCACCGACACCGACCCGGGCTGTCTGGACCCGCACCAGTCGCCCACGCTGGCCTCCCAGCTGGTGAGCCGGAGCGTGGTGGACTCGCTGGTCGCGCAGGAGCCGGGCGGCGCGGAGCTGACGCCGTGGCTGGCCGAGAAGTGGACCGCCACGCCGGACGCCACCGCCTTCACGTTCACCCTTCGCTCCGGCGTGACGTTCAGCGACGGCACGCCCGTCGACGCCGCCGCCGTGAAGGCCAACTTCGACCGGATCGTCAACCCGGCCACCAAATCGCTGCTCGCGGTGAGCCTGCTGACCGACTACGCGGGCGCGACGGTGGACGACCCGCGCACGGTGACGGTCCGGTTCAACAAGCCCAACGCGTCCTTCCCGCAGGCGGTGAGCACACCGTTCCTGGGCATCGAGTCGCCCGCGACGTTCACCGCCGGCCCGGAGGCGTCGTGCCGCAAACCGGTGGGCAGCGGGCCGTTCCTGGTCGGTGAGCGCACCGCGCAGCAGAGCATCGCGCTGGAGAAGCGCGCCGAGTACTCCTGGGGCCCGGAGACCGCCAAGCACCGGGGCGCGGCCTACCTGGACAAGGTCACCATCAACATCGTGCCGGAGAACGGCGTGCGGATGGGCAGTCTGCGCACCGGGCAGGTGGACGCGATCGCCAACGTGCCGCCCAAGGAGTCGGACAGCCTGCGGGACGCCGGGTTCGACGTGTCCGCCAAGGCCCAGCCCGGCATCGCCTATTCGCTGAACCTCAACGGCAACCGCGAGCCGCTGAACGACGTGAAGGTGCGCCAGGCGATCGCGAAGGCCGTGGACACCGAACAGCTGGTCAACACCCTCTACCAGGGCAAGTACCCGCGCGCCAAGAGCGTGCTGACCAGCGCCACGCCCGGTCACACGCCTGTGCTGGCCGACGCCCAGTTCGACTCCGCCGCCGCCGAACGGCTGCTGGACGAGGCGGGCTGGCGCAAGCAGGCGGACGGGACGCGCGCCAAGGACGGTCGGCCGCTGAGCTTCGAGTGGACCTACATCACGCCGTCCCGGGAACAGCGCGACCTGCTGGCACAGGCGGTGCAGCAGCAGCTCAAGACGATCGGTGTGGACGTGAGGCTGGTGCCGCTGCCCGCGCCGGAGGTGATCGGCCGGAGCGCGCGCGGCGAGTGGCAGATGGGCGACATCAGCTTCGTGCGGGCGGACGGCGACGTGCTGCGCACCGTGCTGACCGCGCCGCGTGGCGGCACACCCGCCGTGGTCGCGCCCGAGGTGCCGAAGCTGCTTGAGGAAGCCGCCGCGACGGTGGACCAGGGCGTGCGCGCCGAGAACTACGGGAAGGTGCAGCGGTCGATCATCGAGCTGGCCACCGCGATCCCGGTGTACGAGCCGACCTACCTGCTGGGCGTCGGCCGGGCCGCGCACGACATCGGGTTCGACCCGCAGGGGCTGCCGTCGTTCCACGAGGCGTGGGTGTCGCGCTGACCGCACGCCGCGCCGCCTTCGTGGGCCGCCGGCTGGCGTCGGCGGTGCCGGTGCTGTTCGCGGTGCTGACGCTGTCGTTCCTGATGATGCAGCTGGTGCCGGGCGACCCGGTGCAGACGATGCTGTCCGCCGCCGGGCCGCCGCCCACACCCGAGCGGGAACAGGCGCTGCGCCACGAACTCGGGCTCGACCGGCCGTTGCCGGAGCAGTACTTCGGGTTCCTCGCCGACGCGGTGCGCGGCGACCTGGGCCGTTCGGTGCAGACGGGTGAGCCGGTGGTGTCGGCGATCGCCGATGTGGCTCCGGCGAGTGTCGAGCTGGCCTTCGCGGCTTTGGTGCTGTCGCTGGTGTTCGGTGTGGGCATCGCTTTGCTGGGGCGGGTGACGCGGTTCGGTTGGCTGCGTGGGTTGTGCAACGGCCTGCCCGTGGTCTCCATGTCCACGCCCGGGTATTGGGTGGCGTTGCTGCTGATGGAGGTGTTCTCGTTCCGGCTCGCGGTGTTCCCGGCGACCGGTGACGCCGGGTTCGCGGCGCTGGTGCTGCCGGCCGTGACGCTGGCCCTGCCTGCCGTGGGGGTGCTCGCGCAGGTGCTGGGGACGAGCCTGGCAGCGGTGGACGCGGAGACGTTCATCGTGACGGCACGGGCGAAGGGCGCGGGGCCGTGGCGGGTGTTGCTGCGGCACGCGTTGCGCAACGCGGCGATCCCGACGATCACGTTGATCGGCACGACGGTCGGGAACCTGCTCGCGGCGGCGGTGATCGCCGAGACCGTGTTCGCGCGGCCCGGCCTGGGCCGGCTCACGCTGACCGCGATCACCAGCCACGACATCCCGGTGCTGCAAGGGGTGGTGGCGCTGCTCGGCGCGCTGTACGTGGTGGTGAACCTGGTGGTGGACCTGTGTTACGTGCTCGTGGACCCGAGGGTGACCTCGGACCGGATCAGGGACTGAGCGCGGTGTGGCGGCGGCCGGGGGTCGTGGTTTCGTTGCTGGTGCTGGGTTTCGTGCTGGTGTGCGTGGCCGTGCCCGGTCTGGTCGCCGGGTACGAGCCGGCGCGGATCGACCCGGCGGCGACGTTGGCACCGCCCGGGTTCGACCACTTCTTCGGTACCGACCAACTGGGGCGTGATCTGTTCAGCCGGGTGGTGCACGGGACGCGGACGTCGGTGTTCGTCGCGTTGGCGGGGTCCGCGGTGGCGCTGGTCGTCGGGTCGTCGGTGGGACTGGTGTCGGGGCTGCTGGGCGGGTGGTCGGACGCGTTGCTGATGCGGGCGGTGGACGTGCTGCTGGCGTTTCCGTCGCTGCTGTTGTCGTTGGCCGTCATCGGGATCATCGGCAGTTCGGTGACGCACGTGGCGGTCGCGGTGGCGGTGGCCGGGGTCGCGCCGTACGGGCGGTTGGTGCGGGCGCAGGTGCTGCACGTGCGGGCGCGGCCGTTCGTCGCGGCGGCGACGGTGAGCGGGGTGCGGCCGGTCGCCGTGCTGGCGCGGCACATCGTCCCGCACGCGGCCGGGCCGGTGCTGACGTTGGCGCTGATGGGGCTGGGTGTGGCGTTGCTGTCGTCGTCCTCGTTGAGCTTCCTCGGTTTCGGGCCGCGTCCGCCGGACGCCGACTGGGGCAGCCTGGCCGCGTCCGGGCGGGACTACGTGGGCACGGCCTGGTGGCTGACGGCGTTTCCCGGGCTGATGGTGGTGTGCACGGTGTTGGCCGTGACCGCGTTGCACCGGGCGGTGGAACGGCGGTGACCCTGCTTTCGGTGTCCGACCTGCGGGTGTCCTTCCGGGTACCCGGTGGTGAGGTGCGTGCGTTGGCCGGTGCGCGGCTGACGGTCCGGCGCGGGGAGACGGTGGCGGTCGTCGGGCGTTCGGGGTCGGGGAAGACGACGTTGGCGCGCGCGGTGACGGGGTTGCTGCCCGCGTCGGCCCGGGTGGCCGGCTCGGTGCGGTTCAACGGGCGGGAGCTGCTCGGGCTGGGGGAGCGGTCGATGCGGGCGTTGCGCGGGCGGGAGATCTCGCTGGTGCCGCAGGACCCGACAGCGGCGCTGAACCCCGTGGTGCCGGTGGGTGTGCAGGTCGCCGAGGTGCTGCGGGTGCACGGGTTGGCCGGGCGGCGTGACGTGCGGCGGCTGGCGGTCGCGCTGCTGGAGACGGCGGGGCTGCCGGACGCGGAGGCGCGGTACCGGCAGTACCCGCACGAACTGTCCGGCGGGATGCGGCAGCGGGTGCTGATCGCGGCGGCGTTGGCGGGTGGGCCGGCGCTGATCGTCGCGGACGAGCCGACGAGCGCGCTGGACCCGACCGTGCGGGCACGGGTGCTCGACCACCTGGCGGCGTTGACCGAGAGTTCGGGGACGGCGCTGGTGCTCATCACGCACGATCTCGGCATCGCGGCGGAACGTGCGGCACACGTGGTGGTGCTGGCGGACGGCGTGACGGTGGAGGAGGGGCCGCCGGAACACGTGCTGGCGTCGCCCGCGCACCCGCAGACCCGGCAACTCGTGGCGGACGCGCCGAGTCTCAATCCCACCCGGCTCCGGCCCGCTCCACCGGAGGCCGAGCCGCTGGTGGAAGTGGTCGGCTTGACCAAGGTCTTCGCGGGAGCGCGGTTCCGGGCGGGCCGGCGGGTCACGGCCGTGGCGGACGTGTCGTTCACCGTCGCGCGCGGCGAGACGCTGGCCGTCGTCGGCGAGTCCGGCGCGGGCAAGTCGACCGTCGCCCGGCTGCTGGTCCGGCTCACCGACCCCACCGCAGGCCGCATCCGGTTCGACGGCCAGGACGTGGCCCTGTTGCGCGGCGCGGAGCTGCGGCGGTTCCGACGGCGGGTGCAGCTCGTCTTCCAGGACCCGTTCACCTGCCTGGACCCCCGCTACACCGCCGCCCGGCTGATCGAGGAACCGTTGCGCGCCTTCGGACTCGACCCCGGTCGCGTGCCGGAACTGGCAGACCTGGTCGCGCTGCCCGAGGACCTGCTGGACCGGCGGCCCGGTGAACTGTCCGGCGGGCAGTGCCAGCGGGTCGCGATCGCCCGCGCCATCGCGACCGGACCGGACCTGCTGGTGTGCGACGAACCCGCCTCGTCGCTGGACGTCTCGGTGCAGGCACAGGTGTTGCGCCTGCTGGTCCGGCTCCAGACCGAGCTGGGGCTGGGCCTCGTGTTCATCTCCCACGACCTGGCCGTGGTGCGCCAGATGGCCGACCGGGTCGTGGTGCTCCGAGCGGGACGGGTGGTCGAGCACGGCACCGCCGACCAGGTTTTCGCCGAACCCCGGCACCCGCACACACAAGCGCTGCTGTCCGCCGTACCACTGCCCATGAGAAGGGAACCGGCATGACCACGCGACTGCGGGCCGCGAGCCCGGTCGATTTCGCCACCTACGGGCCGTACGCGCCCAAACCGAAACCCGGCCGCCCGGCCCGGCCCGGACCGGCGTTCCCGAACCGGATCACCGCCGACGGGTCTGGCGGGTACCGGGCCGAGCCGGGGCGCTACCACCTCTACCTGGCCCGACCCTGCCCGTTCTGCCACCGGGTGACCATCACGCGGGCGTTGAAGGGGCTGGAGGACGTCATCACGGTGTCGGTGCTCGACCCGATGCGGGACGGCCGTGGCTGGGCGTTCCGCGCGGGCGACGGGCACGGGCTGGACGAGGAGAACGGGTTCGCGCTGCTCAGCGAGGCGTACACGGCGACCGACCCCGGCTACGACGGCCACTTCTCCGTGCCCGTGCTGTGGGACAAGGTCGGGAAGCGCATCGCCAGCAACGACTTCCGGACCATGAGCACCGACGTGGCCACCGCGTTCGACCGGTGGGCCACCAAGGACGTCGACCTCTACCCGGAGGCGTTACGGCCGGAGATCGACGAGCTCAACGAGTTCCTGTACGAACGTGTCCACAATGGACCTTACCGGTGCGGTTTCGCGCCCACGCAAGAGGACTACGAGCGCGAGGTGCTGGCGCTGTTCGACGCGCTGGACCGGCTGGAGGAACGCCTCGCCACCCGCCGCTACCTGTTCGGCGACCGGCTCACCGAATCCGACATCCGGCTGTGGGTGACGCTGGCGCGGTTCGACTCGGTGTACGTCACGCACTTCAAGTCGAACCTGCGCCGGCTGGTGGACTACCCGAACCTGTGGGGCTACAGCCGTGACCTCTACCGACGCGAGGAATTCCGCGCCACCACCGACTTCGAGCAGACCAAGGTGCACTACTTCCGGACGCACACGTGGATCAACCCGTCCGGGCTGGTGCCGCTGGGCCCCGAACCCGACTGGCACGAGCCGACCGACCGGGAACGCCTGTCCGACGGCTAGGGTTTGGTCCGCACGGGCAGCGCGTCCAGGCCGTGGAACAGCACGCTGTCCTTCCACCGCAGGCGTTCCGGCGGCACGGCGAGGGCGAGGTCCGGGAACCGGTCGAGCAGCCGGCCCAGCGCGACCTGGCCCTCCAGCCGGGCCAGCGGCGCGCCCAGGCAGCGGTGGACGCCGTGGCCGAACGCCAGGTGCCGGTTGTCGGTCCGGCCGACGTCGAACCGGTCCGGATCCGGGAACTGGTCCGGGTCGCGGTTCATGGTGCCGATCAGCACGACGACGAACTCGCCCGCCTGGATCTCCACCCCGCCGAGCACGACCGGGGCGGTGGTGAAGCGCAGCGTCGTCGTCGTGCCGGGCCCTTCGTACCGGAGGATCTCCTCGACCGCGCCGGGCAGCAGGTCCGGGTCGGACTTCAGCCGGGCGAGCTGCTCCGGGTCGGACAGCAGGGTCAACACGCCGTTGCCGATGAGGTGCGCGGTCGACTCGTAGCCCGCCGTCAGCATCAGGAACGCGGTCGCGACCAGCTCGTCGTCGTCCAGCCGGTCGCCCTCGTCGCGGGCCCGGATGAGCGCGATGAGCAGGTCGTCGTCCGCGCTCGCGCGCTTGCGTTCGATCAGGTCGGCCAGGTAGTCGGCCATCCGGGCGGACGCCGCGCCCATCGCCTCCGGGGTCGCGCCGAACGCGATGCCGTCGGACATCTCGCGGAACCGGGCGCGTTCCGGTTCCGGCACGCCGAACAGTTCGCTGATGACGGTGACGGTGAGGGGGAACGCGTAGTCGCCCAGCACGTCGACCTCGGCGTCGGTGGCGAGGCGGTCGAGGAGGTCGTCGGCGACCTGTTCGATCCAGGTGCGCAGGAGCGCGACGCGGCGCTGGGTGAACTGCCGGGTGACCAGTTGGCGGAGTCTGGTGTGGTCGGGCGGGTCGAGGTTGAGCATGTGGGACTGGAGGATCTTCGCCAGTCTGGTGACCTGGACGCC
>CBHFOL010000183.1:0-15815 GCA_965995405.1 uncultured Saccharothrix sp.
CGCGCCCGTGCCGACGCTGCCCACCACCGCCAGCGCCCCGGGCTCCAGCGCCTGCCGGACCAGCCCGGCCAGCTCCGCGTACCCGAGGTAGTGCACCGGGTCGTGGTACTGCCGCATCCAGTGCATGTCGGGATGCGACTCCAACAGTTCCCGCACCCGAGCGACCCGCCGCCGCTGGTCCAGCTTCAGGTCGTCGGACGGCGGCATCTGGTCCACCGTCACGCCCAGGATCTCCAGCTGCGCCCGCATCGTCGCGTCGACCGTCGTGGACGCCACAATGTGACACCGCAGCCCGTACCGGTGGCACGCCATGGCCAGCGCCAGCGCGTAGATGCCGCTGGAGCTGTCCACCAACGTCTGTCCCTTTCGGATGGTCCCGTCGGCGAGCAGCGCACGCACCGCGCCGAGCGCCGCGTACACCTTGAGCGTCTCGAACCGGACCAGCACCACGTTGGGCGACAGGCGGATCAGCGCGGGCGTCTTCACCGCGTCCGTGATGTGCTCGTGCACGGCGATCACCGCACTCACCGGCCGACCGAACGCAGGTACTTGCCCAGCGACTCGGCACCCTGGGCGTTGCGCGGGCCGCTCACCATGTCGCCGTACGAGATCACGTGGAACCTGTTGTCCCGCACGGCGGGCGTCTGCGCGAGCTGCGGCGAGGACTTGAGGAACGCGATCTTGTCCTGCGCGGGCTGGTCGGCGTAGTCCACCACCACGATCACCTCGGGCTCGGACTTGACGACCGACTCCCAGCCGACCGAACCCCAGCCGTCCGCCAGGTCCTTGAACACGTTCTCACCGCCCGCCGCCGTGATGATGTCGTTGGGCGCGGCGTGCTTCCCGGCGGTGAACGGCTGGTCGGTGCCCGAGTCGTAGACGAACACCTTCACCGGCGGCTTGTCCTTGGGCGCGGTGGCCCGGACGGCGTCGAACCGGCCCTGCAACTCCTTGACCAGTTCGTCGGCGCGCGGTCGGACGCCGAAGATGTCGCCGAGGTTGCGCAGGTCGGTGTAGAGCGCTTCGAGCGGGGTCGCCTCGGACTTGGCAGTCGGGTATTCCCAACAGGTCTCGGTGTGCAGGTAGCTGCGGATGCCGATCTGGTCGAGGAGTTTCGGGGTGATGCCGCGCTCCTCGCTGAACCCGGAGTTCCAGCCCGCGATCACCCAGTCCGCCTTCGCCTCCACCAGGATCTCCTTGGTGACGCGGGACGTGCCGAGCCGTTGCGCCTTGACGTAGTCGTCCTTCCACGGCGAACCGGCGATCGACGGGTCGCCGAGCGAGTTCATGACGTAGCCGCGCATCCGGTCGGCCAGGCCGAGCGAGAACATCTTCTCGGTGCCGGACACGTCGTAGGACACCGGGCGTTCCGGCTTCGGGTAGGCGACCTGCGCGCCGCAGTTGGTCACCGTGGCGGGGCCGGACGCCGTCCCGGTCGGCGCGGTGGCCTCCACCTGCGCCCCGCAGGAGGCGAGCAGCACGGTGGCGGCCAGCAGGGCGGTCGTGCGCGTGCCGGTCCTGCGCGTAACAGTCGTGCGCGTGACGGTCATGGCGTGGTCCCCTCGGATGTCGTGCCGTCCACGGGCACGTCGTAGAGCAGTTGCGGAACCCCGGTCACCGGGTGGACGACCGGGGTGACGTCGACGCCGAACACCTCGCGGACGGTGTCCGGGGTGAGCACTTCGGCGGGTTTGCCGCACGCGGCCAGCGTTCCCTCGCGGAGCAACGCGATCCGGTGGCACACGGCGGCGGCGAGGTTGAGGTCGTGCAGGGCGACCAGCACGGTCAACCCGCAGCCGCGCAGGAACCGCAGCAGCTCGACCTGGTGCCGGACGTCGAGGTGGTTGGTGGGTTCGTCCAGCACCAGCACCGCCGGTTCCTGCACCAACGCCCGGGCGACGAGCACGCGTTGCCGTTCGCCGCCGGACAGGGTGAGGACGCTGCGCCCCGCGAGGTGGGTGATGTCCATGCGCCGCAACGCTTCCCGGCACAGCTCGCGTTCCCGGGCGGACAGCCGCAGGTTGCCGCGCTGGTGCGGCGCACGGCCCAGCGCCACGACCTCCTCCACCGTGAAGTCGAGTTCGGCGCGGCTGTCCTGGGTGAGCGCGGCAATCCGCCGGGCGGTGTCCCGTAAACTTTGCAGTGTAAGGTCTACACCGTCGAGCAGCACGGTCCCGGCGGACGGATTCAACGCCCGGTACACACAACGCAACGCGGTGGACTTGCCGCTGCCGTTGGGCCCCAACAGCCCCACGACCTCGCCGGCCCGCACGTCCAGCGGCAGCGGGTGCACCAGCCGCGAACCGGCGATCTCCCCCGACACGTCGTCCCGCGACAGCGGAAGCGGCTCCATCACCGGCCCCCGAACGCGTACCCGCGACGACGCATCACCACGAGGAACACCGGCACCCCGATCAGCGCGGTGATCACCCCCAGCGGCAGCTCCTCCGGCGCGAACAGCGTGCGCGCCAACAGATCCACCCACACCAGGAAGCACGCACCGGCCAGCGGCGCGACCACCAGCACCCGGCGATGCCCCGACCCGACCACCATCCGCACCACGTGCGGCAGCACCAGGCCGACGAACCCGATCGAACCGCTCACCGCCACCAGCAGCCCGGTCACCACCGCCGTGAGCCCGAACAGCCACCGCCGCGCCAGGTTCGCGTCGGTGCCCAGACTCGCCGCCGTCTCGTCGCCCATCGACAGCACGTCCAACGCGGTCGCGTTGCGCAGCAACGCCACCGCCGCCGCCAGCACCGCGATCCCGGCCAGCGGCAACGAGGCCCACGTCGCCGCGCCGAGGCTGCCCAGCAGCCAGAACAGCACGGTCTGCGCGGCCTGGCCGTTCGGCGACAGAAAGACCAGAACACTCATCACCGCCTGAAATGCGTAGGCCAGCGCGACACCCGTCAACACCAGCCGCAACGGCGTCAAACCCAACCGGCTCCGCGCCGCCAGGTACACCAGCACGGTCGCGCCCAACGCGCCGAGGAACGCCGCCGTCGACAGCGCCAGCACACCCAGCGACGCGAACAGCCCGAACACCACGACAGCGGTCGCGCCGACCGACGCCCCGGACGAGATGCCCAGCACGAACGGGTCGGCCAACGCGTTGCGCACCAACGCCTGCACCGCCACCCCGACCAGGCTCAACCCCGCACCCACCACCGCCGCGAGCAGCACGCGCGGCGCGCGGACGTGCCACACGATGGAGTAATCGGTCACCTCGTCCGCCCGGATCGTGCCGCCGACGACCGCCTTTCCCAGGTACCGCAACACATCCGCCAACGGCACGGTCGTCGGCCCGAGCGCGATGCCCACCACCACCGACACCACCAGCACCGCCGACAGCACCACCACCGACGTGGCCAACCGGCCCCGGACGGCGGTCGTCTCCACCGGTTCGGCGAACAGGCTCGGCTCAGTCCGCACGGACACCGCGCACGATCAGCCGCCGCGCGCTGTTGTCGTAGGGCGCGCCGTCGAACCCGCCGAAGCACTCCACCTCGCCGAACCCGGCCTCCTCGAACAGCGCCCGCAGCTCGGCCGCGCTGTACAGGGCGCACAGGATCGACTTCTGCCGCACGGTGTCGCCGCGCACCAGCGTCCAGTCGGTCCGCAGCCGCGTCCAGTCGTCCAGGATGGTGTCCCGCATGAACACCGTGCCGCCGTCGACGTCCACGGCCTGCGGGCGGCCGACCCACCCGGCCAGCACTTCCTTGCCCAGCACGTCGACCACCAGCCGACCGCCGGGCACGAGGCTCGCCCACGCGTTGCGCAGCACGGTCAGGTTCTCGCCCGGGTCGGTGAAGTACCCGAACGACGTGTACATGTTGATCACCAGGTCGTAGGCGCCGGGCTCGACGTGCTCCCGCATGTCGGCCAGTACCAACCGCACGTCCACCCCGGCCCGCGCGCAGGCTTTCCACGCCCTGGCCAGCATCGCCTCGCTCAGGTCGACGCCGGTCACGGTCGCACCGGCCCGCGCGAGCGGCACCACGTGCACCGCCGGCCCGCACGCCAGGTCGAGCACGCGGGTGCCGGGCGCGACCTTCAGCAACGGCGACGTAGCCACCAGTTCGGCGGCTTCGGCCTCCCGGCGTGCGGGGAACATGACGTCGGCGAACCCGACCCACAGGTCGTCGTCCTCGTACCAGTGCATGTTCCTCCGCTCGTACGCTGCACCGTTCCAGACGTACGAGTCGTGGCGGAACGCCGATCAGTTCCCGGCAACCGCGAATTTTTCGGACTGCCGCACCATCGTCGCCGCAGCCAGTCCCACCACCGTGGTCGCACCCAACACCACCGCCGCGCCCGGGTATCCTGCGAACCCCAGGCCCACCCCGGCCAGCGCCGCGCCGACGAACGTGCCGACGCTCAGCGCCGCCCCGTTGACGCTCAGCGCCGCGCCGCGCGCGTCCCCGCTGTGCCGGACCAGCAACGTCATCACGCAGGCGGCGACCGTCGAGTGGCTCACGGCCAACACGGACGTCAGCACCAGCGCGATCACCAGCACGTGCGTGAAGAAGACCGCCACGACGGCGACCAGCGCGACCGTCAACGACACCAGCAGCGTCCGCCGGGCGGTCACCCGTTCCGCGCCCAGCAACCGCCCGGCCACCAGGTTGCCCAGGAAGTACGACCCGCCGCTGAGCGTCCACACCAGCGCGAACTCGCCGGGTGCCAACCCGAACCGCTCGTCGTAGAACGCCGCCAGGTACGACAGGTAGCCCATGAACGCCGCAGCCCGGACCAGTGCCACCACCAGCACCGGCCGCAACCCGGCCAGCTTCCGGAACGACGCCAGGTAGCCCGACTTCTCCCGCACGACCGGCGCGGCACCCGGCCGGACGAAGAACACCACCGCCAACACCGACGACAGCACACCGATCACCACCAGGTCACCCCGCCAGCCCCACAGCTGCGCCGGCCACGCCACCAGGGGCGCGGCCAGCATCGCGGTCAGCGCCTGCGTCGTGGACACCAGCGTGGCCGCCCGCCAGGCGGCCGGACCGTCGCCGAACCGGTCGGCCGCCGCGGCGCTCAACGCCGGACTGAGCACCGCCATCCCCACCCCGACCAGCAGGCAGAACACCACCAGCGCGGCGAACTCGCCCACCGCGCCGACCACCGACCCGAGCCCGAGCGCCGCCAACCCGACCGACGCCGCGCGCAGCCGCGCCACCCGGTCCAGCAGCGGAGCCAACCCCGCGCCGACCGCCAGCGCGGCCAGCCCGCCCAGCCCCCGAAGCCCGCCCACCACCGCGATGTCGCCGCCGGTGTCCCGCGCGATCGGCACCAGGAACGTGCTCAACACCGTGAACGGCAGCAACACCATGGTGGCCGCGAGCAGCACCTGACCCAACTGCCGTGCCATCCGCAGATCCCCGACCGAACCCATCCCACTCCCCAGCCGACTCGTCGGGAACTTTCGCACACCCCGGTCCGACTGCTCCGGGCGACGACCACCTACCGGGATCGGCGGCCTGTGATGACCCGTGCCTATCCGTTCCGCGCGCCGCACCGGCTGGAGCTGGAGCCGGAGTACGCGCAGCTGCGGGCGAACGAGCCGGTGAGCCGCGTGCGCCTGCCGTACGGCGGGGAGGCGTGGCTGGCGGTGCGGTACGAGGACGTCCGGCTGGTGCTCGCCGACCCGAGGTTCAGCCGCGCGGCCCTGCTGGACCGGGACGTGCCCCGCACGTCACCGCGCCGGCTGACCGACCCGACCCTGCACACCATGGACCCGCCCGACCACAGCCGGCTGCGGCGACTCGTCTCGGCGGCGTTCGCGCCGCGCCGGCTCGCCGAACTGGCCAAGGCCGCGCAGGAGACGACCGACGGGCTGGTCGACCGGATCGAGGCGCAGGGCCCGCCCGCCGACCTGGTGGCGGACCTGGCGGTGCCGCTGCCGATGACGGTCATCTGCCACATGCTGGGCGTGCCGCTGGCCGACCGGGGCCAGTTCACCGAGTGGATCGACGTGGCGCTGGCGACCACCGCGTTCCGGCCGGAGGAGATCCACGAGGCGTTCGCCCGGCTCAAGGACTACCTGGCGGCGCTGGTGGCGGCCCGGCGGGACGAGCCGACCGACGACCTGCTGGGCGCGCTCGTCGCGGCCCGCGACCGGGAGGGGCGGCTGAGCGAGGACGAGCTGGTCGTCCTGGGCGTGACCCTGCTGTACGCGGGGCTGGAGACGACGTCCAACCACATCGGCAACTTCGCCTACAACCTGCTCACCCACCCCGACCAGCCGGCCGCGTTGGAGGCCGACCCGGATCTGATCGACGACGCGATCGAGGAGCTGCTGCGGTTCACGCCCACCGTGACGTCGGCCGGGTTCACCCGCATCGCGACCGAGGACGTGGAGCTGGGCGGGGTGACCGTGCGGGCGGGTGACGCGGTGCTGGTCCAGCTGGACGCCGCGAACCGGGACCCCGCCGTCTACGCCGACCCGGACGTCCTGGACTTCTCCCGGAAACCCAACCCCCACCTGGCCTTCGGCTTCGGCCCGCACTTCTGCGTGGCCGCCCAACTGGCCAAGGCGGAACTGCGGATCGCGATCGGCACCCTGCTCCGCCGACTGCCCGGACTCCGGCTCGCGGTCCCGGTGGACGAGCTGCCGTGGCGGCACGGCCGGATGGTGCGCGGACTGGACCGGCTGCCCGTCACCTGGCCGACTCGAAGTGGCCCAGCCAGGCCGTGAGCAACCGTTCCAGTTGGGCCGCGTCGTCCGGGTCGAGCGCTTCCAGCAGCCGCCGCTCGTTGGCCATGTGCTCGGCGAACGCCTGGTCGATCACCCGCCTGCCCGCGTCGGTCAGCGCGACCACCCGGCGGCGGCCGTCCTCGTCCACGGCGCGGCGGGTGACCAGGCCGTCCTGTTCCAGGCGGTCGATGCGCTTGGTGATCGCGCCGGTGGTGACCATGGTGTGCAGGGCCAGTTCGCCCGGCGCGCGTTCGTAGGGTGCACCGGCCCGGCGCAGCGCGGCCAGCACGTCGAACTCGCCCTCGCCCAGCCCGTGCCGCCGGTAGACGACGGTGAGCTGCTCGGTCAGCACCGCCGCGAGCCGGTGCAGCCGGCCGATGACGCCCTGGGGCGTGACGTCCAGGTCGGGCCGTTCGCGCACCCACTCGGCCTGGATCCGGGCCACGTGGTCGAGGTGTTCGGTCACACCCGCCACCATATACCTTCCATGGAAGCTACATTGTCTTCCATGGAAGCTACCACCCGGTGGGCACTGGTCACGGCCGTCGCACCGATCGCGTGGGGATCGACCTACTACGTGACGCACCAGTTCCTGCCCGCCGACCAGCCGCTGTGGGGTTCGGCGCTGCGCGCGCTGCCCGCCGGACTGCTGCTGCTCGCGGTCCGCCGGGAACGGCCGCGCGGCGACTGGTGGTGGCGGGCGCTCGTGCTGGGCACGCTCAACATGGGCGCGTTCTTCGCCCTGGTCTACGTGGCGGCGCAACTGCTGCCGACCAGCCTCGCGGCCACCATCATGGCCGTCTCGCCGGCCGCGATGATGGCGCTGGCGTGGTTCGCGCTCGCCGAGCGACCCCGCGCGCTGTCCGTGGCGGGCGCGGTCGTCGGGATCGGCGGTGTGGTGCTGATGCTGGTGACCGGGATCGACTCGATCAGCCCGCTCGGCGTCGCCGCGTCGGTCGCCGCGATGCTCATGTCCGCCGCCGGGCACGTGCTGACCAAGAAGTGGGGCGGCGGCAACGACGTGCTGTCGGTGACGTCCTGGCAGTTGATCGCGGGTGGGCTGGTGCTGGTGGTCGCCGCGCTCGTCGTGGAGGGCGCTCCCCCGCCGCTCACCGCGAGCAACGCCGCCGCGTTCGGCTACGTGTCGGTGATCGCCACGGCGGTCGCGTTCAGCGCCTGGTTCAGCGGTCTGCGGCACCTGGACGCGGGCACGGTCGGGCTGATCGGGCTGCTCAACCCGGTCACCGGGGTCGTGCTGGGCATGGCCGTCGCGGGTGAGCCGCTCACCGTCCGGCAGGCGTTCGGGCTGGTGCTCGTGCTGGTCGGCGTACTGCTCGGACAGCCCGTCGCGCGCCGCCTCCTCCAGCGCCGGGAAAGGGTGCCGAATTCACGCATCTGAATCTTCGCAAGGGATTTCGACGATTCGTTGACTCCGTCGAAGCCCCTGTCTATAAAGGTCCAGACCAAGGGTGTAAGCCGCGACACTCGACGCTTCCGTGTCCGAAGGGCTTCTTGGGTATGGGTAAACGTCTGTCGGCACTGGGTTTCGCGGTCGCCTGCGCCGCGCTCCTGTGCACCGCGCGCGCCGACGCCGCGACCGCCGACCTCACCGCCGCGTTCAGCCAGGATTCGGTGTGGAGCACCGGGTACGGCGGCAAGTTCACCATCACGAACACCGGGGACGCGGACAGCACGAGTTGGGTGGTGGAGTTCGACCTCCCGTCGGGCTCCAGCGTCTCCAATTCGTGGAACTCCGCACTGACCCGGACCGGACAGCACTTCCGGTTCGCCAACGCGGGCTTCAACGGGAAGATCCGCCCCGGAGGCACCGCGAACTTCGGCTTCAACGTGACCGGCCTCGGCCTGCCCACCGGCTGCACCGTCAACGGCACGGCCTGCTCCGGCGGCGGACCGGCCCCGGACACGACGGCCCCGACCGCACCCGGCGGCCCGCACGTGACCGGGGTGACCGCGACCTCGGTTTCCCTGTCCTGGAACGCTTCCACCGACAACGTCGGCGTCACGGACTACGAAATCGTCCAAGGCTCCACCGTGGCGACGACCGCCGCCGGCACGTCCGCCACGGTCGACGGCCTGACCCCCGACACCGCCTACACGTTCACGGTCCGCGCGCGTGACGCGGCCGGCAATGTCTCGGCGGCGAGCGTCCCGGTCGACGCCACCACCGGCACACCGTCCGGTGGGTCCACTGTGGACGTCGGCACCGCCGCCCAGCTCCGGACCGCACTGGCCCAGGCCGCGCCCGGCCAGACGATCCGACTCGCGTCGGGCGTGTACCGGGGCTCGTTCGTTGCCACCAGGCCCGGCACCGCCGCCAACCCGATCACCCTGACCGGCCCGGCCGACGCGGTGCTGATCAACGACGGCCCGTCCGGCACCGCTCCGAGCTGCCCCGCGCCGACCGCCGGCTGGGACTCCGGCTACGGCCTGTGGCTGCACAACGCGCCCTACTGGAACCTGACCGGTTTCACCGTGCGGGAGTCCAAGAAGGGCATCGTGGTGGACAACTCCCACCACACGGTGATCGCCCGGGTCTCGGTGCACCACGTCGAGGAGGAAGGCGTGCACTTCCGGCGTTCGTCGGCGGACAGCGTGCTGCGCGACTCGACCGTCACCGACACCGGACTGGTGCAGCCCGGCTACGGCGAAGGCGTCTACCTCGGCTCGGCGAACTCGAACTGGGGCTGCCACGGCAACTCCGGCGGCGTCGACCGCAGCGACCGGGTCCGGGTGCTGGGCAACCGGATCGGACCGAACATCGCGGCGGAACCCATCGACGTCAAGGAGGGCACGTTCGACGGGGTCATCCGGGGCAACACGTTCGACGGCACCGGGATCACCGGGCAGAACTCCGCCGACTCGTGGATCGACGTGAAGGGCATCGGCTACACCATCGAGGACAACACCGGCACCTTCACCTCGCCCGGCACGTTCGCCAACGGGTACGAGACGCACAACCCGGCCACCACCCCGTCGTTCCCCAACGGCTGCGGGAACGTGTGGCGCGACAACCGGTCCGACCTCGGCGGCGTCGGCCAGTACGCCATCAAGATCACCTCCGTCTCCAAGTGCTCCGGACGGCCGAACGTGGTGTAC
This sequence comes from uncultured Saccharothrix sp., assembly GCA_965995405.1. GTDB lineage: Bacteria > Actinomycetota > Actinomycetes > Mycobacteriales > Pseudonocardiaceae > Actinosynnema. Next base: position 9,824 of record CBHFOL010000183.1, read on the forward strand.
GCGTCGAACACCGTGACGCGGGCGGTCAACGGGCTGACCAACATCCCGGTCACACCGTGACGTCGTGGGCCGGCCGTTCCGCCACGGCCGGCCCGCCCACCGCTCCGCGTCCCAGGTCTTCGGTCGGGCCATGGGACGGACGCCGGAAGTTGTGCAACGTTCAGTCCACATCACTCCGCAGGCACCAGCGCCGGTTAGGCTGTTTCGCGGACTTCGCACGCCCGGACCGGGCGCTAGCTTGTGTGACATGGCACATATCGACCTTGGTGTGGACGAGACCCTGTTCCCGGGGATCACCGGACCCATGCGGTTCCGGCCGGAGACCGCCGGTCCGCTCAACCAGCTCGCCGAGATCCTGCTGCGAGCGCCGCACTCCCTGCCCCAAGGTGAACGCGAACTGATCGCGGCCTACGTGTCGGCGCTCAACGACTGCCGGTTCTGCCGCGACGGGCACTCGGCGGTCGCCGCCGAACAACTGGACGACGGGCTGGCCCTCGTACGTGAAGTGCTCGCGGACCCGTACGCCGCGCCGATCTCGGACAAGCTGCGCGCGCTGCTCCAGATCGCGTCGGCGGTGGCGGACTCCGGGCGCAAGGTCACCACGCGGCTGGTGGACGAGGCCCGCGCCGAGGGCGCGACCGACGTCGAGATCCACGACACGGTGCTGATCGCCGCCGCGTTCTGCATGTTCAACCGGTACGTGGACGGCCTGGGGACGCTCGCGCCCGACAACCCGGCGGACTACGCGGAGTCGGCCCGCCGGATCGTGGCGGACGGCTACGTCGCCTCGCTCACGCCCGCGCCGACGACGTGACCCGGGACCGCACGAACGGGTAGGACAGCAGCACCAGCGCCAGGAACGGCAGCCCCACCTGCCAAGCCTGGCCGAACGCCTCGGTGAACGCGGTGATCACCAGCACCGCCACCAGGTACAGCGCACCCAGCACGGTCGTCGCCGGCGCGCCCGGCATCCGCACCGGCGACGCCGGCAGGCCCGCCCGCGCCCGCCGGAACGCCAGGTGCGCGCCGAAGCCGATCAGCCACGAGGTCACGCCGCAGAACAGCGTGATGCCCAGCAGCACCAGGAACGCCTGGTCCGGCGACACGACCGCGACCAGCGCCGCCACGCCCAGCCCGACCGCCGACCCGAGCACCGCCGCCGCCGGGCTGCCCTGCCCGCTCACGCCGGCGAACCGGCGCGGCGCGTACCCGTCGAGGGCGAGCGAGTGCAGGGTGCGTGAGCCGAGGTAGAGCGTGGTGTTGGCGGCCGACAGTGCGGCGGTGAGGATCACCAGGTTCATCACGGCCGCCGCGGCGGGCAGCCCGATGGAGCCGAACAGCCCGACGAACGGGCTCTCCGCCACGCCGTCCGCGCGGGCCGCCTCCGTCCACGGCACGATCGCCACGATCAGCGCGTTGGCCAGCACGTAGAACAGGCCGAGCCGGAGCACCACCCGCCGTGCGGCGCGCGGGATGTCCCGTTGCGGGTCGCGCGACTCGGCGGCGGTCATCGCGACGCCCTCGATCCCGCCGTAGCTGAACGTGGCCACCGTCAGCGCCAGCACCAGCCCGCCGAACCCGTTGGGCAGGAACCCGCCGTGCTCCGTCCACCCGGACAGCCCCGCCGCGTCCTGCCCCGGCAGCCCGAACACGACCAGCCACAGACCGAGCGCGACGAACACCACCAGCACGACGACCTTGATCATCGCGAACCAGTACTCGACCTCGCCGAACAGCCGGACCGCCGCGAGGTTCACCGCGACGATGACCAGCGAGAAGAACACCACCGGTGCCCACAGCGGCACTTGCGGCCACCAGAACCGCAGGTAGAGCGCCGCCGCGACGACTTCACCGCCGACCGTGACGACCTGCGCCGACCAGTAGCACCACCGCTGCACGTACCCGGCGAGCGGGCCGAGGTACCGGGCGGTCACCGCGCCGAAACCGCCCGCGTCCGGGTGCACGGCCACCATCTCGGCCACCGTGAACGTCACCGCCACCGCCGCCAGCGCCCCGATCAGGAACGCCACCACGACACCCGGGCCCGCCATCGAGATGGCCGAACCGGAGCCGAGGAACAGCCCGGTGCCGAGCGCCCCGCCGAGCGACATCATGCCGATCTGCCTGCTGGACAGCTGCCGCCGCAGGCCGCCGCTCCCGTTGTCCGCCACCGCGTCCCCCTCGACCGTGCGCCACGAAGGCGTCGACAGTGCCGGCCGGCGCGCCGTCCGCACACCACCGGACGGGCAGTTGACTACGGCCGGCCGTAGTCGGGGCTCAGGCGACCTCGGCCAGTGGAACGCGCAGCGACAGGAACTCCGACCGGCCGCGCAGCCGGAAGCCCAGCGACTCGTACAGCCGGATCGCGTTGGTGTTGTCCGCCAACGCGTGCATCAGCGGCGTGTCACCCCGCTCCCGGATGCCCGCCGCCAACGCCAGCACAAGCCTCGTCGCGAAGCCCTGGCCCCGGTACCCGGCGTCGGTGCACACCGCGCTGATCTCGGTCCAGCCCGGCGGGCGGAGCCGTTCGCCGGCCATCGCCACCAGCCGGCCGCCGCGCCGGATGCCCAGGTAGGTGCCGAGTTCGATGGTGCGCGGCAGGAACGGGCCGGGCTTCGCGCGTGCCACCAGGTCCAGCATCTCCGGCACGTCGGCCGGGGTGAGCCGGACCGCCTCCGGGTCCTCGGCCGCTTGAACGCCGTCGTCCACCAGCTGCACGCCCGCGCCACGCCACTCGACCTCCCAGTCGGCGGGCGGGTGCAGCGGGGACGAGGAGCCGACCGACACCAGCCCGTCCGGCCCGGCGAGCCCGGCGAGGTCGTCCCACACGTGCTCGTCCGGTTCGGGCGGCAGCGCCAGGAACGGCGCCACGTCGGTCCGGTAGCGCAGCACCTGGCCGTGCCGCTCGGCGAAGCCGGCGTGCGCGCCGGTCCGCGACGTCCACACCGGGTGGTCCAAGGGTGACGACATGTGGCGGATCCTCGTGAGAGTGGTTCGCAAACGACCGGATCATCCGTCCGCCGCCGACCCGGTGTCCACCGGTCTGCCGGCCACTCCCACATTCCGAGCACGTCCACAGCGGAGGCTCAGCCGCCGACTATCCTCCGCACCCCGTGGGCGATCTCCACGTCCTCCCGCGCCTCGACCACCCACACGCCGACCGACCCCGGACCGCTGATCCGCATGTCGCCCGAGCGTGCCGAGTTCCGCCGCTCGTCCAGCGAGACGCCCAGGAAACCCAGCCCCGCAACGGTCCGCGCCCGCACCGCCGCGTCGTGCTCGCCGATGCCCCCGGTGAACACCAGCAGATCCAACCCGCCCAACGACGCCACCATCGCCGCGATCCCCTGCCGGAGCCGGTGGACGAAGATCTCCAGTGCCAGCACGGCTTCCGGCGAACCGGCGTCGGCGGCGCGGTGGATGTCCCGCATGTCCGCGCTGCCGCCCACGCCGAGCAGCCCGGACCGGTGCTCCAGGCTGTCGTTCAACTCGTCCACGGACAGCTTCCCGTTGTGCAGCAACCACACCAGCAGCCCCGGGTCGACGTCGCCGCTGCGGGTGGCCATGACCAGTCCGGCCAGCGGGGTGAAACCCATGGTGGTGTCGACCGAACGGCCGTCCAGCACGGCGGCCAGCGAACAGCCCGCACCCAGGTGGCAGGTGACCACCCGGGAGCCGCCGGCCAACCCGGTCGCCCGGCGGGACGCGTACGCGTGGGACAGGCCGTGGAAGCCGTACCGGCGCACACCCCACTCCTGCCGCCACTGCGCGGGCACTGCGTAGGTGGTCACGGCGGCGGGCATGGTGTGGTGGAACGCGGTGTCGAAGCACGCGACCTGCGGCACGTCGGGCAGCAGCGCGGTGACGGCGTCGAAGCCCGCCAACGCCCGGGGCTGGTGCAGCGGCGCGAGGTCGGTCAGCCCGGCGATCTTCTCCCGCACGCCGGCGTCGAGCAGGACCGGCCCGGCGAACGGCCCACCGTGGACGACCCGGTGCCCCACGGCGTCGATCGGCGGCGCGTCGGCCAGGAACCCGGCGACGCCGTCCGTGCCGTCCCAGCGCTCCAGGTGGTGCTGGGCGAGCACGGTGTCGTCCTCGCCCAGCACGGACAGCTTCAGGCTCGACGAGCCGGCGTTGACCACCAGCACGCCGCGCATCAGTACGGCCAGGTCCAGTCCCGGATCTCGGGCAGGTCGTCGCCGTGCTCGCGGATCCAGAAGTGGTGGCGGGTGCGCTGGTCCTGCATGTGCTGGCGCAGCCCGGCGGCCTTCGGACCGAGGCCGGGCACCCGGTCGATCACGTCGATCACCAGCCGGTAGCGGTCCATGTCGTTGAGCACCAGCATGTCGAACGGCGTGGTCGTGGTGCCTTCCTCCTTGTACCCGCGCACGTGGATGTTGTCGTGGTTGGTGCGCCGGTAGGTCAGGCGGTGGATCAGCCACGGGTAGCCGTGGTAGGCGAAGATCACCGGGCGGTCGGTGGTGAACATCGCGTCGAACTCGCGGTCCGGCATCCCGTGCGGGTGCTCGGTCTCCGGTTCCAGCCGCATCAGGTCCACCACGTTGACCACCCGGACCCGCAGCTCGGGCAGGTGCTCCCGGAGCAGCGCGGCGGCGGCCATGACCTCCAGCGTCGGCGCGTCGCCCGCGCACGCCAGCACCACGTCCGGCTCGGCTTCGGCGGTGCCCGCCCAGTCCCAGATGCCCGCGCCGCGCGCGCAGTGCAGCGCGGCCTGTTCCGGGCCCAGCCAGTCCGGCGTGAGGTTCTTGCCGGCCACGATCACGTTGACGTAGTCGCGGCTGCGCAGGCAGTGGTCCGCGATGGAGAGCAGCGTGTTGGTGTCCGGCGGCAGGTAGACCCGGACCACCTCGGCCTTCTTGTTCATGACGTGGTCGATGAAACCCGGGTCCTGGTGGGAGAAGCCGTTGTGGTCCTGCCGCCACACGTGCGAGCTGAGCAGGTAGTTGAGCGACGGGAGCGGCCGTCGCCAGGGGATGTCGCGCGTGACCTTCAGCCACTTCGCGTGCTGGTTGAACATCGAGTCGATGATGTGCGTGAACGCCTCGTAGCAGTTGAACAGCCCGTGCCGGCCGGTCAGCAGGTAGCCCTCCAGGAAGCCCTGGCACAGGTGCTCGGACAGCACCTCCACCACCCGGCCGTCCGGGGTCAGGTGCTCGTCGGTCGGCAGGGTTTCCTCCTGCCACTGCTTGCCGGTGACGTCGAACACCGCGTCCAGCCGGTTCGAGGCGGTCTCGTCCGGGCCGAACAGGCGGAAGTTGTCCTGGTCGGCGTTGAACGCGAAGACGTCCCGCAGCATCCGGCCCAGCGCCCGGGTCGGCTCGGACGTGGTGGTGCCGTGCTTGGCGACCTCCACCGCGTACGGGGCGATGCCCGGCAGCCGCAGTTCGCGCAGCAGCAGGCCGCCATTGGCGTGCGGGATCGCGCCCATCCGGAGGTTGCCGGTCGGGGCCAGGTCGACCAGTTCCGGCCGGGGGCGGCCGTGTTCGTCGAACAGCTCCTCCGGTCGGTACGAACGCAGCCACGATTCCAGCTGCCGCAGGTGTTCCGGGTTGTCCCGCACACCGGCCAGCGGCACCTGGTGCGCCCGCCACGTGCCCTCCACCGGCTTGCCGTCCACTTCGGACGGACCGGTCCAGCCTTTGGGGCTGCGCAACACGATCATCGGCCAGCGCGGGCGGCCCGGTTCGCCGGAGCTCTTGATGCGGCGGATCTCGTCCACGACCTGATCCAGCACCTCGGCCATCCGGACGTGCATCGCGGCCGGGTCGTCACCCTCCACATAGGACGGTGCATAGCCGTAGCCGCGCAGCAGCGCGTCCAGTTCTTCGTGCGGGATCCGGGCCAGGACGGCGGGGTTGGCGATCTTGTACCCGTTGAGGTGCAGGATCGGCAGCACCACGCCGTCCCGGACCGGGTCGAGGAACTTGTTGCCGTGCCAGCTCGCGGCCAGCGGACCGGTCTCCGCCTCGCC
>CBHFOL010000184.1:0-15721 GCA_965995405.1 uncultured Saccharothrix sp.
CGTCCGCCGTCGAGCGCGGCGTCCAACTCCAATGAGGACAACGGCTCCCGGAGAAACCGGCCCGGAAGACGACTCCGGAGTAGTTGCAGTGGGGCGCTACAGGAATACTCGGAGAGCTGGCAGGAACTGCGATCAGACGATGTGGCGGATGTCGGCCAGGTCACGGGTCAGTGCCTCGCCCCCTGTCACCCGCAGCCGCACGTGCGCCGGCACGCCACCGGCCGCCATGATCAGCCGCCAGCTTGCCGGACCGCCTTGCACGACCGTGGCGCGGGCGTCCGCGATGTGTTGGCGCAACAGGGATCCGTCGGCGACGTCGTCGGCGGGCACGGGCACGATCCGCGCGCCGCGCAGCAGCGGCACCAGCATTTCGACCGTCGACACGTCGAACGCCGGGGTGGTGAACGACACCAGCACGTCGTCGGGCGACAGGTCGAGCATCGCGTCCATCGCCTTGAGCAGCGCGGCCAGGCCGCCCTGGGTCACGCGGACGCCCTTGGGGCGACCGGTCGAACCCGAGGTGTGGATGATGTACGCGAGGCTTTCCGGGATCAGCGGAACGGCGTCCGGCGGGGTGTCCGGGCCGGTCACCGAGTCGAAGTCGATCTCGGTCCACGACCCGACGAGCGGACCTGTCCTGGCGCGTGAACCGGCATCCGTGACGACAACCGGGACGTTCGAGTCCTCCGCCATCGCGGTGAGACGTTCGGCAGGCCACGACGGGTCCAGCGGTAGATCTCCCGCGCCCGCCTTCCACGCCGCGAGGATGCCGATGATCGTGGCCGCGCCGCGTTCCAGACACAGCGCCACCGGCTCGTCGGCACGCGCGCCGGCCGCGATGAGCGCATGAGCCAGGCGGTTCGACGCGCGGTCGAGTTCGCCGCAGGTAAGGGTTTCCGCGACGGCGTCCGGGTGCTCGGCGAGTGCCGCCGTGACGAGGCCGAAGGCGGTGTCCCGGCTACCGGCGGTAGTTTGGGGCGGGGTTTCGCCGTTCAGCGGTAGTTCGGACACCCTGACGGTTGGGTCGGTGTGTCCGGTGATGGCGGCGAACACGTTGTGCAGCGCGGAGATCGTGGCCACGTCGAACAGTTCCGCGTCGTACTGCCAGCGGGCGAACCAGCTGTCGCCGTCCCGTTCCACGGTCAGCGACAGGTCGAACTTCGCACCGCCGTTGGCCACCGGCACGGGCCGCATGGTCACCGCGCCTGCCTGCCGGACGGGAGGCAGCGGCTCCACCGCGAACATCACCTGTACCAGTGGCGCGTGCGCCAAGGTGCGCTGTGGTGCGACAAGATCCACGATCTGCTCGAACGGCAGTTCCTGGTGTGCCAACGCGGCCATGGCGGCGGCTTCGGCTGCGCTGATCACCTGGCCGAGGGTGGTTTCCGGCGTGAACGTCGCCCGCAGCGGCAGGGTGTTCGCCACGAACCCGACGAGTCCTTCGGTCTCCGGCCGGGTGCGTGCCGCGACCGGTGTCGCGACCAGGAAATCGGCCTGCCCGGTCACCCTGTGCAGCACGCACTGGAACAACGCCAACAGGTTCGCGAACGACCCGTCCGCCACCGCCAGCTCACGCCGCAGCTCCGCGCCGCGCCCGGTCGGCGTGTCCGGCCTGGGCCGGTCGCCGGGCAACGGCAGCACGGTCGGCACGCCCCGCAGCGCCTCCTGCCAGTGGAGCGCGTCGGCGGCGAACGCGTCCGCGTCGACCTGTTCCCGTTGCCACACCGCGTAATCCGGGTACTGCACGGGCAGCTCCGGCAGTGAACCGGGATCGTCGGCGTAGCAGTGGGCGAGCTCGTCGAACAGCACGGCACACGACCAGCCGTCCGCGATGCTGTGGTGCAGCACGAGAACCAGCACGTGCCGGTCGGGCAGCCGCAGCAGGTCGGCCCGCAGCAACGGACCGGTGTGCAGGTCGAATGTCCGGCCCACCAGTTCGTCCACCACAGCGTCGAGCTGGTCTTCTGCCACGTCCCGCACCGGCAGTTCGACGGTTTGTGTCGCGGCCACCACCTGGACCGGCACACCGTCCTCGGCCGCGAACCTGGTGCGCAGTGCCTCATGTCGGGCCACCAGCGCGTTCAGGGCGGCGTGCAGCGCCGGCACGTCCAGCGGACCGTCCAACGTCACACGCCAGCCGATGTTGTAGACCGGGCCGGGCATGAGCTGGTCCAGCAGCCACAGCCGGCGCTGGCCGGACGAGGCGGGAAACCGGAAGACCTCGCGTCCGTCGGGGATCACCATGCTCACCGCGTTCCTCCCTTGGGCCAACCCCGCCGGTCCACCGCGACCAGCCGGAACTCCGCCGTGTGCCGGTTGCCGTCGGCGTCGGTCAGCCACAGCCGGTCCGGACCGGGCAACATCTCGCCGACACCCATCGGCGCGTCCGGCTGCTCCCGCTCCAACGCGCGCACCGCGTGCGCGAACAGCTCGACCGACGGCCCGCTCTCCAGATCCACGTAGAACGGCTTGTGCTCGACGGGGCTCTTGACGAACACGAACCGGGGGATCCCGTGCTCCCGCCGCCATTCCTGCGCCCCGAGGAACCGGCCCGGCTCGTCGGCGGCGAACGCGAACCGGCAGCGCGCGGCCGGCAGCTGCCAGCTCTCCCGGGCCACCACCAGCCGGTCCAGGCTCACCCTGGGCGTGTGGTCGCCCGCCGGCAGCAGCCGGAACCGTTGCACCAGCTGGGCCATGATCTGCTCGCTGAGCAGTTCCACCAGCTCCAGGTCGACCAGGCCGTCCCGGCTCCGCGCCCGCAACCGCCCGTTCTCCGCCACCACAAGGCATTCGCCGACCGGAACCGCGCCGGCCAGGTCGACGCCGCACGAGTCGTGGCCGAACACGATCCGCAGATCCTCCGGCCGCACCAGGGCATCCGCGAGGCGTTGCGGCGTGCCGCCCTGCTCGCGGGTGGTGCTCAGGACGACCCGGGGCCCGGCCATGTCCCGTGCCATCGCCTCGTGCAGCTGCCCGGGGTCGGGGTGCTGGGACACGAACAGCGCCGCCCGCATGGTGTTCACTCCGGGGTGCACCTCGCCGAGCACCCAGTGGAAGTCACCGGCCCGCACGGCATCCGCGTCCCGGGCCCCGATCAGCACGTCCGGACTGTGTTGCACGGCACCACGCCAGCCCGGCCGTGGCGCGGCGAACAGACGGAGTACCGCGTCCCGTACGTCGGCGACGGAGTGTTGCACGTGGCGCGCGGCCGGGTCGTGCGCGCCGAGCGCGGTCGCCCAGCGGTCCTGGAGTGCGGTCACCAGCCGGCCGACGACCCGGTCGTCCAGCCGGAAGATGGTGTCGTTGGCCCACAGCCAGAAGTCCGCCAGCCGAACCGAAGTCCGTCCGCCCGCGTGCTCCCGGAACACTTCCTTCAACGCCCGCGTGTAGAGCGCGGCACCCGCGCACGTGAACCAGCGCGCGGCCTCCAGCACCAGTTCCAGCGACGGCCACAGGGTGTCCAGCAGGGCGGGGGAGAGCGTGACCTCCAGATCGCGGTGGCACTCCTCGTGCACCAGCGTGCGGCCCGCGTAGAACAGGCCCGGCCGGCGGACCGCCTCCGCGCCGGTGATCGCGGTGAACCTGGCCTGGAGATCGCCGATGGCGTGCACCAGCCGGTCCGGGTCGCCCACGGCGGCGGCCACCGCGTCCCGGCCGGCCACCACCTCGTCCAGCGCCTCCGCCGTACGCTCGCGGACCGAAGGGTCGCCGATGCGCTCGATCTGGCTCCGCAGAGCGGCTTCCGGCACGAGGGCGGACGGCGGTACCTCCAGCGTCCACGCGATCCGCTTGGCCTGCCGCAGCTTCTCCAGCACGCCGAAGACCGTCGCCGGGTCGACACCGACGTGCTCGGCGACCTGGTGGGCGCTGCGCTGCCCGTCGCACGCCGCCAGCACGGCGGCATCCAAGGCGGGCAACCGGATCGGCTCGGTCAGCGGAACGTGCAGCAGGTCGCCGACGACCTCCACGAACGGCATCCGGCGCGGCACCGCCCACGGCCGGACGGCATCGGTGGTCAGCGTCTCGGCAAGCTGCTGGACGGCCCAGTTCTCCAGGTACACGGTGCGCCGGTCGACCAGACCCGGCCCCGGCCGGTCGATCAGGTGCGCCGGGGCGTCGTCGTCCACCCGGGCCCAGCCGACCGGGCCGAAGAACCCGATGGTGTCGTTCTTCGCGCAGTACCGCTGGAGATAGCTGACGACCGTGTGCTCCCAGCGTCGGTAGTCGACGTTCCGGCCGGCGTCGCGCCGTCCGCTCAACGCCTTGTGCAGGGCGTCCACGGCGGTCTGCAACGCACGCGGGTTCTGCCAGGCCACGGCTTCCCGGAACTTCGGGTCGCCACTCACCTTGTGCAGCACCTTCGCGGCGTCCCGGCGGCCGAGCTCGAACCGTTCGGCGTAGTCGGCCAACGCGGATTCGTGCCGGGCGGCGACCTCCGCCGCGTCCGCGAGGGCGAGGTCGACCTGCGGCACGCCGTCCAACGCGGCACGTGCCTCGGCGAACCGGCCCTTGCGCACCAACCGACTGATCCGCCGCAGCACCGACCGGGCTTCACCCGCGGCTTGGTCTTCGACCGTGCGCAGCACACGGAACGCCGCCCAGCGGGCCTCACCGAGCGCGTCATCGGCTGCCAGCACCGCATCCGCCGCCCGCGCGGCGTCCGGGCTGGCGATTGCGAGCAGCGGTTCGATCCCGAAGCCGGTGCCGCGCAACTCGACCCACCGCCACGCGGCCCAGTTGCCGGTGCCCCGGGGCAGGACCAGGTGATCCGCCACGGTCCGCCCGTTCGTGCCCGGATTCTCCTGTGGCGCGGGGCTTTCGGCTGCTTTGGTGGTCGCCTGTTCGGGCGTCCGTTGCGGGGGTACCAGGTACGCGGACCGGTCTCGCCGGGTGATCCCCTTGACGGGGCCGGAGTTCCGGGCGTTGTCGACGGCCGTGGCGCACGCCGCCAACGTCCGTGCCCGGTGCAGTTCGGCGACCGGAACCTCGACGCCGAACTCCTCGCGCACCCGGAACGCCAACCGCACGGCCAGCAGCGAGTTCCCGCCCACGGCGAAGAAGTCGTCGTCGGCATAGACTTCGTCGTTGCCCAGCAACAACTTCCACAGTCGGGCGAGCCGGAGCTGGGTTCCGGCAGCCGGTTCGGGGCGGGTGGTGCTCCGCTCGGACTTCAGCGCCCGCAGCGCGGCCCGGTCGACCTTTCCACTGCGGTTGAGTGGAAGCCCGTCGAGCGGCATGTACCGCGCCGGGCACAGGTAGGCGGGGAGTCGGTGCTCCACGTGGCGGCGCAACGCATCCACGTCGACCTCGCCGACCAAGTACGCTACGAGGTGCCGGGCATCGCCGTCGCCGACCGGCAGCACGGCGGCTTCGGATACCCCGTCGTGGGCGCGGAGCACGGCTTCCACCTCAGCCGGTTCCACCAGGAAGCCGCGCACCTTCACCTGTTGGTCGGCGCGGCCCAGGAATTCCAGCACGCCGTCCGGACGCCACCGGGCCAGGTCACCGGTCCGGTAGAGCCGTCCGCCGGGTTCCGCGCCGAACGGGTCGGGCACGAACTTCGCGGCCGTCAGCGCCGGATCCGCCCAGTAGCCACGGGCCAGGCCCGCACCGCCCGTGCAGAGCTCGCCGGGCACGCCGACCGGGACCGGGCGCAGCCGTTCGTCCAGCACGTACGCGGTGGTGTGCTGGATCGGGGTGCCGATCGGCACGGTCGCGCCGACCTGGCCGGGATCGCTGATCACCTGGCACGTCGTGAACGTGGTGTTCTCGGTCGGCCCGTACCCGTTGACCACCGGCTTTCCGCGCCGTGCCAGCAGCGCCACCCGCACGGCGTCCGGCGCGAGCACATCCCCGCCGGCGAGCAACTGGTCCACCGACTCCAGCACGTCCGGGGCGTGCGTCACGAGCTGGTGGAACAGACCGGCGGTCAGCCACAGGACGCTCACCCGGTGCTCGCGTATCACCTGGGCCAGCACCGCCGGGTCCGGCGGGCCGTCCGGCGCGGCCACCACCCGTCCGCCGGTCAGCAGCGCGCCCCACACCTCCAGCGTGGTCAGGTCGAACGCGGTCGCCGACAGGTGCAGGAACGTCTGGCCCGGCCCGAAACGCGCGAACGTCGGGTTCGACACCAGCCGAACGACACCCCGGTGCGGCACGGCGACACCCTTGGGCTTACCCGTCGACCCGGACGTGTAGTTCAGGTATGCCACGCCCAACGGGTGCGCGACCAGCGGAACCGACGTGTCCGGTCCGTCCACTTCGGACAGGAGTACGGTGGCGACTCCGTCTGGGAGTGGGCGGTCCACGTCGGTGACCACGAGCGTTGTGCCGGACTCGCCGAGCGCGACCGCGTCACGTGCGGCCGGGTTGGCCGGGTCCAGCGGCAGGTAGGCAGCGCCGGTCTTGAGCACGGCGAGCATCGCGGTCACCAGGTCCGCGCCGCGCGGCAGCGCCAACCCCACCGGGTGGTCGGGGCGCGCGCCTTGCGCCAGCAGGAAGTGCGCCAAGCGGTTGGAGCTGGCGTCTAGTTCGGCGTAGGTCAGCCAGCGGGTCCCGTCGTGGACGGCGTCGGCGTCCGGGCGCAGCCGTACCTGTTCGGCGAACAGCGTCGGCACGGTGGCGTCCGCCGGGTACTCGACCGCGGTGTCGTTCCACTTCTCGACCACGCGCACCAGTTCCGCGCCGCGCGGTTCGGTGAGTTCCCGTACGGGGCGTCCGGGTGCTTCGGCCATGCCCGCCAGGAGCTCGCGGAACTGGTCGAGCAGCACGTCCGGGGCCCAGTCGGGGAACCTGGTGACGTCGTGGATCAGCCGCAGGCTCAGGTGCGGCTCGGCGAACGCGTACAGCGTCAGGGCATAGCTCGGGCTGCGCAGGATCTCCACCCGACGACCGGTCGGCGCGGTGGGGCGGGCGTCCAGGATCGTGTTGATCTCACGGCGTTCGAACAGCACGAGGCTGCGCATCAGCGTGTCGAGACCGGCCGCGCGCTGGATGTCGGGCAACGGGCTGAGCTGGTGGTCGCGTGCGGCGACGGAACGTTCGCGGACCTGGTGCAGCCACTCGGTGACCGGCAGGTGCCGGTTGGTTTTCAGCCGCAGCGGAACGGTGGCCAGCAGCAGACCCACCATGTCGTCCGCGCCGGGCACGGAGCCGTGCCGGGCGGCACGGGTCACGCCGAACACGGCCTCGTCGGAGCCGGAGTGCGTGGTGAGCAGGAGGCCCCACGCGGCGAGCACGACCGTGTTGACGGTGACGCCGGCCTCGGCGGCCAGCGTCCGCACGGCCGCGGTCTCGGCGTCGGACAGGTCGACCACCGACGTGCCCATGACCGGTGTCGCGGAACCGTTGTGCTCCAACGGAAGCAGGCCCGGTTCGGCCAGGCCGGCCAGCTCGGCGGCCCAGAACCGCTCGTCCGCGCGGGCCTGCGGGTGGTCCGGCGCGGTGCGTTCGGCGTGCCAGCACACGTAGTCGGCGAACTCGGGGCGCGGGGCGAACTCGGCCGTGCCGCCGGCGGCGTAGTCGTCGTCTATCTCCGACAGCAGGATCGCCAGCGAGCGGCCGTCCAGGATGGCGTGGTGGAACGTCGCCACGACCACGTTCCCCGGCAGCGCGCGCACCCGCAGCGGTGGCCCGGCGACCGGGTCGACACCCTCGCGTCGGTCTGCGGCCAGGAAGGCGGCCAGGTCGGTGACCGAGTCGTCCGGTCCGATCGGCACGTCGGCGGCCGGTCCGGGCAGCTGCTCCGCGCCGCCGTCCGGTCGCCACCGGAACCGGGTGCGCAGGATCGGGTGCCGCCCGACCGCCGACCGCCACGCCGCCAGGTACGCCCCGGCGTCGAACGGCGACGTGAAGCGCTGCACGCACTGGATCACATCCGTGCCCGCGTCCGGATCACGCAGGCCGGCCGCGATCATTCCGCGTTGCAACGGCAGTGCCGGCGTGGTCCGGACAACCTGCTCCGGGTACACCAAAGCCTCCCCCATTAATGGTGCCGGTGGCCGCGCGCGCGGAATTAGAGCCCTATTCGGGGCGGTCCGCGCGCGTATTACCGGGGTGTCGTGAAATGTGCGGCGGGCTCAGCCGCCGTGCGCGGCGAGGTGCTCGCGGACGCTGCGGGGACGCAGGTCGGTCCACACCCGCGCGATGTGGTCCAGACAATCCTGCCTGGTACCGGACGTGCCCTCGGCGCGCCAGCCGAGGGGGAGCGGTCGGTCGGCGAACCAGACCGAGTACTGCTCCTCGTTGTTCACGACTACCAGGAATTCGCGGGATTCCGCGGGCTCGACGTCCATGTCGTTGGATCTCCTGCTCTCCGCCGGCGGGTGGCGGGTTGCCGTTCCAACGAACCTACGCGCCGTGTGGACATTCCTGGAATCCACTAAACGGTCGAATCGGTCATTTATGAATCAACGCGTGAACTATTTGCTTCGACTATGGGTGGTCACGCGGTGTGTTCGCTCGCCGGCCGAGAAGTTCGGCCGGTGCCCGATTCGGAATCGATCTACCTCGCGCGGGGGAGGCCCGGATCGGCGGGTCGTTGCGCCGACAAGTCCACAGTGGACGCCGAACGGCGGCGATTCGTTCGTATCACGACGAAACAGTGTGGGCCGGTCGGCTCGGGATCAGGCGGAACGCAGCGTCAGCAGGGAAATCTCGCTCGGCGCGAAGACCCGGAACGGCGGACCCCAGAAGCCCGCGCCCCGACTGGTCCACAGCCGGGTGCGCGCGCCGTGCCGGCTCAGGCCGGACAGCACGGGCTGCTGGAGGCGCACGAGGAGGTGGAACGGCCAGATCTGCCCGCCGTGCGTGTGCCCGGAGAGCTGGAGGTCGACGCCCGCCGCCACGGCCTTGCCGATCTCGCTGGGCTGGTGCGCCAGCAGCACCACCGGGTCGTCCGGCCGGACACCGTCGAGCGCGGCGGCCAGGTCGGCGGCGTGGCCCTCCTCGCCGGAGTGCGCGGCGGTGATGTCGTCCACGCCCGCGAACACCAGCCGCGCGTCGTCCCGTTCCAGGACGCGGTGCTGGTTGTGCAGGCCGGTCCAGCCGAGTTCGGCCATGTGTTCCAGCCACGCCTGGGCGTTGCTGAGGTACTCGTGGTTGCCCGAGACGTAGAACCGTTGGGGCGCTTGGACGTTCTTGAGCGGGGCGGCCTGGCCGCGGCGTTGGTCGACGGTGCCGTCGGCGAGGTCGCCCACGTGCACGACGACGTCGGCGTGGAGTGCGTTGACCGCGGTGACCAGGCCCTCGGACCACTTCGTGCGCTCGATCGGGCCGTAGTGGGTGTCGGCGAGGACGGCGATCGTCAGTCCGTCGAACGCCTTGTCCAGGCGGGGGAGGACGACGTCCGCGCGGCGGACGCGCGGCACCCGCATGGCCTGGCGGTGGCCGTAGCCGGCGAGTCCGATGATGATCACGGCGAGCAGCACGGCGATGAACCGGGCCCGGAACGGGTTCTCGACGCCGGCGAGCGCGAGGACGATCCGGAGCAGGTCGGTGACCAGGGTCCAGGCGAACGCGATCCAGGCGACGCCGAGCAGGGGGAGTGCGATGCGGGCGGCGCGGTCGGAGTGCCGGCGGCCGAGGGAGCGGATGAGGAGCACCGGGAACGCCACGTAGGCGACCGCGATCAGCGCGGTGCCGACCGCCGTCACCGGCCACGGCCAGTCCGCGGCCGGTGCGAACAGGCTGGTCCACGGCAGCCAGAACAGCAGGCTCGTGATGACGAACAGCACCAGCCCGAACACGACCCGTCGCCGTACGTCCGGCCGGGGAGCGCCGTCGGCTACGGGAGCTGTGGTCGAGCCTGGTCGGGCCGCGCCGGGGGGGTCGGTGCGCGTGGTGGCCGACTCGGCGTTGGGGTCGGTCATGGCGTCTCCGAAAGGCTGGGGTAACAGACCGGTGGTCTCTCCAGCGTACGCCGGAGTCAGCCGGCGCGGACGACCAGGCCGATCAGCTGGTTGACCAGACCCTCGGTGAGGGCGGTCGTGAACGTGTCGGCGGCGGGCGGGTGGCCGAGTTCCGCCATGGCCTGCGCGACGGCTTCGGTCGGGTGGGCGTAGGGCCACAGACCGGCGGTGATGACGACGACCGCACCCGCGAAGTGCCGCGCGCCGATCTCGTCCAGTTGCGGCAGTTCGGCGCGGACCAGGTCGGCCAGGCGGGTGGTGTGCGCGGTGGACCTGGTCTTGAACTCGCGGGCGGTGTCGACGCCGATGTTGCGTTCCAGCACGCCCGCCAGGGCCGCTACCAGCTCGCACAGCGGTTCGTGGCGGGTCAGCGAGGTGGCCAGTACCGTCGCGACGGTGATCGCCCGGCCGTACGGGACGGGTTCCGGTCGGGCGGCGCGGACCAGTGGCTCCACCTCGTCCAGCCACGCCGACCAGCGCCGGTCGAGCAGTTCCAGGAACACCGCCTCGCGGCTGTCGAAGTAGCGCAGGACGTTCGACTTGGCCAGGCCGACGCGGCAGCTCAGCTCGCGCAGGCTGATGTCGGCGACCGGGAGCTCGGCGAGCATGGCGTCGGCGGTGTCCAGGATGGACGCCCGCCGTGCCGCCACCTGCTCCGGGCTCCTCGCCCGCCGGAACTCCACGGTCGCCAGGTTAGCGGACCGGTGGTCTGTTGCTCAGTCCAGGACGGCGGCCAGGCGGCCGAGGACGTCGGACCACGGTCGGGCGGTGATGACCGGGAGGCCGTGGTGGGCGGCTTCGGTGGCCAGCCAGTCGCCGTAGTGGGCGCTGTCGGCCGCTCGTTTGCGTTGCAGGCCGGCGTCGGGCTCGCGTTGGGCGTAGTTGCGTTCCAGTTGGGCGGGGTCGGGTTCGTGGACGAACACGGACCGGACGTCGTCGCCGGCCCACTTCGCGCAGAACTCGGGGAGGAGGTAGTCGCCTTCCAGCACCAGTGGGAGGTCGGTCTCCAGGTGGTTGTTGATCACGGCGTCGAGCGCGGGGGTGAGCGACCGGGCCAGGTCGACTTGCGCGTTCAGCACCTGTCGGGGTGACAGGTCGGCGTCGGAGTGGTTCCGCCAGTGGTGCAGCGCGGGTTGCTGCTCGGCGGTGGTGAGGCTTTGGAGGGCGACGACGAGGTCGTCCACTTCCACGAGTGCGGCACCACGCTCGCGGGCGACGGGATAGGACAGCGCGCTCTTGCCGCTGCCGGATGCGCCGCCGAGGAGCAGCACGCGCCAGTTGGTCATGCGGAACACCTTCGCAACCGGTGGCAGGCTTGGGCAAACCGATTGCCGACGGTGCTCCCGCCCCGACCGGGCGGTACCGCCGATGGCCGGTACCGCCGCGGTCGGGGCGGTTGTGCATCTGCCGGCCACCGCTGTCGAGGAGGGCCGGGACCTGTCCTCGATGAGCGGTACCCCGGCCGACGGCTCCTATCGTCTGCTGCCGGCCTGACGGGCCGGAGTTACTTCAGGTGCCGGGCGAAGAACCGGTTCCCGTCGTCCCCCTCGAACTGCGGGACGCCGGTGTGCCCGCCCATGTTGGCGTGCAGCGTCTTCTCCTTGGAGCCGAAGGCGTCGAACAGGTCCAGGGCCAGTTGCCGGTCGTTTCCCTCGTCGTCCCACTGGAGCAGGACCTGTAGCGGAATGGTGACCTGCCGGGCCTCCTCGAACATGGTGCGGGGTACGAAACTCCCGGCGAACAGAAGGGCGGCCGAGATGCGCGGCTCGACCACCGCCAGCCGGACGCCGATGGCGATCACCCCTCCCGCGTACCCGACCGGGCCGCCGATCCCGGGCAGCGAGAGGAGGGTGTCCAGGGCGGCCCGCCATTCCGGGACCGCCTTGTCGACCAGCGGGAGGACGAGCCGGTCGACGATCTCGTCGGCGACCGGCTCGCCGGCCTCCAGCGCCCGGCGCAGATCGGCGCGTGCCTGTTCGGCGGCGGCGGAACGGGGCCGGTCACCGCTCCAGGGGAGCTCGATGGTGGCCGAGGCGAAGCCCTCCGCCGCGGCGTGCCGGGCCCGGGCCACCAGTCGGGGGTACATCATGCGCAGTCCGCCGGGGTGGCCGACCAGGATCAGCGGTGCCGGTGCGGATGCGGATCCGGGCGTCCACAGGATGCCGGGGATCTCACCGAGAGTGAATCCGCGTTCGAGGACGCCGTCGTCCAGGCGCTGTTCGGAAGTGAATCGCATGGTCGTGCCTTTCGGGAGTGCTCGTGAACGGCGCTCCCGGGCGACCTAGCGCCCGACCGTGACCCCAGAGGGGAGCACCCATGTCGATACGTTCACGGGTACCACCTCCTCGGTCTCTCGCACGGCCGCCGGAAAAGTAGCAGTGGTCGCCGTGGTCCGCCAACGGGTTTTGGCGTTCCTCGACCTCGGTCCCGGCGTAGGCAGCCGACTGTCTACAGTTGACAGTCGGCAGTTGACTGGACGTCAGGAGTACAGGGCGCTCAGGAACTCGATCAGCAGGCGTTCCCGCAGCGCGGGCGGTGCGGTGGCCAGCAGGGCGTTGACGGTCGCCAGCCGTTCCGGCAGCACGGTTTCGCCGCCGAGTCCGGCTGCCGCGAGCAGGCCGGCGAACTCCTGCGGTGTCAGCGAATCCGGGTCCAGCGCGCCGATCGCGGCGGCCACTTCGGGTGCGATCACGACCGGGCCGGCCGCCACCGCCGCTCGGACCGAGTCGCGGAGGTCGGCCAGGAGCTCCGCCTCGCCGCCCGCGTTCGCCGCCGTCACGGTCAGGTGCAGGTTCGCGGGCGAGGCGCCGTGGGCGAACTGCGGTTGCACGTACCACTTCCGGGCGCGCATCTCGTCGGCGACGGTGAACACGTCGAAGTCGTCGCGGGTCGCGGTGAGTGCGACGAGGGTCGACTCCGGTGCGCCCAGCACGCGCAGCCCGTCGATGTCGGCGATGCCGTCGCGGATCAGGCGGGCGGCGGCGAGGGTGCGGTGGGCGAGGGTGCGGTAGGCGTCGTCGCCGATGTGCTTCAGGACCGCCCACGCGGCGGCCAGTGGGCCGCCGGAACGGGTGGACTGGATCGTGGAGTTGAGCATCGTGTAGCCGGGCCAGTCGGCGCTGGCGAAGTACTGCGGGCGGCGGAGGTCGGCGTTCGCGTGCAGCAGCACGGACGTGCCCTTGGGGCAGTAGGCGTACTTGTGCAGGTCCACCGAGATGCTGGTGACGCCGGGCACCGAGAAGTCGAACGGGGCGATGTCGGCGTGCGGCAGGATCCAGCCGCCGATGCACGCGTCCACGTGGCACCGGACACCGCGTTCCCGTGCGGCGGCGGCGATCGGGGCGACCGGGTCGACCACGCCGTGCGCGTACGACGGCGCGCTGACCACTACCAGCACGGTGTCGTCGGTGACGGCGGAGGCCATGGCCTGCGGGTCGGCGCGGAACGTCTCCGGGTCGACCGGCACCGTGATCACCCGCACGCCGAAGTAGTGCGCGGCCTTGTGGAACGCGGCGTGCGCGGTGTCCGGCAGGACCATCGACGGTGACGTGACGTCCGGCCGCGACTTCCGGGCGGCCAGTACCGCGAGCAGGCAGGACTCGGTACCGCCGGACGTGACCGTGCCGACCGTTTCGTCCGTGCCGCCGAGCAGTCGGGCGGCGGTGGCGACGATGTCGTTCTCCAGGCGCAGCAGGCTCGGGAACGCGGTCGGGTCCAGGCCGTTCACCGAGGACGCGAGCGCGTGTGCCTGCGCCGCCAGGTCGTCGAGACCGGGCAACGCGCTGTCGTAGACGTACGCCAGGGTGCGTCCGCCGTGTGTCGGCAGGTCGCCGGCACGCAGCGCGCGCAGTTCGGCCAGCACGTCTTCGGGCGCGGTCATGCGTTCTCCTCACGGGGCAACAGCGGTAGGGCGACGACGGCCAGCACGGCCGGGATGGCGGTGAACCCGATCAGCGCGGCCAGCGCCGCGCCGGACGACTGGACGGCCGAGCCGTCGGTGCTCGCCACGTAGCCGCCGAGCGCCAGGACCAGGCCGTACACACCGGGACCGAGTGCCAGACCGAGCGTTTCCCCGGCGGTCCAGACCCCGGAGAAAAGCCCCGCCCTCGTGGACCCGCTGCGTTCCTCCTGCGCGGTGATCACGTCCGGCAGCATCGCGAGCGGGAACACCTGCATACCCGCGTAGCCGACGCCGACCAGCGCCATCAGCCCGAGCACGGCGGCCACCGGCAGCACGCGGGACGCGGTCAGCCCGGCCACCGCCGCCGCGAACAGCAGTGATGCCGTGACCAGGCCGAACCGCTTGCCGCGCCGGGCGCCGACCCGTTGCCACAGCGGCATCACCACCAGCGCCGGGCCGACGAACCCGACGAACAGCCACGTCTGGAGGGTCTGGTCGCCGAGCACCAGCCGGGCGAAGTAGTCGACGCCCGCGAGCATCGTGCCCAACCCGACCGCCTGCACCACGAACACGATCAGCAGCAGCCGGAACGGGCGGGACTCGCGCACGGCGGCCACCAGTTCACGGGCGGTGGCGGACGACGGCACCCGCCGTGACACCGGCACACCGCGCGTGCCGACGACGGTCGCGACCGTGCCCGCCAGGATCAGCACGCCGACCGCGACGCCCATCACCCAGTAGCCGCCCGCCAGGTCCCGCACGGCGGGTGCGCCCGCGCCGCTGACCAGGATCGCCAGCGCCAGGAACGCCATCCGCCACGCCATCAGGCGGGTGCGCTCGTCGTAGTCCTCGGTGATCTCGGCGGCCATGGCGACGTAAGGCACCTGGAAGAACGCGTAGGCCGTCGCGCAGAGCAGGAACACCACGGCCACGTACACGGCGGCCGGCGCACCCGTGAACGGTCCGGCGAACAACGCCGCGAACAGCACCGCCACCGCGATCCCGCCGCGCAGCAGGAACGGCCGACGCGTGCCCGCCCGGTCGCTGATCCGGCCGGCGACGGGGTTGAACAGCACGTCCGAGGCTTTGGGCGCGAGTACCAGCAGGCCCGCGACGGCGGCGGGCACGGCGAGGCTGTCGGTGAGGTAGGGGAGCAGGAGCAGCCCGGGCACGGTGCCGAACGCGCCGGTGACGAGGGAGCCCATCGCGTAGCCGGCGCGGACCCGTGCGGTGATCTGCGACATAGGCAAAGGATCTTCGCATTTCTGGGGCCGTTCGCCCAGTAAAGATTCCACCCGGAGGTGTGAGTGGTGCTCGCAGTGGGTACCCGCCTCGCGATCGAGGGGAGCTCCGTCATGGGCAAGCACAGCATGGGCGCGACCGACCGCCAGTGGGGCGGCCCGGAACTGGTGGTCGACGCCGAAGCCGCTGCCGAGGCGGCCACCCGGCCGCTGCCGGTGTTGGAGGACTCGGAGGACGACTCGGACTAGGGTGTCCCGCTGCTGGGGTAGGGGCCTGGAGTCGTGGAAGCCGCAGGTCAGGGCCCTGGGGTTCAAGTGAGGGGTGGCCTCCGGCCCCCGGTCACCATTGTCCCAGAGGGGTACGACAATCCCGCAGTCCGAAGCTGAGAACCCCCTCTCCCGACCCCGATCCCGACCGTAGCCCCGATCCCGACCGCGATTCCGACGTCGACCGGGAACTTCTCTTGATCTTCTACGCAGCGGGACCACGGCAGCGGGACCGAGGACTCAGCTCGCAGAGGGTCGGCTCATCGGCACTGATCGGCCCCGAAGAACTTGTGGCCGGGTGACCCCTCCACAGCGGGTCCCGTCCGGGGCCGGGAAGTGGTCACAAGCGGATAATACGGTCATTTTGATTGACGTACCCGACACCAGTGGAGACCTGCGTAGAA
>CBHFOL010000185.1:0-15401 GCA_965995405.1 uncultured Saccharothrix sp.
TTGGCGGTGCGGGCCGCGCACGACGCGGTCGCGGCGGGCTGGTTTCCCGGCGGGGTGTTGTTCGTAGACCTTCAGGGGTATGACCCGAACCACCGGGTGACGCCGGATGTGGCGCTGTCGACGTTCCTGCGGGCGTTGGGTGTGGTGGCCGAGCACGTGCCGGCGGAGCGCGCCGGGCGTGAGGCGCTGTACCGGTCGCTGCTGGCCGAACGGGACCGGGTGTTGGTGGTGCTGGACAACGCGTCCACCGCCGACCAGGTGCGGCCGTTGCTGCCGAACACGGGGCAGCACCGGGTGCTGGTCACCAGCAGGCACACGTTGGCCGATCTGACCGGGGCGCGGCTGCTCGACCTGAACGTGCTGGACGACGCGGAGGCCGTGGCGCTGGTGGACGCGGCGGTCCGGGCGGCCCGTCCCGACGACGACCGGGTGACGTTCGAGAGCGCCGCCGAGTTGGTGGCGCTGTGCGGGAACCTGCCGCTGGCGCTGAGCATCGTGGCCGCGATGCTCGCGGGCGATCCGGAGCAGCCGGTGGCCGAGGTGGTGGACGCCTTACGCGGCGCGTCGACCCGGCTGGGGGAGTTGGCGTACGGGGACAGCGCGGGGGTTCACGCGGCGTTCGACCTGTCCTATCGGCGGCTGCCGGCGGACGAGGCGCGGCTGTTCCGGCTGTTGGCGCTCAACCCGGGGCGGCAGATCGGGGTCGGTGCGGCGGCGGCGTTGGCGGACGTGCCGGAGCGGCGGGCGGTGAAGCTGCTGGGCGGGCTGCGGCGGGCGCACATGGTGGAGGCGGGCGAGCCGCGCGGCTGGTTCCGGTGTCACGACCTGCTGCGGCTGTATGCCGAGGAACGTGTGCTGGAGGAGCGGGACGCGGAGGCGGCGTCCGCGCGGCTGCTGGACCACTACCTGGCCGTGGTGCGGACGGCGGACGAGGAGCGCGGGCCGTCGGCGGGGTTCTCGGAGGAGGCGTTGGTGTGGCTGGACACCGAGCGCCGGACGCTGGTCGAGTGCGTGTTGTCGGCGGCGGTGGAACATCCGGAGCGGGCGGTGCGGCTGGCGTCCTCGTTGACCGGGTACCTGTTCTACCGGCAGCAGTGGGACGACTGCGACCGGATCTACCCGGTGGCGTTGGCCGCGGCGCGGCGGCTGGGTGACCGGGCCGCCGAGGCGCAGGCCGTGCACCGGATCGGCAAGGTGGCCCGCAACACCCGGCGGCACCAGTCCGCGCGGGTGGCGTACCGGGAGTTCCTGGAGTTGAGCCGGGAACTGGCCGACCGGCCAGGTGTCGCGCAGGCGCTGCACAACCTGGGGTCCATCGCGCGGCGGGTCGGGGATTTCGACGAGGCCGAGGAGCACTACCTGCCGGCGCTGGAGCTGTACCGGGAGTTGGCGGACTGGCGCGGTGTGGCCGACGTCGTGTTCAGCCTGGGCACGATCGCCCGGAAGCGGCGCGTCAACGAGACCGCGTACGGCCACTACCTCATGGCGTTGGCGTCGGCGGTGGCGGGCGGTGATCCCGTTCGGGAGGCGCGTTGTGCCGAGCAGTTGGGGGTCGTCTGTCGGCGGCTGCGGTGGCCGGAGGAGGCTCGGGAGTGGCTGGAACGCGCGGTCGCGCGGTACGAGGAGGGCGGTCGTCCCGACAGCGCCCGGCGGGCGGGTAAGCGGCTGGTCCGGCTTACCCGGTCGAAGGAGCGGTTCAGGCGTTGACCGTGGCCGGCTCGGGTTTGCGGGTGCGGTGGAGTGTCGTGGCGGCCATGCCGACGATCACCAGGACTGCCGCGCCCAGGCGGGTCGGGGTGATCGTCTCGTCCAGGAACAGCCAGCCGGAGAACATGCCGGCGACCGGGACCAGGAGGGCGAACGGCACGACGGTGCTCGCGTCGTGTTCGCGCAGCAGGAAACCCCACACGCCGAAGCCGAACAGCGTCGACACCCAGGCGATGAACAGCAGCGCGCCGACGCCGGTCCACGTCAGGCCGCTCAGCGCGGTGCCGATGGCGGCCGGGCCTTCGAAGATCAGGGAGAGGAGCAGGAGGGGGAGGGTGGCGACGGCGCTCACCCAGACGATGAAGCTCAGCGCGTCCGGCGGCCGGGCGTGGCGGGTGGCCACGTTCGACAGGCCCCAGGCCACTGCGCCGAGGATGACCATGAGCAGGGCTGACAGTGGGCTCGACAGGCCGTAGTCGACCGCGATCAGCACGATGCCGGTCGCCGCGATGCCCATGCCCGCCAGTTGCACCGGGCGCGGGCGTTCGCGCAGGAGGACGGCGGCGAACACGACGGTGAAGACCACCTGGCTTTGCAGGACCAGGGAGGACAGGCCGGCGGGCATCCCCGCGCCCATGCCCAGGAACAGCAGGCCGAACTTCGCGACGCCGAGCGCGAGGGCGACCGCGACCACCCACTTCCACGCGACACCCGGCCGGCCGACGAACCACAGCGCGGGTACGGCGGCGGCCAGGAAGCGCAGGGACGAGAAGAGCAGCGGCGGGAACTCGTGCAGCCCGACCTTGATCACCACGAAGTTGACGCCCCAGAGGACGGTGGTGAGCACGGCCAGGGCGATGTGACTGGGTTTCACGATTCCGAGTCTCTGGGCCTGGAACGTTTAGCACCAGCGACTAGTTCTGAAGCCTTGAGTTTAGTATCGCTACATGCTTGATCTGGGAAGGCTGCGCGCACTGCACGCGGTGGCCCGCCACGGCTCGGTCGGCGCGGCGGCGTCCGCCCTCGGGTACACGCCGTCGGCGGTGTCGCAGCAGATCGCCAAGCTGGAGCGGGAGACCCGTACCACGCTGCTGGAACGCCGTGGGCGGGGCGTCGTGCTGACCGATGCGGCGCACCTGCTGGCGTCCACCGCCGACCAGGTGCTGCGGCTGGTCGAGCACGCGGAGGTGACGTTGGAGGAGCAGCGCGGGGCGGCGGTGGGCGAGCTGCGGCTCGGTGCGTTCGCCACGGCCGCGCGGGGGCTGCTGCCGGTGGCGCTGGTGGCGTTGGCGCGGGACCACCCGGCGCTGGACGTGCGGGTGGTGGAGATGGACCCGCCGCCGGCTCTGGTGGCGGTGGCGCGGGGTGAGCTCGACCTGGCGGTCACCCATGACTGGATCAACACGCCGCTGCCGGTGCCGGACGGGGTGTCCCGGGCTCGGCTGGGTGACGATTTCGCGGACGTGCTGCTGCCGGTCGGGCATCCGCTGGCGGATCGGGAGTCGGTCGGGCCGGAGGATCTGGCCGGGGAGCGCTGGATCTGCCAGCCCGAGGGCACGGTGTGCCACGACTGGCTGGTGAACACGTTCCGGGGTGCGGGGATGGAGCCGGACCTGGCTTATCGGGTCGGGGAGTACGAGACGCAACTGGCGTTGCTCTCCGCCGGGATCGGGGTGGCGTTGCTGCCCCGGTTGGGGCGGGGTGTGGTGCCGGACAGCGTGCGGGCGGTGGCGTTCGTGCCCACGCCGACGCGGCAGGTGTTCGCGGTGTGGCGGGCGCAGGCCACTCGGCGGCCGGCCGTTGTGGCCACTTTGGCGGCATTGCGCGGCTGTTGGGAGCAACGTGCCACGGCTTGAGTAACGATCGGGCAACGTGGCGTTGCGGGTGGGGCGGGTGCGACGACTACCGGTACGAACGGCTGATCAACCCGGTGGGTGGGAGTCGTTTCGCAGGCCAACAACCAGGGGACCTCCCAAGGGAATTCCGCCGCCGTGGGAGGTCCCCGCCCTGCGTTCCGCGTCGAGGGCGGGTTGGCCTGGTGCGGTTCTCGGTTACCTCTCCGTGTGCCGCTCCAGGAGTTCCTCCAGGAACCCGCCCGCCTCGGCCGCCGCTCGGGCCGGGTCGCGGTCGCGGACCGCGTCCAGCAGGCCGGTGTGGGAGACCTGGTCGTGCTCGTGGTCGGCTTCCACGGTGGCCGTGATGCTGGCCCGGACCGCCTCGGTGAGCCCTTGGTACAGCTCGGCGAGCAGGGTGTTGTGCGAGCTCTGGACGAGCAGCAGGTGGAAGGCGGCATCCCGTTCCACCAGGAGCTCCCAGTCCTTCTCGGCGAGCGCGGCGTCCCGTTCCGCGAGCAGTGACTCCAGTCGGCGCAGTTCCTCGTCGGTGCGCTGGGTGGCGGCGAGTCGAGCCCCCTCGACTTCGAGCGTGCGGCGCACCTGGAGCACGTCGCGCAGTTCGCTGCCGCACATCCTGCGCACCGCGCCGGACAGTTCGCTGGTGGCGCGCACGAACGTGCCGTCGCCTTGGCGGACCTCCAGCAGCCCGGCGTGAGAAAGCGCACGCACCGCCTCCCGCACGGTGTTGCGACCCACGCCGAGTGCGGTGACGAGCTCCGGCTCCGGCGGGATGCGCTGGCCGACAGGCCATTCGCCGCCGGCGATCGCGTCCCTCATCTGATCGATCACCTGGTCGACGAGTCCGGCCCGTCGGGTAGTGGCCAACGGCACAGCGTCATCCTTTCATCCGGACATCCCATGTCTGTAACAGTAATCTGGTGCCAATCCAGCAGACCCGGCCAGACCGGACACCGTCGAAGGTTCACATTGCCACTGATGCCCGTGCCAATGCGACGATCGCGGTCCATC
Organism: uncultured Saccharothrix sp.; assembly: GCA_965995405.1. GTDB lineage: Bacteria > Actinomycetota > Actinomycetes > Mycobacteriales > Pseudonocardiaceae > Actinosynnema. The sequence goes on from CBHFOL010000185.1 coordinate 4,572, forward strand.
CTTCTGGTAGTCCCGCTGGTCCCGTGGTCCGGAACCGGCAAGTTGCCCTGGTCGGCAGCACTCTGCTGGCGATCGGCGTAGCGCTCGCCGCGGCCAACCTGCGTCCGGCCGTCACCAGTCTCGCCTCCGTGCTGGGTGATGTGCGTGGTTCGCTCGGGGTTTCCACGGCGTGGACGTCCTTGCTCACCGCCGTGCCCACGCTGTGCTTCGGGCTGGCGGCATTCTCCGCCCCGTGGCTGGGGCGGCGGTTGGGGATGGCTCGCGCGGTCGGCGTCGCGCTGGCGGTGTTGACGGCCGGACTGGTGCTGCGGGTGGTCGACGGACCGGCGGCGGTACTCGGCGGGACGTTCGTCGCGTGCGCCGGGATCGCGGTCTGCAACGTGCTGATCCCCGTGGTGGTCAAGGATTCTTTCCCCGGTCGGGTCGGTCTGGTCACCGGTGTGTACACGGCGGCACTGGCGGCCGGTGCGGCGTTGGGCGCGGCCTTCACGCCCGCGATGGAGTCGGTGTTCGGGTCTTGGCGACTGGCCGTCGGGGCCTGGGCGTTCCTGTCGGCGGCGGCGTTGGTGGTGTGGCTCGCGGGTGCGCGTCACGGCGCGGTCGTCCGGACCGGGTCCGGGCCGCGGGTGGCGGCTCTTCGGCGTTCGCTGGTGCGCAGTCCGCTGGCGTGGGTGATCACGGTGTTCTTCGGGTTGCAGTCGCTGTTGGCGTACACGGTCATGGGGTGGCTGCCACAGATCCTGGGTGACGCCGGCGTGGATCGGACGACGGCGGGGTTGCTGTTGGCGATCACCATGGTGTTGGGCGTTCCGGTCAGTTTGATCGTCCCGCCGTTGGCGGCGCGGCGTAAGAGCCAGTCGGGGATGGTCCTGGGGCTCGGGCTGCTGTTGATGGGTGGGGTGTTGGGGTTGGCCCTGGCTCCTGGTGCGGCGCCCGGGTTGTGGGTGGTGCTGGTCGGCGTGGGGATGGGGATGTTCCCGCTCGCGTTGGTGTTGATCTCGTTGCGTACCGGGTCCACGGCGGATACGGCTCGGCTTTCGGCCATGGCGCAGAGCGTGGGATATCTGATTTCCGCGGCTGGGCCGTTCGCGTTCGGGGTGTGGGGGGGGGCCCCGGGGGAGTGGCGGGTGTCATGGTGGTTTTGGGGGGGTTGGTGGGTTTTGTTGCGGGGGGTGGGGGGGGGCGCGGGGCGTCCTCGGACGGTGTGAGTTCCGGGGTTGCGGTGGGTTTGTCGGCGGTTTCTCAGCTTCGGCCTGCGGGATTGTCGTACCTCGGTGGGACAATGGTGACCGGGGGCCGGAGGCCGCGCCGTTGTCGCCTTGCGGGCGCTGAACCGCGGCCCTCGGGCCTTGGCCGGTGTCAGGGTTTGCGGCCTACTCCCACGTAGGCGCTGATGTAGGCGTCGGCCGAGTCGGAGTGCCATTCGGGCAGCGGGACCACACCGGGCGCCACCACGTCCAGGCCGGTGAAGAAGTCGGCGATTTCGTCGTGGGAGCGCAGGGCCAGGGGGCTGTCCGTGCGGCGGTAGATGGCCTTGATGCGTTCCGAGTCGTCCATTCCGTCCTGCGGGATGCCCTCCAGGCTGCCGTGCGAGATTGCCAGGTAGCTGCCCGACGGCAGGGCTTCGCGGTAGCGGGCGACGGCTTTGTGGGGGTTGTCCGCGTCCGGCACGAAGTGCAGTACCGCCACCATCAGCAGGCCGATCGGCCGGGTGAAGTCGAGGAGTTCCTTGACGCCGTCCAGGATCGTGTCCGGGTCGCGCAGGTCTGCCTGGATGGCGGTCGCCCTCGGGTTGTCGGCCAGTAAAGCCGAGCTGTGGGCGACGGCCACCGGCTCGACGTCCACGTACACGACCTGCGCTGCGGGATTCGACTGTTGCGCTATCTCGTGCACGTTGCCCACGGTCGGGATGCCGGAACCGAGGTCCAGGAACTGGTCGACGCCCTGGTCCAGCAGGTAGCGCACCGCCCTCCTGAGGAACGACCGGTTCGCCCGCGCCGCACCGGACATGCCGGGGAAGATCTGTTCCACGGACTTGGCGGCCTCGCGGTCCACCGCGAAGTTGTGCGAGCCACCCAGGTAGTAGTCGTACATCCGGGCCGCGCTCGGGCGGTCCAGGTCTACCGAGGACGGGACCCAGCTTGCCTGTTCCATGATTCCCCTTCGTCGTCGGCTGTGATCGTTCCCCTGCGTCAAAACGGACACAACCCCCTACCGGGCATTCCGAAGGCTGATCCTGCGGTCGCATGATCGCGGTGTGACGAGCCTTCCACCCGTGTCCGCCGCCGATGTCCGGGATCGGCGGCGGATGAAGCACCCGGTCCTGGGTGCGCTCGTCGCCGTCGCGTGCGTGGCTGTGTGGGTGGCGGGGATGTACTTGTACGCGGGCCATGATCGGCCGGAACTCATCGACCACCCCCGAGTGGCCGAGGTGGCGGAGAGTTCCTGTGCGGTGCTGACGCGGACGGTGTCGGCGAATCCGGTTCCGGCGCTCGCGGACAACGGGCTTCGGGCGCGGGTGATCCGTGAGCAGAACGTCGAAGTCGTGGCGCTGATCGACCGCGTTCGCGCGTTGGGGACCGAGTTGATCACCGACGACGAGCCGACCGACTCGTGGCTTCGGGACTGGCAGTTGTCGGTCGACGCACGGGCGCGTTACGCGGACGACCTCGAAGCCGGTCGGGAGCCGTCGTTCGTCGTGCCGGTGGTCTGGAACACCAGGGTTCCCGACCGCATGAACCGGGTCGGCCTCGACTGCGTGGTGCCGGTCGGCCTGATCGAGTTGCGCTGATCAGCCCGCCGTCACGATCGACACGTTGTAGCGGGCCTTCACGCGGCTCCACATCTCGACGTAGCCGTACTGGGTCGACCGTGCGATGACGTGCCCCCGGATCGCGACGCTGTTGTCCGGGAACCTGCTGTAGAACGGTCCGCCCGAATCGCCGCCGTCGTGCAGCGTTCCGCCCTTGTACGCGGCGACAGGCTTCTTACAGCCACTCGTGTTGCACACGATGGCGTCGAGGTTGATGACTCCGTGCCCGCACTTCTCGCCGGTCGTCCGCCCGCTGTGGCAGTACGTCCACACGTTCATCGAGGGATCGGCGGCGGACACCACCGGCAGCCCCAGGCTGCTGTCCACGCCACCGACGTAGATGTGGCCGTCGTACCCCTGTCCGCCGATGAGCTCCATGTCGTGGGACGGCAGACCCCGGTCGCTCACCACCCCGACGTAGGCGTCGCTGCCCACGACGAAACTGGCGGTGTTCTCGACCCACACGCCCACGCCGCTGGAGAAGCAGTGCCCGGCGGTGACCATGAACCGCTTGGCCGCGGCGTTCTTCACGACGTAACCCGTGCTGCAAGGGCTGCTGCCGGGGTATTTCACGCCCGCGCCGCCCCAGAACGGTTCGGTGTCGTACTTGCGGCTGTTGGAGTCGACCACCGGATCGGCGTTGACGGTCACCTGGTCGGCGAAGCCGCTCACCAGGTCCGACACGACGTCCCCGGGCGCGTCGGTGTTCAGCACGACCTTGTCGACGGTCGGATCGGCGAAGCTCGCGAAGCTGTAGCGGGCACCTCGGGTTGCCACGAAAGCACTGATCCGGGACTGGATCGCGTCCTCGGCAACCGCGACGTCGGGGCTGACCCGGAAGTCGTCGGCAGGTGCCTCGGACGCGAGCAGACGCTCGTAGTAGGCGCTGTCGTGGGCCGGGGTGGGCGCGGTCTTGGACTCCGACGCGTGGGTGGTCGGGGTGACGGCCACGGCCAGCAGGGCGGCGACGGCCAGGGCGGAACGGACTACGGGAATGCGCACGGCGGCGTCTCCTCTGGACGGGTGGGATTCGCCGGTAGGAGACCCGGCCCTCGGCTCGAATACCGAAGGTCGGGTCCGTTCACCCGTCCAGGTGGTGCTGAGTGTCGTGCACCGACTGCTCGCCGTCGGTGTGGCCGAGGGTTTCGAGCCGGTGCCGGACGCGGTCGGCGTCGGCGAGGCGGCCCTGTGCCTCGTACAGCTCCAGCGCCTCCCGCCACGCGGTGCGCGCCTCGTCGTGCCGGCCGAGCGCGGCGTGCGGGTGGCCGAGGTTGTCGAGGGTGTTGGCGGACTCGTAGGTGTTGCCCAGGTCGCGGTACAGGGCGCGGGCCCGCTGGTAGTGGTGGACGGCCTGGTCGTGCCGGCCGGTGTGGTGGTCGATGTAGCCGAGGCTGTCCAGGGTGGCCGCCTCGCCGGCGGGGTTGTGGTGGCACTGGTGCAGGGTGAGCGCGGCCTGGCAGTGGGCGCGTGCTGTGTCGTGGTCGCCGACCCGGGCGAGGTACCAGCCGACCTGGTTGAGGGCGTCGGCCTGCCCTACCGGGTCGCCGACGGTGGGGAGCAGCTCCAGCGATCTGGTGGCGTGGTCCAGGGCGCGGCGGTCGTCTCCGCGTTCGCCCCACGCCTGCGCCAGCATCCGGTGGGTGAGGGCCTGCTGGGTGGGGTCGCCGTGGTCGTCGGCCAGGGTCAGGGCCTGGTCCAGGTGCCGGGTCGCCTCCTCGTGCCGTCCCAGGTCGGCGTGGGCGACGCCGAGGAACCGCTGCGCGCGGATCAGGTCGGTGGGGTCGGGCAGGTGCCCGGCCGCCTCCAGCGCGGACCGCCACACGGCCAGCCGGTCCTGGAGGTGGCCCTGCCGGTAGTGGAAGGCGGTCAGGGTCCAGGCCATCAGCCACGCGGTGTGGTGCCACGCGTGCTTGACGGCGGTGTCCTGGGCGGCGAGCAGGTTGGCGTGTTCGGTGCCGAACCAGGTCAGCGCCGCCGCGCCGTCCGGCAACGGGTGGAGGTGGGTGCCGGGCGCGGGCGGATCCGGTCGGATCGACTGGCGGTGGGGGTCCAGCAGGCGGTCCGCCGCGTGGGCGGTGTGGGTGTAGAAGTCGAGCACCCGCCGCAGTGCCGCTTCCCGCACGTCGTCGGCCAGGTCGCCGTGGGTGGCGGCGTAGGCGCGGATCAGGTCGTGCATCCGGTAGCGGCCGTTCGCGTTCCGGGCGATCAGGGACGCCTGTTCCAGGCCGCGCAACGCCGTCCTGGCCGCCGGCAGCGGCAGTCCGGTGAGGCTGGCGGCGGCGGGGAGGCTGATGTCGGAGCCGGGTGCGATGCCGAGCAGCGCGAACGTCGTCGCCTGGACCGGTGTGAGGGCCCGGTGCGACCAGGACAGGACGGTGGGCAGGCTGGCGGTGGGGTCGTCGTTGTCCAGGGCGTCCAGGCCGAGGTCGCGCAGTTCGGCCCCGAGCGCGGCCAGCGAGAAGTTCCGGTGGAGGTGGGCGTGGCCGGCGACGATGCCCAGCGCCAGCGGGAACCCGCCGCACAGCGCGACCAGCTCGTCCGCCGCCGCCGGTTCCGCCGTCACCCGGGCGACGCCGAGCCGGTCGGTCAGCAGGGCGCGGGCCTCGTCGTCGGACAGCACGTCCAGGCACACGTGGCGGGCGGCGTAACCGGTGGTCAGGCCCGCTAATCGGGTGCGGCTGGTGACCACGACGGCGCACGTTTCGCTGCCGGGCAGCAACGGGGTCACCTGGGCGGTGTCGGCGGCGTTGTCCAGCACCAGGAGCATCCGTCTCCGCGCGACGACGCTGCGCAGCAGGGCGGCTTGGGCGTGCGGGTCGACGGGGACGCGGCCGGGTTCGACGCCGAGGCTGTCCAGGAAACCGCGCACGGCCACCGCCGGGTCCATCGGCTCGCCCTCCGGGCTGAAACCGCGCAGGTCCACGAACAGCTGGCCGTCCGGGAAGCGGTCGACGTGGCGGTGTGCCCAGTGCAGGGCCAGCCAGGTCTTGCCGATGCCGCCCGCGCCGGCGATGGCGGAGATGACGACCGTGGCGGCGGCGTCCGGGGTCGTCGGCAGGGCGGCGTCGAGCCGGTCCAGTTCGTCGTGGCGGCCGACGAACGGCGTGGGTGCGGCGGGCAGCTGACGGGGTACCGCGACCGGCTCGTTGCCGGTGCGTACCGGGCTCGTGGATGCCGGGGTGAGGTCGGGGTCGCCGGCGAGGATCCGTCGGTGCAGCTCCTGGAGCGCGGTGCCGGGGTCGGTGCCCTGTTCGTCCACCAAACGTCCGCGGAGCTGCCTGTAGTGCTCCAGGGCGTCGGCGGCCCGCCCGGCGCGGTAGAGGGTGTGCATGAGCTGGCCGGCCACCCGCTCGTCCAACGGGAGCGCGGCGGCGCGGGCGGACAACTCGGCCACCAGCTCCTCGCCGTGGCCCGAGCGCAGCCGGGCGTCGACCAGGTCGTGCTGCGCGGCCAGCCGCAGCCACCCCAGCCGATCGCGTTCCGCCGTCGCCCACTCGCCGTCCAGGCCGGTCAGCGCCTCGCCGTGCCACAGCGCCAACGCTTCGGTCAGCAGTCGGACCGCCTCCGCGTCGCCGACGTCCGCGCGGGCGCGTTCGCACAGTTCGCGGAACCGGAGCAGGTCGACCACCGGCTCGGCCGTGTCGGCGATCAGCGCGTAGCCACCCGACCGGCGCACGATGGCCACGCCGTCGGCACCGGCCAGCGCCCGACGCAGCCGGGAGATGTAGCTGTGCAACGTGGCCCGCGCCCGGCGCGGCACGTGCTCACCCCAGACCCGGTCGGCCAACAGGTCCACCGACACCACCCGGCCTGCGTCGACCGCCAGCGCCGCCAACATGCACCGCTGCCTGGCCGGGCCCAGGTCGACCGGCCGCCCGTCGACGTACGCGGCCGGCTCCCCCAATAGGCGCAACACCACCAACACCTGCCCCCTGACCCCCTCGAACCAGCCGGCTGAGCTGCGCAATGCAGAGCCCCTGCAAGCGTTTCACACGATCGCCCGCACACCGTGGAACCCGCGGTGGTCCACCCGTGCGGCAGTGCCGGACACCCGTGGACCGCCGACGAAACCCTGTTACACCAAGCGAAGGATCCTGCCATGAACTTCCTGGGGAGAAAGATCGTCCTCGCGGTGCTCGCCCTCGGTGCCACGGCCGCGCTCGCGGTGGCCACGGCGGGCGTCGCCACCGCCGCGACCGCCCGCAACGGGGTCTGCGAGGTGGGTGAGTTCTGCCTGTTCTACCTGACCGACCTCCAAGGGTCGGTCTCGGACTTCGGCGGCTCCATCCCGGACTACGGCGCCACCCAGCCGGGCTGCTACGAGTTCAAGGGCGCCGGGCCCGGCCAGGGCTACTGCGTCAAGAACGAGGCGCGCTCGGCGTGGAACCGCCGTCCTTTCGCCGGCCACGTCTTCTACAACAGCAACTACGGCGGCGCCTACGACACCATCGGGGGCCACAGCTCCGCGAACCTCACCGTCACCTTCGACAACAACGCTTCGCACTCGGTCGCCTGAGCCGAGGTGGACGTCCTGGGGTGTGACGTCCACCGGTGGCCCCGATCCACTCGGGTCGGGGCCACCAGCCCGTCCGGATACGCTGCGGCGGTATGAACGCGGCGCTGGTGATCGTGGACATGCAGGAGATCCTGATCCCGCTCGTCTGGCGTGGTGCGGAGTTGGCCGACCGGATCTCCGCGCTGGCGCGCACCGCCCGGCGGAACGGCGTGCCGGTGGTGGCGGTGCAGCAGATCGGGGCCAGTGGAACGACTTTCGACCCGGAGTCGCCGGGCACGCGGCTCAGCGCGCGCCTCGGCCTGGAGCCGACCGACGTGGTGGTCCGCAAGACGGCGACCGACGCGTTCTACGGCACCGACCTCGCGGCGTTGCTCGTGGAGCGGGACGTGGACACCGTCGTGCTGACCGGCGTCGCCACCGACTACTGCGTCGACGCGACCGCGCGGTCCGCGCAGAGCCACGGCCTGGACGTCGTGCTGGTCGGCGACGGGCACGCGCCGGCCGCGAGCGGCGACCCCGAAGCGGGCCTGAGCGCAGAGCAGATCATCGACCGGCACAACCGGATCCTCGCCCAGGCCGTCCACCCGGGCGGAATTCTGCGCGTGCTCGCAGCGTCCGAAGTGGTGTTCGGCGATCGGGATTGAGGCCGGTTCTCCCTGACCAGGACGGTGCTCGCTCAGAGCGAACGCCCGGCGGAAACAAACCCGAGCTCATGTTGGTTGAGCCGTTCAGACTCAACTTTGGAGGATCGACATGGGTGAGACGCTGGCGCTTCCGGTGCTGCCGCTGGACGACGTGGTCGTGCTGCCGGGCATGGTCGTCCCGATCCGGCTCACCGGCTCGGACGCCACCGCCGAGGCGCGCGCCGCCGTCGAAGCCGCTTCCGCCGGTGACGGCGAGGCCCGCGTGTTGCTGGTGCCGCGGCTGGACGGCAAATACGCCAAGGTCGGCACACTGGCGGTGATCGAGCAGGTCGGGCGGCTGTCCGGGGGTGAACGGGCGGCGGTCGTGCGGGGCACCGCGCGGGTGCGGATAGGCACCGGGACGACCGGGCCCGGAGCGGCGCTGTGGGTGGAGGCCACCGTCGCGGACGAGTCGGAAGTGGACGACCGGACGGTGGAGCTGGCCCGCGAGTACCGGGCGCTGGTCACCACGATCCTCCAGCAGCGCGGGGCCTGGCAGGTGGTCGACTCGGTGCAGCAGGTGGACGAGCCGTCCGCGCTGGCCGACCTCGCCGGCTACGCCTCCTACCTGTCCGACACCCAGAAGGTGTGGCTGCTGGAGACCAGCGACGTCGCGCAGCGGCTGGAGAAGCTGCTGGAGTGGGGCCGCGAGCACCTGACCGAGCTCGACGTCGCCGAGACGATCCGCAAGGACGTGAAGGAAGGCGTCGAGAAGCAGCAGCGCGAGTTCCTGCTGCGCCAACAGCTGGCCGCGATCCGCAAGGAACTCGCCGAGCTGGACGGCAAGCCCGCCACCGAGGAGCAGGACTACCGGGCCCGGGTCGAGGGCGCGGACCTGCCGGAACACGTGCGCAAGGCCGCGCTCGCCGAGGTCGACAAGCTGGAGCGGACGTCCGACCAGTCGCCGGAGACCGGGTGGATCCGGACCTGGCTGGACACCGTGCTCGAACTGCCCTGGCACGAGCGCACCGAGGACTCCTACGACATCGCGGGCGCGCGGGCCGTGCTGGACGCCGACCACGCCGGGCTGGACGACGTGAAGGAGCGCATCACCGAGTACCTGGCGGTGCGCCGCCGCCGCGCCGACCGGGGCATGGGCGTCGTCGGCGGCCGGCGGTCCGGCGCGGTGCTGGCGCTGGTCGGGCCGCCCGGAGTCGGCAAGACGTCGCTGGGCGAGTCGGTGGCACGGGCCATGGGCCGCAAGTTCGTGCGGGTCGCGCTGGGCGGCGTGCGGGACGAGGCCGAGATCCGGGGCCACCGGCGGACCTACGTCGGCGCGCTGCCCGGTCGGATCGTGCGGGCCATCTCCGAGGCCGGCTCGATGAACCCGGTGGTGCTGCTGGACGAGATCGACAAGGTCGGCGCGGACTACCGGGGCGACCCGACGGCGGCGCTGCTGGAGGTGTTGGACCCGGCGCAGAACCACACGTTCCGGGACCACTACCTGGAGGTCGAGCTGGACCTGTCCGACGTGGTGTTCCTGGCCACGGCGAACGTGCTGGAGTCCATCCCCGGCCCGCTGCTGGACCGGATGGAGCTGGTGCGGCTCGACGGGTACACCGAGGACGAGAAGGTCACCATCGCCCGCGACCACCTGCTGCCCCGCCAGCTCGAACGGGCCGGGCTGACGGCGGACGACGTGGCGGTGACCGAGGAGTCGCTGCGCAAGCTGGCCGGCGAGTACACCCGGGAGGCCGGGGTGCGGCAGCTGGAGCGGTCGCTGGCGCGCGTGCTGCGCAAGGTGACCGCGCGGGTGGCGCTGGACGAGACGGCGCTGCCGGTGGCGGTGGACGTGCCGGACCTGCGCGGCTACCTGGGCTCGCCGAAGTTCACGCCCGAGTCGGCGGAACGGACCGCCGTGCCGGGTGTGGCGACCGGGCTGGCGGTGACCGGCGCGGGCGGTGACGTGCTGTTCGTGGAGGCGTCGCTGGCGTCGCAGGGCACCGGGTCGTCCGGGGTCACGCTGACCGGGCAGCTGGGTGACGTGATGAAGGAGTCGGCGCAGATCGCGCTGTCCTACCTGCGTTCGCACGACACCGGGGCGGAGGCGCTGGCCGAGCGCGGCGTGCACATCCACGTGCCGGCGGGCGCGGTGCCGAAGGACGGTCCTTCGGCGGGCGTGACCATGACGACGGCGCTGGCGTCGCTGCTGTCCGGGCGTCCGGTGCGGTCGGACGTGGCGATGACCGGCGAGGTGTCGCTGACCGGCCGGGTGCTGCCGATCGGCGGCGTGAAGCAGAAGCTGCTGGCCGCGCACCGGGCGGGCATCACGACGGTGCTGCTGCCGCAGCGCAACGAGCCCGACCTGGACGACGTGCCGGAGTCGGTGCGCGAGGCGCTGACCGTGCACCTGGTGGCCGACGTCCGGGAGGTGCTGGACATCGCGCTGGAGCAGGCGGCGGTGTCGGCGGCGGCCTGACCACGACGACCCCGCTACACGGCGATCCTGACGCTCACCGTCATCTAACGCAGGTTGCACAGGTCCAACGGCACGCCTTCCGGTGTGCGGCAAGGCAAGTAGCCCGCGTCCTTCATCCGGACGCGGGCGTTGTCGTGCTCGCGGACGTACCGGATGAACTTGGCCGGCAACGAATCCTCGGCCGGCTGGGTCCGCGTGTACAGGTACTCGACCGTCCAGAACGGATACCCGGACTCGACCCCGCTCGCCGCGTCGAACACCTTGCCGTCCAACGACAACGCGGTCAGCCGCTCGGTCTTGCGGGCCTCCGCGACGGAATGCGCGTCCGCGTACCCGATGGCCCCCTCCACCGCGCCGACCTCCCGCACCAGGTCCGAGTTCTCGCGCCGCTCGCAGCGGA
>CBHFOL010000186.1:0-15365 GCA_965995405.1 uncultured Saccharothrix sp.
GGGCGTTGCCCCCGGACCCCCGGGGTGGTGCGTTGGGTGGGGGTGGGGGTGGGCCTGCCCTGGTGAAAGGGGAGGCCCACCTGGCCCTGGTTTACAGGCGGGACTGTAGGGCTTCTGCTGCGGCCAGTAGGTCGGCTGCCCAGCGTGCGCCGGGGCGTCTGCCCATGCGGTCGATGGGGCCTGAGACGGACACTGCGGCTACTACCGCGCCGGTGCTGTCTCGGACCGGGGCCGAGACGCTTGCTACGCCAGGCTCGCGTTCAGCCACGCTTTGCGCCCATCCCCGGCGGCGGACCTCCAGGAGGGTGCGTTCGCCGTAGACGGCGTCCGCTAGCAGTGAGCGTTGCGTGCCCGGGTCGGCCCACGCCGCCAGGACCTTCGCGCCCGAGCCCGCCGTCATCGGCAGGCGTGCTCCCACCGGGACGGTGTCGCGCAGGCCGCTCGGGGGTTCCGCGGAGGAGACGCAGATCCGTTGCATTCCATCCCGGCGGTAGAGCTGCACGCTCTCCCCGGTGATGTCGCGGAGTCTCGGCAGTACCGAGGAAGCCGCGTCGAGCAACGGGTCGGTGGCCCCGCCCGCCAATTCCGCCAGTGCCGCGCCCGGACGCCACCGGCCGTCCGAACCCCGTCGCAGCAACCGGTGCACCTCTAGCCCTACGGCCAACCGGTGTGCGGTCGCACGGGGCAATCCCGTCCGGTTGCACAACTCGGCGAGTCCACACGGATCCTTTGCGACGGCGTTCAAGACAGCCACTGCCTTGTCCAGCACGCCGATCCCGCTATGCTGTCCCACAAGCCGATACTAACTTCCCACTGTCTGGGAAGTCCAGATCTATCGACTGTCCAGATCCTGGGAGATAGCGATGAGCCGCACGCTCGCGGAGAAGGTGTGGGAAGCGCACGTGGTGCGCCACGGCAGTGGCGCGGAGCCCGATCTGCTCTACATCGACCTCCACCTGCTGCACGAAGTCACCAGCCCACAGGCGTTCGACGGCCTCCGCCTGGCGGGCCGCCCGCTCCGGCGCACCGACCTGACCATCGCCACCGAGGACCACAACGTCCCGACGGTCGACATCGAACTGCCGATCGCCGACCCGGTGTCGCGCACCCAGGTCGAGACCATGCGCCGCAACTGCGCCGAGTTCGGCGTCCGGCTGCACCCCATGGGCGACGTCGAGCAGGGCATCGTCCACGTGGTCGGCCCCCAGCTCGGCCTCACGCAGCCCGGCATGACCGTCGTCTGCGGTGACAGCCACACCTCCACGCACGGCGCGTTCGGCGCACTGGCGTTCGGCATCGGCACCTCCGAGGTCGAACACGTGATGGCCACCCAGACGCTGCCGCTGAAACCGTTCAAGACCATGGCGGTCACCGTCGACGGCGCGCTGCGGCCGGGCGTCACGGCCAAGGACATCATCCTCGCCGTCATCGCGAAGATCGGCACCGGCGGCGGCCAGGGCTACGTCATCGAGTACCGGGGCAGCGCGATCGAGGCGCTGTCCATGGAAGCCCGGATGACCGTCTGCAACATGTCGATCGAAGCCGGCGCGCGGGCCGGGATGGTCGCGCCGGACCAGACGACGTTCGACTACCTGAAGGGTCGCCCCCACGCGCCGTCGGGCGCGGACTGGGACACCGCCCTGGAGTACTGGAAGTCGCTGCGGACCGACGACGACGCCGGGTTCGACGCCGAGGTCGTGCTGAACGCCGACGACCTCACCCCGTTCGTCACCTGGGGCACCAACCCCGGGCAGGGCCTGCCGCTGGGCGACCGCGTGCCCGACCCGGAGGTCATCGCCGACGACAACGAGCGCGTCGCGGCGGAGAAGGCGCTGGCGTACATGGGGCTGGAGCCCGGCACTCCGCTGCGCGAGATCCACGTGGACACCGTCTTCCTCGGCTCCTGCACGAACGGGCGGATCGAGGACCTGCGCGCGGCGGCGGACGTCCTGCGCGGGCACCAGGTCGCCGACGGCGTCCGGATGCTCGTGGTGCCCGGCTCGATGCGGATCCGGGCCCAGGCCGAATCCGAGGGGCTGCACGAGGTGTTCCTCGCGGCGGGCGCCGAGTGGCGGCAGGCCGGCTGTTCGATGTGCCTGGGCATGAACCCCGATCAGCTCAAGCCCGGTGAGCGCAGCGCGTCCACCTCCAACCGCAACTTCGAGGGCAGGCAGGGCAAGGGTGGCCGCACCCACCTGGTTTCGCCACTCGTGGCCGCCGCCACCGCCGTGCGCGGCACCCTGTCGTCGCCCGCCGACCTGGTCTGAGGAGCTAGTCAGAGATGGAAGCGTTCACCACGCACACCGGGGTCGGCGTGCCGCTGCGGCGGTCCAACGTGGACACCGACCAGATCATCCCGGCCGTGTACCTCAAGCGCGTCACCCGCTCGGGGTTCGAGGACGGCCTGTTCGCCGCCTGGCGCGCCGACGAGCGGTTCGTGCTCAACCAGGAGCCCTACCGGGCGGGCAGCGTGCTGGTCGCCGGGCCCGACTTCGGCACCGGCTCGTCCCGCGAGCACGCCGTCTGGGCGTTGCTGGACTACGGCTTCCGGGTGGTCATCTCGTCCCGGTTCGCCGACATCTTCCGGGGCAACTCCGGCAAGCAGGGCCTCGTGGCCGCCCAGTGCGAGCAGTCCGATGTCGAATCGCTGCTGAAAGTGCTTGAGAACGAGCCCGGCACGGAGGTGACCGTCGACCTCACCGCGAACACGGTTGTGGCGAAGGACTTCACCGCCCCCTTCACCATCGACGAGTACACCCGCTGGCGGCTGCTGGAGGGTTTGGACGACATCGCGCTGACCCTGCGGCACGCCGATGACATCGCCACGTTCGAGCGGAACCGCCCGGGTTGGTTGCCCACCACCGAACAGGTGCCCGCGCGCTAGTCCGGCGGGGCGGTATTCCCCCCCTGCCAGCGGGAATCCGGCCCCGGCCCACCCTCCCGGGGCCGCTCAGGTGTCCCTCGACAGGTCGTAATTGCCCACGCCACAACGAAAAATCTGGCGTGGCGATTGGTATTTCCTTGCATATGGGCTTACCGTGGGCAATCAGTCGGCCCGACTAGGGCCGTGAGCGTCCTGGGAGGGACTGAAGGTGAACAAGGCCCAGCTCATCGAGGCGCTCGCCGAGCGCCTTGGCGACAAGAAGAACGCCGCTGCCGCTGTCGACGGCCTCGTCGACGTCATCGTCCGCAGCGTCCACAAGGGCGAGAAGGTCAACATCACCGGGTTCGGTGTTTTCGAGAAGCGTGCCCGTGCGGCCCGCACCGCTCGTAACCCGCGCACCGGTGAGACCGTGAAGGTCAAGAAGACCAACGTTCCCGCGTTCCGCGCGGGTTCGACGTTCAAGGACGTCATCAGCGGCACGAAGAAGCTGCCGAAGGTTGCCGCCGCAAGGCCCGCCGCCGCTGCCGCGAAGCCCGCTGCTGCCGCCGCCGCGAAGCCCGCCGCGTCCACCAAGGCACCGGCGACCCGCAGCACCACCGCGCGTACCACCACTACGCGCACCGCGCGCACCACCACTGCGCGCACGGCGGCTGCCGCGACCAAGGCTCCGGCAACCCGCCGGACCACCGCGGCTGCGAAGCCGGCGGCCACCGCCACCAAGGCCCCGGCCGCCGCCAAGGCGACCGCTGCCAAGGCGACGACCGCGGCGAAGGCCACCACGGCCGCCCCGAAGGCGGCGGCCAAGAAGCCGGCCGCCGCCAAGGCGACCACGGCGGCCAAGGCGACCGCCGCCAAGAAGCCGGCTGCTCGCAAGGCCGCGCCGAAGAAGTGAGCCCAGGCCGGGTGAATGCCCGGCAGGGGAAGCGGTAACCACGCTCAGGGCCCGGTGCGGACGCGTACCGGGCCCTAGGCGTGTGCCGAGGCCGGTGTGCGTGCACTGGCCGTTGGTGTCGTTCCTGGCCCGGTGTGCGTGCGCACTGGGCCGTTGGTGTGTCAGGGGTCCGTGCGGGAACGCGCTCGGCTGTCGGCGTGAGTCGGTTAGTACGCCGTTGGTGTGAGTCGTGGGGTGTGGGCCGCAGTGCCGCAATGGGCAGTCGTCAGGTGTTCGGTTGCGACGGCGGGCGGGCTCGCATTCGGCTCTGGGAGTTCGTGAGGGGCCGCGAAACCGCGAATGGGCGGTTCTGGGGTCGGGAAGCGGTCTCGGCGCGGCACGGGGCGTTTCCGGGCGCTGTACCCGGTTGTGCGGGCGGTGGGTCGGACAAGGTCGAGTCGCCGCCCGACAAGGTTTCGGGTGGGGCGAGGCTCGGCGTACGCGTAAGACGGTCCCGGAGTTACTGCCGAACCCGTATCGGCCGGTTCGGGAACTTCGGGCCGAACCGGCGGAGAACCCGCTTCGGAAAGTCCGGAACTCCGGGCGCAAACCTGCGGGGAAGGGGCTTCGGAGCGGTGGTTTCCCGAGCCGTCAGCGGGCGATCCGAGGGGCGATCAGAAGGCGGTCCGTGAGCTGTCCGAGGGCGATCCGGGTGTGGCCTCCGGCCCCCACATCCATTCTCTCACGCACCACCGACATTCCGTCCGAAGCGCCCCCGGGGCTCATCCTTCCACGCACCACCGACAATCCGCCGAGCCGAGCCGAACCCGAGTGCGGGTCACCGCGATCCGTCGGTTCCGCGCCGAACGCCGACCGACTGTCGCACCCGAACGGAACCGAACGGCGGCAGCGGCCATCCGGGTGAGGTGGGCCGGACAGGCGTGCGCGAAGCCGGACGGCGGGAATCCGAAGCGCCGCCGGGGATCAGGGTTTGGGCGCGGCCAGCGGGCTGGGCAGGTAGTGGGCCGACACCAGGCGGGGCCAGGTGACACTGCTGTCCGAAGTGGACCACTCGGCGTCCGGCCGCCGGAACGACAGCACCCACGTGCTGCCCTTCTTGCACGGCACCTCGGGCAGCCACAGACCCGACAGGGACGCCAGCGTCGACACCACGTCCGGGATCACCCCGCCCTGGCTGGCCACCACCGGCACACCCACCCCGTCGGTGATCTCCAACAGCCGCACCAGGCCCGCGTCCCGGTCCGGCCAGTAGCCCTCCTCGGACAGCCTCGGCTCCAGCAGCACCCCGGCGCCCAGGTCGTCCGCCACCCCCTGCACGGTCTCCACGCACCGCACGCGCGGCGCGGAATGCACCCTCGACGGCGCCCACAACGGGAGCATCGCGCGCAGCCCCTCGGCCTGCCGCCAACCCGCCGAGCTCAACGGGCGCAGGTCGTCGTCGCCCGGCCAGTGGTCCCGCTTGCCCGCCTTCGCGTGCCGCACCAGCAGCACCGTCGCCAGGTCGGCCGGCGCGGCGGCGAACTCCGCCAGCACCTCACGGTCGGTGTCCCGGGTGACCAGCTCCGCCGCCGCGTCGACCGTCAGCCAGCGCAGCTCGTCGACCTCCTCGTTCGGCTGGAACGCGCCACCCGCCGCACGGGCGCTGAAGAACTCCACCGTCTTCGGCCGGCCGAACGCGATGTACTCCACGGTCCGCAGGTGCCGGCCGAGCACGGCGTCGAACCCGGTCTCCTCCCGCACCTCCCGCACCGCCGCCGCGGGCACGGTCTCCCCGTGGTCGAGCTTGCCCTTGGGCAGCGACCAGTCGTCGTAGTGCGGCCGGTGGACGACGGCGACCAGGCCCTCCCGCCACAGGACCGCGCCGGCCGCGCGGATCACCCGACCGCGCGGTGCACGCGCAGCAGCTCGGTCTGGTGGTCGCGCACCCGGCTGCCGTCGGACGGGAACGCCTCCCACTCGCCGTCGAACCGCAGCACCCAGCACCGCGTGGTGGGCTCCAACGCCGAGTCCAGCATGTCGTCGAGCTGCGCGGTGAGCTTCGGGTCGGTCACCCGCACCTGCACCTCGACCCGGCGGTCCAGGTTGCGGTGCATCATGTCGGCGCTGCCGATCCAGTGCTCGCCCAGGCCGACGAAGTGGAACACCCGCGAGTGCTCCAGGAAGCGGCCCAGGATCGAGCGCACGTGGATGTTCTCCGACAGGCCCGCGATGCCCGGCTTCAGCGCGCACACCCCGCGCACCACCACCTCCACCCGCACGCCCGCCTGCGACGCCCGGTACAGCGAGTCGATGACCTGCTCGTCCACCAGGGAGTTCACCTTGATCCGCACCCCGGCCGGCTCGCCCAGGCGGGCCAGCTCGATCTCCCGGTCGATGCGCTCCACGATGCCGCGCCGCACGCCGTAGGGCGCGACCAGCAGGCTCCGGTAGTGGTCCTGCCGGGCGTAGCCGGTGAGCACGTTGAACAGGTCCGTGAGGTCCGCGCCGATGGTCGGCTCGGCGGTCAGCAGGCCGATGTCCTCGTACAGCCGGGCCGTCTTCGGGTTGTAGTTGCCGGTGCCGATGTGGCAGTACCGCTGGATCCGGGAACCCTCCTGCCGCACCACCAGCGACGTCTTGCAGTGCGTCTTCAACCCCATCAGGCCGTAGACGACGTGCACGCCCGCCTTCTCCAGCGCCCGCGCCCACTTGATGTTCGCCTGCTCGTCGAACCGCGCCTTGATCTCCACCAGCGCCACGACCTGCTTGCCCGCCTCGGCCGCGTCGATCAGCGCGTCCACTATCGGGGAGTCACCCGAAGTGCGGTACAGCGTCTGCTTGATCGCCAGCACGCGCGGATCCGCCGCCGCCTGCTCGATGAACCGCTGCACGGACGTGGAGAACGAGTCGTACGGGTGATGCACCAGCACGTCGCCCTCGCGGAGCGTGGCGAAGATGCTCTTCGGCGTCTCCCGCTCCCCGAACGCCGGGTGCGTCGCCGGCACGAACGGCGCGTCCTTGAGCTGCTTGCGGTCCACGCTGTAGAGCTGCCACAGGCACGACAGGTCCAGCAGGCCCGGCACCTGGACGACGTCGTGCGGGTCGACCTCCAGCTCCCGCAGCAGCCGCTCCAGCATGTGCTCGGTCATGTCGTCGGCGATCTCCAGCCGCACCGGGGGACCGAACCGCCGCCGCACCAGTTCCCGCTCCAACGACTTGAGCAGGTCCTCGTCCTGGTCCTCCTCGACCTCCAGGTCCGCGTTGCGGGTCACCCGGAAGGCGTGGCACTCGATGACGTCCATGCCCGCGAACAGCTCGCCCATGTGCGCCGCGATCAGTTCCTCCACCGGCAGGAACGTCGCCGTCGTGCTGGTCCGGTCGTGCTCGACGCGGACCAGCCGCGGCACGTTGTCCGGCACCTTGATCCGGGCGAACCGCTCCGCGCCGCCCTCCGGGTCCCGCACCGTCACGGCCAGGTTCAGCGACAGGCCGGAGATGTAGGGGAACGGGTGCGCCGCGTCCACCGCGAGCGGCGTCAGGACCGGGAACACCTGGTCGCTGAAGTAGTTGGACAGCCGCAGCTTCTCGAAGTCGGTCAGCTGCGCCCAGTTGACGATGCTGATCGCGTGCTTCTCCAGCTCGGGCTGCACGTGGTCGATGAACGCGCGGGCGTGCTGCTCCACGAGTTCCTGGGTGCGCTTGTAGATCGCGGCCAGCTGCTCGCCCGGCGTGAGGCCGTCGGCGCTGCGCACGGACAGGCCGGTCTCGTCCCGCCGCTTCAGGCCGGCGACCCGCACCATGTAGAACTCGTCCAGGTTCGACGCGAAGATCGCCAGGAACTTCGCCCGCTCCAGCAGCGGCTGGGAGGAGTCCTCGGCCAGCGCCAGCACGCGGGCGTTGAAGTCCAGCCAGGACAGCTCGCGGTTGAAGTACCGGTCGTCCGGCAGGTCCGCCACGGCCTCGGCGGTCGCCGTGACGGCGGGTGGTGAGCTCGGGAACGGGCGCTGCGCCGACCCGGTCGGCGTCTCGGCCGCGGCACGGGTGGTGCGGCGGACGGCGGGACGGGGGCGGCGACGGGGCGCGCTCGCGGCGGTGGGTTGGGCTCGCGTGGTCCTCGTGCGTCGTTTCGGCGCAGGCTGTTCGGGGGTGTTGTCCGTGCTCACGAGGGGCATTGTCCCTCACATTCGGGCGCTTCGCGCTGATCGCAGCCGACGATGAGATGAACTCCCCGTCACACACTTCGCCGGTGACGACGAGTCGACTGTCACACCGGGCGGCGCAGCGTCGTGATCGTCCCGTCCGGGGCGCGGTCGAGCGTCACGCGCTGTCCGGGCCGCAGCACCCGCCAGCCGCCCGCCGCGACGGCGTCGGCCGGGACGTCGACGAGGACCCCGTCGTCGCGCAGCACGGTCGCCGAGCCGTCCGGGTGGTGGGCGGCGACCGTCGCCTGTTCGGCCGCGTGCTTCGGCTGCTCTTCGGGCACGGCGGGCAACGCTAGCCGATCGGAGGGTGTGACCCCGGACGCGGACCTGACACGCTCCGCGATAACCCCATCACCGAAAGGAGTGGCGGGCATGAGGGTTCTGGCAGGGGTGGTCGCCGGAGTGCTGCTGGCCTTCGTCGGTCCGGTCAGCGCGACGGCGGCACCCGTCCCCGACGCACCCGTCGAACAGCCGGGACCGGCCGAGGGCACCGGCCTCGCCGCGGCGGCTCGCAACGTCGAGCTGCGCAAGGCGATCCCGGACACCGCGGGCGCGGTCTCCATCAACTTCGTGCAGTACCGGCACCGTGACGTGATGTTCGTCAGCGGCACGTTCGGGCTCAAGAGCTACGACGTGACCCGGCAGGACGACCCGAAGCTCCTCGACCACCTGACCAAGCAGGAGCTGGCGCTGCCCGGCGACGACACCGAGCAGCGGTTCTGGGAGAACGAGGACGTCACCGTCGACCCGAAGCGGAAGCTGGTGTTCCTCGCCCGCGAGCGCAACGCGTTCGGCCGGAAGCCCGGCAACGAGCGGCCGACCGGCGTCTACATCATCTCGGCGGCCGACCCGGGCAAGCTGGAGCTGCTGAACTTCGCGTCGATGGGCACCGGCCACATCACCACGTGCATCAACGACTGCACCTACCTGTGGACGACGGGCTACGACGGCACGCCGTCCACCGACCCGGACACCTACCGTCGGTCCGGCAAGGTGTTCGTCACCGACCTGCGCGACCCGCGCAACCCCAAGACCCTGGCCACGTACGTGGACCTCAACCGCAACCAGGGCGAGACGCACATGACCCACGACGTCCAGGTGGACGCCGCGGGCGTGGCCTGGGTGACGGGGACCGGTGGCACACGCGGCTACTGGACGCGTGGCTGGCACAAGGACCCGTTGACCGGCAAGGTGCGTCAGGCGACCCCTTACGACCCCGTGCCGTACGCGGGCGGCGGTGTCCCGAAGCTGGACATGCCGACGTCGTTCTCGCACAACGCGGTCCGCCCGGTCGGCCGCACCGTGTCCGACGGCCCGAAGCCGACCCGGGAGCACCCGGCGGGCAGCCTGCTGCTGCACACCGAGGAGGCGTTCGGCTCGGCGACCTGCAAGGACCAGGGCCGGTTCGTGATCTCCTCGCTGGAGGGCTCGACCAATGGCGAGTCGTGGCAGGCCAGTCCGGACAAGCCGTTCACGATGAAGACGGTCGGCATGTGGAGCCCGGACGACCAGGAGGGCACCGTGCCCGGACCGGACGTGTTCTGCTCGGCGCACTACTTCGAGGTGCAGAAGAGGATCGTCGCCTACTCCTGGTACGAGCAGGGGACGCGGTTCCTGGACATCACCGACCCGACGAAGCCGATCCAGGTCGCCTACTGGCGTCCCGAGGGCGCGGTGTCCTGGGCCCCTTACTTCCACCGCGACCGGATCTTCGTCGCCGACCTGGCCCGCGGCGTGGAGGTGTTGAAGCTCACGAAGGGGGCTTACGACGCCCAGGAGACCCACACCAACGTGACGCTCAAGACGTCGCCGGTGAAGGTCTCGTTCACATCGACCGACAGTCCGCGCAAACGCTTGCCGTTGGCTCCGGACCCGGACTACGGGTACGCCTGCCCGATGCTGAGCGGTCGCGGCTGCGGTGAAGGCTCGGCCTGCTGCTGAGTGACGCCCGGTGGACGGCCCGAACCGTTCACCGGGCAACAGCGGGGTCGTCAGCCGCCCACGGGGCAGAGCACCGCCGACGAGCGCGGTCCCAGGCCGAGGTGGATGGCAGCCTCCAGGTCTTCGGCCGTGTCCACATCGTTGCGCAGTGACGGCCACGGGCCGATCAGGGTCTGTGCGTCCTTCGCGTGTGCCTTCGCCGAGCCCGGTCCGAAGCGCGGGTCGAGGTCCTTGCCCGGGTCCGAGAGCAGGAGCGTCGTCCCGGTGCCCTGGCGGTCCGGGCAGAAGGCACGTCCCTGCGCCGTGCGGATGGCGAGTTCCAGGTCTCCGGTGCGCAGGGCGGGCAGGTCCGCCTGGAGCGCGCCGACGATTGACCTGTGGTCGCGTTCACGCAGGATTTCCGCGCCGAAGCGCAGTGCCTCGTTCAGGCCCTCCGGCCCCGGCACCGAGTCCACGCCCATCGCCCGCAGCTCCGCCGCCACGGCCGGGTCCTCCGTTATGGCCAGCACGTTCCGCACGGCCGGCAGGGCGGCGGCGATGGTGTCCAGCGCGAACGCCAGCGCCAGCGCCGGACGGTCGTCCGTCACGCCCACCAGCCGGGTCTTCGCCCGTTGCAGGGTCTTCACCGGCACCACGAGGTCCACGTCGGCACGCACAACAGCCATACTCCCCGATGCGGACGCCGGCGGCCGTCCGGTCGACACCGACTGGACCTCGCCCCGACTCGCGGGGAAGACTCCAGGCGGACTGTGGGTGACGAGAGGGAGAACTGTGGCCAAGGAGAAGGGCGGCTTCTGGGTCGGGGTCGCCGCGGCGGTCTTCTACCCGGCCACCGCGTTGATCGCGCGGCGGCGCAACGAGGGTGCGGACCGGATTCCGAAGACGGGCGGCGCGCTCGTGGTGATGAACCACGTGTCCCACCTGGACCCCGTCTACGACGCGGTGTTCACCCACAAGCAGGGGCGCGTGCCGCACTTCCTGGCCAAACACAGCCTGTTCAACGTGCCCGTGCTCGGCACGGTCATCAAGGGCGCGCGGCAGATCCCCGTCTACCGGGGCAGCGCCGACGCCCAGCAGAGCCTGCGCGCCGCCCACGAAGCCCTGGAGAACGGGCTCGTGGTGGTCATCTACCCGGAGGGCACCATCACGCGTGACCCGGACGGGTGGCCGATGAACTCGCGGACCGGCGTGGCCCGGCTGGCGCTGGAGCACGACGTGCCGGTCATCCCGGCCGCGCGCTGGGGCACCCGGGACGTGTACGACCACTACCGGAAGAAGTTCCGGCCCCTCCCGCGCAAGACCGTGGTGACGAAGGTGGGCGAGCCGGTCGACCTGTCGGCCTACCGGGACCGGCCGCAGACGATCGCGCTGCTGCGCGAGGTGACCGACGTGCTGATGGGCGAGGTGAAGACGCTCCTGGCGGACATCCGGCAGGAGACCGCGCCCGACGGCTTCTACTCGAAGAAGAGCTGACGTGGAGCGCGTCGCCGTGATGGGCGCGGGGTCGTGGGGCACGGCCTTCGCGAAGGTGCTGGCCGACTCGGGCACGGACGTCGTGCTCTGGGCGCGGCGTCCCGAGGTGGCCGACGAGATCACCCGGACCCGGATCAACTCGGGCTACCTGCCCACGACCGTCCTGCCGGACAACCTGGCGGCGACCCACGACGCGGACAAGGCGCTGGCGGGCGTGCAGGCCGTGGTGCTGGGCGTGCCGAGCCAGACGCTGCGGGCGAACCTGGCCGAGTGGCGGTCCGCGCTGCCCGCCGGCGCGACCCTGGTCAGCCTGGCCAAGGGCGTCGAGCTGGGCACGCTGAAGCGGATGAGCGAGGTGGTCCGCGAGGTCGCCGGGGTGCCGGAGGACCAGGTCGCGGTGGTGTCCGGGCCGAACCTGGCGAAGGAGATCGCGGCCGAGCAGCCGACCGCGACGGTCATCGCGTGCACCGACCACGACCGGGCGGTGGACCTCCAGCACGCGTGTTCCAACTCGTACTTCCGGCCGTACACCAATGTGGACGTGGTGGGCTGCGAGCTGGGCGGCGCGTGCAAGAACGTGATCGCGCTGGCCTGCGGGATGGCGGCCGGGCTCGGGTTCGGCGACAACACGATGGCGTCGATCATCACCCGCGGGCTGGCCGAGACGGCTCGGCTGGGCGCGGCGCTGGGCGCGGATCCGCTGACGTTCGCCGGGTTGGCGGGGTTGGGCGATCTGGTGGCCACGTGTGCGTCGCCGCTGTCCCGGAACCGGTCGTTCGGGGAACGGCTCGGGCGCGGGGACACCGTGGCGCAGGCGCAGGAGGCGGCGCACGGGCAGGTCGCGGAGGGCGTGAAGTCGTGTTCGTCGATCCGGGAGTTGGCGGCTCGGATCGGGGTGGACATGCCGATCACCGACGGCGTGCACGGGGTGTGCCACGAAGGCGTGGACCCGCGTGCGCTCACGGCGGCGTTGTTGGGGCGGGAACGCAAGGCGGAACGGCAGTGAGCGATCGCGAGTACGGCGACGGCACGCGGGTCGTGCACTCGGTGCCGGCCGTGGCAGGCGAGCCGTTCCTTGCGGGGCCCGTGTTCGCGTCCGCCTATCACCTGGGCGGTGAGGACACCTACGGGCGTTCGCACAATGCGTCGTGGCGTGCGCTGGAGTCGGCGCTCGGGGCGTTGGACGGTGGGGAGGCTGTCCTCTTCCCGTCGGGGATGGCGGCGATCTCCACGTTGTTGCGGGTGGTGCTGCGGGACGGTGACACGGTGGTGGTGCCGTCCGACGGCTACTACCTGACCCGGACGCTGGTCGCCGGGCTGCCGGCGAAGGTGGTGGAAGCGCCGACCGCCGGGCCGTACCCGTCGTTCGACGGGGTGCGGCTGGTGCTGCTGGAGTCGCCGTCGAATCCCGGGCTGGACCTGTGCGACATCGCGTCGCTGTCCGAGCGGGCGCACGCGGCCGGCGCGTTGGTGGCGGTCGACAACACGACGGCCACGCCGCTGGGGCAGCGTCCGCTGGAGTTGGGCGCGGACATCGTGGTGTGCAGCGACACGAAGGCCGTCGCGGGGCACAGTGACGTGCTGCTCGGGCACGTGTCCACAAAGGATCGGGAGCTGGCCGCCGAGGTGCAGTCGGCGCGGACGTTGGGCGGGGCGATCCCCGGGCCGTTCGAGGCGTGGCTGGCGCACCGGGGACTGGGCACGTTGGACCTGCGGCTGGCCCGGCAGGCCGAGAACGCGGCGGCGCTGTACTCGGCGTTGAAGGAGCGGCCGGAGGTCACCGGGTTGCGGTGGCCGGGTGCGCCCGAGGACCCCGGGTTCGCGTTGGCGTCGCGGCAGATGCGGCGGTTCGGCGGGGTGCTGATGTTCGTGCTGCGGGACGCCGCTGCCGTGGCCGCGTTCCTGGAGCGGTCGCGGCTGGTGGCGGCGTCGACCAGTTTCGGCGGGCTGCACACCACGCTGGACCGGCGGGCGCAGTGGGGCGACCCGGTGCCGGACGGGCTGGTGCGGATGTCGGCCGGGTGCGAGGACACCGCCGATCTGGTGGCGGACGTGCTCCAGGCGTTGTGAGTGGATTTCGGGTCCCAGTGCTTGGGACGCGGTTGCCCGCGGTAGTCCTGGCTGCCACTCTTTCCGACATGTCTTTTCGCGCCATGACCGCCGGGCGGGGTCACATCGACCTCGGCCTGGTCGCCAGCGCGCTCTGTCTTTCTCGGTGATCGACCTGCGTCCTGCGGGCTGAGTCCCGCATTTCCCCACGCCGAGAAGGAACCATGTTCGCCGTTCCGGAGAACACCATCGCCCTGCCCCAGTCGCACGCCGCGCTGCACCCCGTGCGGATCGCGCTCGACATGGCGGCACGGCGGGAGCGCTGGGCCCACCTGTTGCGCTACGACCCCGACACCCGGTTCTCCGCGCTGGTCGAGAAGACCGCCGAGCAGGAGATCTGGCTCATGGGCTGGCTGCCCGGCCAGCACACCGACCTCCACGACCACGGGCCGACAACAGGGGCGTTCACCCTGGTCAGCGGCTCACTGACGGAAATCGTGGCACCCGGCCGGACCCAGGTGCTGCACCACCTGACCGCCGGGCAGTCCCGGGTGTTCGGCCCCGACTACGTGCACCAGGTGCGCAACGACGGGCCGGACCCCGCCGTCACGATCCACGTGTACCGCGACGGCGGGCGCACCATGCGTCCGTACCGGTTCGACCCGGTGGACGGGGCTACGTCCGTCGGGTGATGTGGGCGGGAACGGGGCTACGTCCGTCCGGTGACGTGGGCCGGGACGTCCCAGTCGCCGACCAGCGTCGGGTCGGGCTCCGGGTCGCCCCAGGAGGTGTGCAGGGGCAGCACGCCGGCCCACTTCTCGTTCGCGGCGACGTCCTCGGTCTCGTCGCCGGGCGGGCCGGTGCGGATCTTCACCGACGCCTCGGTGAGGTCGAGCGCGAGCACCGACGTGGCGGCCAGCTCCTTCGGGGTGGGCTGCCGGGCGTAGTCCCACGAGCCGGGGGCGATCTGCTCGGTGAGGGCCCGCAGCGCGTGGGTCTTGGCGGCCGGGTCGGTGACCGGGGTCGCCGTGCCGTGGACGACGGCCGCGCGGTAGTTCATCGAGTGGTCGAACACCGAGCGCGCGTAGACCACGCCGTCGACCAGGGTCACCGCCACGCACACCGGCACCCCGGCCGCCGCCTCGCGCAGGCTGCGCGCGCCGGTCGAACCGTGCAGGTAGAGGGTGTCGCCGTCGCGCCCGAAACCGGTCGGGACGACCAGGGGAGCGCCGTCCACGACGACGGCCAGGTGGCAGACGAGGGCGGCGTCGAGCACGGCGTAGAGGGCATCCCGCTCGGCCACGGCGCGCTTGCGCCCGCGCTTGACCGTGCTGCGCGGGGTGGGGGACAGCGGGCCGGGCGTCGGCGACAACGTCACAGACGCAGCTTCCGGGGTAAAGTGGCATTCCTCAAGAGCCAATTTCCGGGTAACCGAGGAGGCCACTTTGGTGGAGACCGCGTTGCCGGTGACGTTGGACCGGTCGTCGGCCGAACCGTTGGCCGTGCAGCTCGCCGACGCGTTGCGGACGGCCGCGGCGGACGGTCGGCTGCGCAGCGGGGACCGGTTGCCGTCCACCCGCGCGCTGGCCGAACGGCTCGGCGTCAGCCGGACCGTCACGGCAGCAGCATACGAGCAACTCCACGCCGAGGGGTGGATCGCCGGCCGGCACGGGTCGGGCACGTACGTGACGACTACGCCGCCGGGTGCGCTGAAGGGGCGTGCCCGGCGGGTGTCCACGCCGGAACCGGTGGTGGACGTGGTCGATTTCGCGCCCGGCGCGCCGTGGGCGGAGGGATTGGATCGGGCGGCCTGGCGGCGGGCTTGGCGGGCGGCGGCGGACTCGATGCCGATGTTCCGGCCGCAGCGCGGTGGTCTGCCGGAGTACCGGGCGGTGGTGGCCGAGCACCTGTTGCGGCACCGGGGGTTGGCGGTGCGCGGCGGGTT
>CBHFOL010000187.1:0-15349 GCA_965995405.1 uncultured Saccharothrix sp.
CCCGGCCGCCTCACCCCCCCCCGCCCCGGCTGGGGGGCGGGGCGGTTGTGCCCCGCCCCACGAAACGGTGTCGTCCGGTCAGCAGGTGATGCTTCCCTTGCGCAGCGCATGACCGCCGGTGTTGCCGTCGTCGGCCCAGTACACGGGCTTGGAGCCGGCGACGCACTCCCCTGCCCCGGCCACGGCGAAGCCCTCGTTGTCGAGGTTGGCCATGCCACTGGGGCGGTTGTAGACCGCGGTGGTGGCGAACACGCCCGACACGTCGACCCGCATGGTCCGGTGTTGGCCGTTGCAGGTGTCGTCGCAGACGACCCACAGCCGCGACGCCTGCGCCTCCCAGTGCAGCTCCATGACGCCGGCCAGTCCACTGCTGATGGACGCGACGCGGGTGAAGGCTCCCGAGTCCTGTAGGACGTAGCCGTAGACCATGCCCGTGCCTTCGACGCCGACGAAGAACACCCCGCCGGTGTGCGGGCCGTACCGGCTCGGGTCGAAGGCCGCGCCGGTCGCCTCGTCCTTGAAGCCGGCCGCGGTCAGGGTGGTGTCGGGGACCCAGGTGACCGCCTCGAAGCCGGCGTTCGAGCCCACGGACGGCAGACCGGAGGTCAGGTTCCACTCCTTCGTGGCGGTCAGCGTGCCGCCCGTCCCGCCGACGTCGTACCGGAGCACGGACAGGCGGCTGGTGCCGGACGCATCGCCGTTGCGCTCGCTCGCGACGAACACACCCCCGGCGGAACCGGCGCCGGTGACCGTCACGCCTTCGCCGTCCGGGGTGCCGGACCCGCCGGGGAAGCGCAGTGCCTTACCGGAGGCCCATCCGCCGGACGCGTCGGGCTTCCAGCCCCCGGAGCCGTCGGGGACCAGTCGCCACAGCTTGCCCGAGTTCTGCGCTCCCCACAGCACGTTCCCCTCCTGGTGCAGACCGCTGAGGTCGCCACCGAAGACGTTCGCGGCATCGGCGACGGCGACCGCGCCGCCGCCCGGCCAGGCCACCGGTCCGGTGCCCCCGCCACAGGCGTTCGGCCCGCCGAGGGTGAGCGCCGCCTTGCCGAAGCTGCCCGTGCCGTTGGGACAGCGGGACCACGACGGGTCGGAGTGCCCGCTCCAGCCGAAGCTGTCGACCAGCGTGCCGCCCGGAAGGTAGAGGCGCGCCTTGTCGGCGGAGCCGAGGCCGAACTTGTCGTGGACGTCGAAGACGCGGAACGCGCCGGGGGCCAGTGTGGTCCCGGCGGGGATCTTGTACTGCGAGCTGTCCTTGTCGTCCTTGAGGATCCAGGCCGAGATGTCGACGGTGGCGGTGCCCTTGTTGTAGAGCTCGATCGAGTCGTTCACACCTCCGGTGGTCACCACCTCGTTGATCCGGACGTCGTCGGCCGGGGCCGCGTACGCCGGGGGTGCCGCCAGGGCACCGAGGAGCAGCGTCGGACCGGCAACGGCGGCGAAGAGGAGGCGGAGGCGGGAGCGCCACCGCGGAACGCGTGATTCGGTCACGGAATCCGTCCTGGGAGTCGGTCTGACACGATCAACTGACGTTTCCGACATGGGCAGAACGACCGCCTTCCCCGAGGTGAGCGTCGAATGAACGGTGAGCGAAGCCGGAGCACCCGGTCGTGCGGCACAAGCGACAGTCGCGCGAGCCGCAAGACAGCGGAACGCGCCCCGACGCATACGGTCAATCCGGCAGTCCGTAGCACCTGATCGCATCAACGCGACCCGGTTCGGGGAGCGATTCCGGTGACGCTGAGTCCACTGTGGTGACTCGACCGGGTAAATCGGGGTTTGTGTAGCCTCCGAAACCGACAACGTCCAGCCTCCGACCGGCGGAAATGACGATTCGTCCATTCCTTTCCGGCGGAGGCGGTTCCGGAGGTCCCGGTCGTGTCCGATCTCCCCGAGTCGCCGTCGGCGCTCACCCACGCCGCGCTGCGGGTACGCGAGTCCGATCCGGTCCGCGCACGCGAACTGCTCGGCAAAGCCCTGTCGAAGGACCCCGGGTACGAGCCCGCCTGGCGATGGCTCGCCGAACTGGTCGAGGATCCGGCGGAGCAGCGGTTCTGCCTGGACCAGGCCGCCGGCATCGTCGCGGACCCGGCGACGCTCCACGCCCGTTCGGCGCTGGGCAAGGTCGTCGCGCGGGCACCGGCCGAGGTCGCCGACCTGGCCGACCCGCCCCGACCCAGCGACTCACCGCCGGCCGGCGGCAAGCTCCCGGGTCGCAAGTGGCGGTGGGTCGGTGTCGCCGCCGCGGCGTTGGTGCTGGCCTCGGCCGTCGTGTGGTCGGTGGCGGTGGCCCGGCGCGTCGAGCCGCTGCGGGTGGCGCTGGTGGTGGACAAGACCGGCGAGCTCGCCGAGATCTCCACGCACATGGAACGCAGCGTGCGGATGCACGTGGACGTGGTCAACGCGGGGGGCGGCGTGGCGGGCCGGCCGGTCGAACTGGTCGTCCACGACGACGAGGGACGGCCGGACCGGGCCAGGGCCATCGCGGAGGAGATCGCCCGCGACGGCCGGGTGCTGTACGTGGTGGGGCACGCGGCGAGCGACACGGCGCTCGCGGCGTCGCCGGTCTACCGGGAGGCGGGGATCGCGGCGATCACGCCGACCGCCGGGGCGCCGAGCCTCACCGACGGGAGCGACTGGTACTTCCGCAGCATGTTCGGCAACCGCACCCAGGCCGACTTCCTCGCCGCCTACGCCGGGCACGTGCTCGGCGCGGCGGACGCGGTCGTGGTGTTCGACGACGACGAGTACGGGCGGTCCACGCGCGACGTGTTCGCGGAGTCGTTCGGCGGGTTCGGCACGGTCGCCGACACCGTGCCGGTAGCCGGTGATTCCACTGTGGACGCCGTGGCCGGGCGGCTCGCGGACAACCCGCCGTCGCGGCCGGTCGTGTTGGCGGTGAACGAGAAGCGCGGCCTGCGGCTGGTCGAGCGACTCCGCGAGGCCGGGGTGACCGCACCGCTGCTCGGCACGGCGTCGATGGGCACCCAGGCCCTGCACCGCAGGCTGCTGCACGACGAACAGGAACGCGGCAGGCCCGGCCTGTTCACCGCCGGCCTGCACCTGGCCACGCCGCTGGCCCTGGACTCGCTGTCGGGGCCGGGCCTGGTGTGGGCGCAGGACTACGAGAAGCGGTTCGGGGAACGCCCGCTGTGGCCGGCCGCCACCGCCCGCCAGGCGTTCAACGTCGGGCTGCACGCCATCCGGACCGGCGGGCCGATCCTGGACGGGGCGCACAACGCCGAGGACCGCCGCCGGATCCGGGATGCCCTGGCCGCGTTGAAGGACAAGAAGAACGCCTTCCCCGCCCTGCTCGGCCCGCTGTACTTCTCCCCCAACGGTTCGGCGCAGATGCCGGTGTCGTTCGTGGTGAGCGACGGCACCCGCCTGGTGTCCGCACCGGTCCAGCTCAACATCTTCGAGCCCACCGCCGGGCAGGCCCCGCGCGACGGGGCGGCGTCGGGGAACGTCATCCAGGTGGGCAAGCGGTACCTGACCCGGCGGCAGGTCGTCGCGACCGGCATCAACCTCAACGAGGTCCGCGACCTCGACACCCGGGACGGCACCTACTTCGCCGACTTCTTCCTGTGGCTGAAGTACACCGGCGACCACGGCGCGTCCGACGTGGCGTTCGTCAACGCGGTCAAACCGGACCTCAAGCTCGGGCAACCGCTGCGGGACGTGACGGAGAACGGTCGGACCTACCGGCTGTACCGGGTCGCCGACCGGTTCAAGAACTCACTGGAGTTCCACAGCTTCCCGTTCGACCACCAGACCCTGGACGTCCGACTCCAGAACCGCACCCGGACCACCGACCAGGTCGTCTACGTCACGGACAGGGAGATCCTCAACCAGGACCACGAGGAGTACCTGCGCAGCGGAACCGACGCGGAGGCCAACATCGACAACATGCCCAACTGGAAGGCCGACTCCGTGCGGTTCCACCAGCGCACGGTCGGCAGCAGCGATGCCCTCGGCGAGAGCACCGAGGCGGGCGCGCCGCCGGGCGTCTACTACAGCCAGTACGTCGCGGACGTGGACATCGCCCGCGACATCCTGCCGTTCCTCGTGAAGAACCTCCTGCCGCTGGTGCTGCTGATCGGCGTCACCTACCTGTCGCTGTTCTTCAAGGCGACCGACGGCGCAGCCCCGGTCTCGATGGGCGTCACCGCGATCCTGAGCACCGCGGTGCTGTTGAACAACGTGACCTCGCAACTGCCCTCGGTCAGCTACACCGTGGCCCTGGAGTGGGGCTACTACGCGTTCATCCTGATCGCCGCGGGCTGCGTGCTGATCGCGATGCTCCGCAAGAGGCTCGTCACCCGGGGACGCCATCGAACGGAGCGGAGACTGGCCGTGATCGCACGTGTCGCCTACCCCGTCTACATCCTCGGGGTCGTCCTGGGCTACGCGGTCGTCTTCAGCTGACCGCGGGAACCGCTCCGCCGGCCGGGGCCGACGAAGCGCGTTCGCCGACAGCGTCCCGTGGGTCGCCAGGCCTTTCGGGGCGTCGACCACCCGCCCGCCGACGATGCCCACCCCGTCCTGCGCGCCTTCCACGACCTGTGGCGGCGCGAACAGACCGGCATGCCACCGTCCTGGCGTCATCGCGCCCACACCCACTGGCGGGACTACTTCCTCATCCACCTGACCGAGACCCGGTACCGCGCCACCGGAACCGCACCCACGCCCCACCAACGCCTGCGCGACCGCCGCCACAGCATCGGCTGCCGGCCGACCTACGACATGGCCGAACGCCTCGGCCACTTCACTGTGCCCGGCGCGTCCTACGACACCCATCCCGTCCAGGATCTCGACACGCTCATGGTCGACGTCGTCGTGCTCCACAACGAGATCGTCTCCTTCGACAAGGAACTCGCCCAGGGAGAAGAGAACTACATCACCGCCATCGCCCGGACCCGGCGGCTCAGCCAGGATGAGGCGATCCGGCACACCCTCGAAGAACTCGACACCACCTTCAAACGGTGGATCGCGCACCGCGAGGCGATACCCGGACTCCACGCGGTGCTCGGACTCACCGCGGACGAGATCGAGAACACCGACCGCTACCTCGAAGACGCCCTCCTCGCCTGCTACAGCGGCACCCTGAACTGGTCCTACGCCACCGCCCGGTACGCCACCGAACCGCTGGAAGGCTGACGAACGGGGTCCCACGACCGGGCTCGAAGACCTGCGTCGTGGCCGGACGGGTCGGGCGGCCGGCGAACTCCGGCGGCCCGACCCGCACGACAGCCACGCGCCCGCGCCGTTCCGACCGTCCGGTGACGACGAGGCCCGCGTGCCGCCGTTCAGTCGATCTGCTCGGCGTCGTCCGCGAACCGGCCCACGCCGGCCATCGTCCGGGAGTACCGCCCGGGCCGCAGGTCGGCCAGTTCCGCGACCGGGTCGTCCCGCAGGATCTCCCGCACCGCCGCCCATCCCCAGGTCGGACCCCAGCCGATCCCGCCGTGGGAGAGCGCGAAGTACAGGTCCCGCCGGCCCTCCAGGAAGCCGACCATCGGGCCGCCGGGCGGGATGGGCCGGATGCCGACCTTGACCTGCCGCGGCATGGTTCCCCGCAGTGCCGGCACCGTCCTGGCGACGTCCTCCAGTGCTTCCCCGGGCGTGCGTTCGTTCGTGCCGTGGTCCGGAGCGCCGCCGCTGTCCGGCACGATCGTGCGCCCGCGCCAGTGGACCGCCAGCCCGCCCGACGGGTCGGGGCGGGCCGACCACTGCGGCGAGTTGAGGATCGGGAGCCGGTGGTCGGGGCCGGTGGGTGCGGTGTAGATGACCAGCCCGGGAACGAGGTCCAGCGGGATGGGCACGTCGGCCAGCGCGGCGATGTGCGTTCCCCAGGAACCGGCCGCGTTGACCACGACGTCCGCGTCGATCCTGCGGCCGTTCCCGAGCACCACCCCGCGGACCGTGCCGTGCTGCCGCACCAGTTCGGTCACCGGCGACCCGACCAGCACCTCACCGCCGCGCTGGCGCACCTGCTCGACCAGCCGGTCGACCAGCGCCGGGACGTCGACCCAACCACTGCCGGGCTCCCAGATCACCTCGTCGTCACCGGCGAAGGCCAGGCCGGGGAAGCGCGCCGTGGCCTCGTCGCCGGGCATGACCTCCAGGTCGACCCCGGCCGCCGTGACGGCTTCGACGGCGGCACGCAGGCGGTCCCGCTCCCCCGGTGTCCCCCAGGTCAGCGTGCCGGACCAGTGCAGCCAGTCACCACCCACCTGGTCGCGCAGCTCCTCGAACGACGGGTAGATCCGCCCACGCAAGGCAGCCCGCCCAGGCGGTTCGGACCACGAGAGCTGGGGGAACTGGGCCAGCCACGCGATCGAAGCGCCGCTCGTTCCGCCGGCCGGGCTCCGCCCGTCGACCAGGGTCACCTCCGCCCCGGCCTTCGTCAGCGCGTAGGCGATGTTCGCCCCGATCGAGCCGGCACCGATCACGACCGTCCTCATCGGACAGACCCGGCCCGCTGCGCACCGGTCAGCGCGGACAGCACCTGGTCGGCCGTCCGGACCCGACCGAGGAACGGCATGACCTTGGTGGTGGCGAACTCGTGCAGCTCGGCCGACGGCGCGGTCATGGCGTCCGAGACGAACACCGCCTCGTACCCGTGGTCGACGGCGTTGCGACCGGTCCCCTCCACGCCGAAGTTGGTCGTCACGCCGGCCAGGATCACCGTGCGCATACCGTGCCGCCGGAGCTGGAGGTCGAGATCGGTGCCGTAGAAGGCGTTCCAGGACCGCTTGGTCACCAACGGTTCCGTGTCGCGCCGGTCGATCAGGTCGACCAGCTGGTCGCCGCCGGCCTCGGCCGGTCGGTGCGGACGCGGGCTGAGGTCGTTGACGACCCGCAACCGGTCGCCGCCGGTCGGCAGGTGGCTGGAGCGGACGTGGATCACGAGCAGGTCCGCCGCGCGTGCCGCCGCGAGGAGCCGGACGCACTGCCCGGCGACGTCCTCGAACGTGAACGGGGCCAGTTCGTCACCGGCCACCCCGTTCTGGAGGTCCACCAGGACGAGTGCCGTCGTGGCCGGGTCAAGAGCAAGGGACGACAAGACGTTCTCCTACTGTCGGATGGTCGGTCGAAGCGGGGTCTCGATCGGGAAGTGGCAGGCGACACCCCGGCCGTCGGCGAGTTCGGCGACGGCCGGGGGACTCTCCCGGCACACGGCCGCGTCCGCCCGTGCGGCAAGCGGACACCGTGGCTGGAAGCTGCACCCGCCGGGCAGCCGGCGCGGGTCGGCGCTGTCGCCGATGGGCACCCAGTCGCGGTCGTCGGTCACCCGCGGATCCAGGTCCGGCACGGAGGCGAGCAGGCCGCGCGTGTACGGGTGCCGAGGCTCGTCGGTCACCGACTCGACCGGTCCGTGTTCCACGATCTGCCCGGCGTACATCACGTACAGGTAGTCGCACACGTACCGGACCACCGCGAGGTTGTGCGACACGAAGAGCATCGACAGGTCCAGCCGGCGCTGGAGGTCGCGGACCAGGTTCAGGGTCGCGCCCTGGACCGACACGTCCAGCGCGGACGTGATCTCGTCGGCGACGATCAGCCTGGGCTGGAGGCAGATCGCGCGGGCGATCGCCACCCGCTGCCGCTGCCCGCCGGACATCGTCGCGGGGTACTTCGCCGCGACGCCGGCGTCGAGCGACACCGCCGCGAGCAGTTCCGGCACCGTGCCGAACACCAGTTCCCGCCCACTCCGGCCGGCCAGCCGCAGGGCCTCCGCCAGCGCCTGCCCCACCGTCATCCGGGGGTTCAGCGAGCCGTACGGGTCCTGGAAGATCATCTGGACCTGTTCACGGGCCGGCAGCCGGTCGTCCCCGCCGAGTTCGACCCGGCCGGACGTGGGCCGGACCAGGCCGGCGATCGTCCTGGCCACCGTGGACTTCCCGGAGCCGGACTCGCCGACCAGGCCGACCGTCGTGCCGCGCCGGATGGTCAGCTCGACCCCGCGCACCGCGGCGAACCGGTCGCCGCCCGATCCGTAGTGGACAACGAGGTCGCCCACCTCCAGGGCGTGGTCGGTGTGCATCACACTCCCCCTTCGACCATCGGCTGATCCGCCGTCCGCTCGTGCCCGCCCGAGGCGTCTTCCGGGTGCCAGCAGGCAACCGCGGCCTGGCTCGTGTGCCGTTCCAACGAAGGACCGCGCTCCCAGCACAACGCGTCCGCGCGGGCACAGCGGTCCACGAAGACGCAGCTGTGCTCCGGCCGGCCGGACCCGACCGGGATGGTGGTCAGCGCCCGCCCGCGCGGCGTCCGCATACTGGGGCTCGCGCCGATCAGCACCCGGGTGTACGGGTGCCTGGCCCGGGAGAGGTCGGCCGCGGCCAACTCCTCCACGACCTTGCCCGCGTACATCACCACGACCCGCTCACAGATCTGGCTGATCACGGCGAGGTCGTGGGAGATCAGCAGGATCGACGTCCCGTGCGTGTCCCGCAGGCTGCGCAACTGGTCCAGGATCCGCCGCTGGACGGTGACGTCGAGCGCCGTGGTCGGCTCGTCGGCGATCAGCAGCCGGGGCGCGCTCATCATCGCCATCGCGATCATCAGCCGCTGCCGCATCCCGCCGGAGAACTGGTGCGGGTAGTCGTCGATCCGCTGCGCGGCCCCGGCGATCTGGAGCTCGCCCATCAGGTTCAGCGCCTGCTCCCGCAACGCCTGCGCCTCACCCGTGCCGGCCTCCACGAGTTGCCGCTTCACCCGCAGGACCGGGTTCAGGTAGGCCATCGGGTCCTGGAACACGATCGACATGCCGCGCTTGAGCAGTTCCTGCCGGTCCCGGCCGCGCACACCGGCCAGGTCGCGGCCGGCCAGGCTCATCCGCCCGGCGGCCACGGTCGCGTCCGGCGGCAGCAGGTCGGCCAGCGCGAGCGTGGTGACCGACTTGCCGGAACCGCTTTCCCCGACCAGGCCGACGATCTCGCCCGGCCGCACGTCGAGGTCGACCCCGTCGACGGCCCGGTGCGCGCCCCCGTCACCCGGGAACGTGACGGTCAGCCCGCGTACCGACAGCACGCTGTCGTGGTCCACCGGCTGCGCCGGCTCACGCGGCTCACCGACCACGGCCGCCGAAGACCCGGGCCGGTTGGCGTCCTCGGCCGTCGACTGGACGCGCACGGCCCGCCGCCGGCCGAGGATGCCCGCCAGGTACTCGCCGGAGTAGTTGAAGACGACGCCGACCAGCACCACCGCCGCCGCCGGGCCGAGCGCCGCCGCCGGGTTGACGTAGATGTAGTCCAGCCCGTCCCCGAGCAGCCGGCCGAGGTCGAACTCGGGCGGCTGGATGCCCAGGCCGAGGAACGACAGCCCGGCGAACGCCAGCACCGCGCCGCCGATCGCCATCGTCGCCTTGACGATCAGCGGCTCGCCGATGTTGGGCAGGATGTACCGGGTCAGCCGCCGGGGCTTGGACACGCCGAGCATCCGGGCGGCGGCGAGGTAGTCGGACTGCCCGATCTCGGCCGCCAGCGTGCGCGAGAACCGGGCGAAGTACGGCACGTAGGACAGTCCGATCGCGACCAGCGCCGAACCGGTGCCCATGCCGAGCACGACGGACAGGAAGATCGCCGACAGCAGCGGCGGGAACGCGACCGAGGTGTTGATCAGGAACACCACCGCGGCCTTGACCTTGCCGTCGAGCATCGCCGTCGCGGCACCGAGCGGGATGCCGATCCCGGCCCCGAGGACGATCGCCGCGACCGCGAGCAGCACCGACAGCCGCATCGCGACCAGCACCCTGGCCAGCACGTCCCGGCCCAGCGCGTCGGTGCCCAGCCAGTGCGCGGCGGACATCCCCTGGCTGGCGTCGGCGACGTTGGAACCGACCGCCTGGTCCGTCAGCAGCGGTGGTGCCACCACCACGACGACGAGCAGTGCCAGCAGGCCGACCACGCTCAGCGCACCCAGCCACGACGATCGCGAAATGAACCGCAGTGCGGACCTCATGACATCCCTGCCGCTGCTCGTGGGTTGATCCGACCGATGGCGAGGTCGATGAGGAGGTTGACCAGCAGCACCCCGCCGCCCAGGACGAGGACCAGCCCCTGCACGAGTGGGAAGTCCTTCATCTGGATCGCCTGCACGATGGTGGAGCCGAGGCCCGGCAGCGCGAAGAGGTTCTCCACCACCACCGTTCCGGACACCAGGCCGGTGAAGATGAGCCCGGCGATGGTCAGGGTCGCGGTGAGCACGTTCGGCACCACGTGGACCAGGTACCGGTAGCCGGGCCGCAGCCGCTTCGCCTTGGCGGTCAGCATGTACTCCCGCTGGAGCACCCGCAGCGACTCGACCCGCACGATCCGCGCGAGCCCGGCACAGCTGCCGAGACTCAGCGCCACCACGGGCAGCACGTAGGACGACGGCCCGGTCAGCCCGGCGACCGGGAGCACCTTGAAGGTCAGCGAGAAGACCAGCACCAGCAGCACGCCGAGGACGAACTCCGGCATCGCGTACACCACACCCGTCACCCCGGTGAACGTCACCTCGGTGGCCGGCTTGCGCCCACCCTGCGTTCGCGCGGCCACCGCGATCCCGATCACCACGGCGGCGACCAGGACGATGACGACCGACAGGACCGCGAGGGTGAGGGTGACCGGAAGCCGTTCGAAGATGATCGTCCGGACCGGAGCCCGAAGGGTCGTCGACTCGCCGAGGTCGAACCGGAGGACGTCCGCGAGGTAGTCGAAGTACCGCACGAACAACGGCCGGTCCAGCCCCATCCGGGTGCGGGCCTCCGCCAGCGCCTCCGGTGAGGCCAGGTCGCCGAGCGCGGCGCGGGCGGGGTCACCCGGGGTGAGCTGGATCAGCGCGAAGGACACCGTCACCAGCAGCCAGAGTGACAACAGCCAGGAGCCGAGCCGGCGCACCGGATATCGCGCCGACCTCCTTGACTTCCGGTGGAGCCGGACCATGCGGACGTCTTCCCTTCGTTCTCCGGTCTGGTGCACTGCGGCGGCAGCCGTCAGGAGGTCTGCGTGCGCAGGCTCCAGCCGGCGACGCTGCCCTTCCACAGGTGGCCTTCGACGCCCTTGAAGAAGATCGGGACCGCACCCTCGTAGAAGGCGACCGCGTCGAGGTTCTTCAGCAGGCTCCGCTCCGCCTTGACCCACAGCTCGCAGGCGGCCTTGCCCTGCAACTTGCTCGCTTCCGCGACGAGGGCGGCGTACTCCTGGTTCTGGGAGTTGGTGAAGTTCTGGCCGCCGTCCTTGGGGCTCGCGCCGGACATGATCCCGGCGAACGGCGCCGGGCTGTTGTTGACGAAGATGTTCCAGGCCAGGTCGTAGTCACCGGTGCTGAAGATCGTCTTGGACAGCGCCGGGCTGTCCAGCGCCTGGAGCGTCGACCCGACGCCGAGCGCCTTGAGCTGGGTGGCGAGCTGCTCGGTGGCGTTGGCGACCGGCTGGCCCCACTTGGTCGGGTAGACGATCCGCAGTTCGAGCTTCGTGCCGTCCTTCTCCCGGACGCCGTCGCCGTTCTTCCGCCAGCCCAGGGAGTCCAGTTTGGCCGCTGCCGCCGCCGCGTCGAAGGCGGGCAGGCTGCCGGACACGGTGTCGCCGGGGCAGTCCACCGGGTCCAGGGTGACCAGGCTGGTGGCCGGCTTCCCCTTGTCGATGGTGACGACCTTGCCCAGTTCCTCCAGGTTCAGGCCCTGCACGATGGCCTGCCGGACGGCGAGGTCACCGGCCGGACGCCCGGAGCCCTGGTTGAAGAAGAACTCCCCCATCGGGACGCGGTAGGTCTGCGCGGTGACGTTCGCCTGTTCCAGCCGGGCCCGGTCCGCGCCTTGGACGCTGGCGATGTTGACCTGTCCGTTGAGGACGAGGTTGGCCGACGTGGTCTCGTTGGAGACGATCTTGAGGATGACTTCCTTGGGTCGCTTGGCGTTGTCGCCGTCGAACTCGCCCTGCGGCGCGGAGTTGTAGTTGTCGTTCCTGGTCAGCACGTACTGGCTGCCGGCCTCCACCCGCTCCAGCCGGTACGCGCCGCTGCCGAACGAGTCGGTCGCCACCGCCTTGCGGTTGTCCAGCCCGGCCTTGCAGACGATCGGGGTCGCCGCGGCGCGCTCCAGCAGGAACGGGAAATCGGTCTCGGTCTCGAAGTGCACCACGTTGGTGGCCGCGTCGGCGGAGACCTTCATGTCCACCGGCATCTCACCGCCGCGCAGCGGGGACCCGGTGCCCTTTTCCAGGATGTGCTGGAAGTTCCGCGCGACGACCTCGGCATCGAGCGGTGCGCCGTCCTCGCACTTGACGTCCTTGCGGATGGTCATGTCGATGGTGCGCGGGGTGGCCTTCCACTCGCTCGCCAGCCACGGCACCAGTTCGCTCTTGTCGTTCAGGAACAGCAGCCGGTCGTAGACGAAGTTCTTGAACTGGGTCAGGTCGTTGGAGGTGCCCAGGTGGGGATCGAGGTTGCCGATGTCGGAGCCGATCACCATCGTGACCGACTCGCCCGCGCCGGCGGATCCGGTCGAACCGCCGGTCGCGCAGCCGGCCAGCATCACGCACGCCACTGTCGCGGCTGCGGTCGGGAGGAGGTTCCGTTTCGTCATGTCAGGTTCGATCCATCCATCGGGCCGGAAGGGTTGTCGTAGTGGGTGAACTCCTCGGCGAACGCGGCTCCGGGCACCGCGTTCTCGGAGTTCTGGAGGGTCAGCGTCGCCGCGTGCCCGGCCCCGGTGCGCACGGTGTGCGTCGAGGTGACGAAGTCGGATGTGGTGGCGTCGAACCCGGGGATCCCGAGGTTGCGGTCCCACACCGGGAAGTTGCTGCCGGCCAGGTAGAGCCGGATCCGGTGGCCGGGCAGGAAGACGTGCGACAGCGGGCCCAGCACGACCTCCCGCTGGTCCGGCCGGTCGGCGTCGGTGTCCACCCGCAGCAGCGCGGCGGTCAGCCGGCGGGCCGTGCCGTCCGGGGCGACGTCGGCCAGCCAGACGCACCAGTCCGCGGTCTTCGCGGTGGCCGTGCCGACGAACCGGAGGACGGCGTCGCCGTCGAGCGCCACCGGTTCCGACAGCACTCCGGTGGTGAACGTGAGCACGTCGTCCCGAATGTCCAAAGCGGACAGTGAGTTCGGCGTTCCGGTCCGGTTCTGCGCCAACGGCGGGTGCACCTGGACCGGATCGGCCGGGTCGTGCAGGAAGGAGAGCTCACCCGTGGACCGCGGCGGCTCCGGCCCGAGGTGCCCGTCCCCGGCGGCGTCCAGGTGCAGGGTGACGCTGCCGGTCACGGCCGGCCACCGCTGGTAGGAACGCCACTCGTTCACGCCGGTCGCGAACACCGCAGCGGTGGGCTCCCCGGCCGATGGTGCCGCGTCGTCCCGCAGCCAGCGGTCGAACCAGGTGCGGTACACCTCGTGCATGTCCACAACGGACTGTGGACCGTGGTCGTACCCCATGGTGGTCTGCTGCGGGTTGCGCGTGCCGGCGTGGTCCCACGGGCCGATCAGCAGGAACTGGTTCGCGCTCCCGGTGGCCACCGCCCGGCGGTACACGTGCGACTGGCCCGGCTCGTCCTCCCAGCCGGTCAGGTGCAGGGTCGGCACCTGGATGTCGTGCGGGTGGTCGCCTTCGACCGGGTCGTACAGCGACTCGTTCGTCATCCACCGCCGCCACATCCGGTCGGCGTCCGGGATGCTGTCCGCCGCATCCACCAAAGGCAGCGTCCGCAGCACCTGGTCCCAGTCGACCTGGTCCACCGGGCGCATGGTGCGGCTGCTCATCTTGTAGACCCAGACCAGCGACCTCGGCAGCAGCACCTTGCCGGCCCGGCCGTGCACCCGCATCGCCTGCATGTAGCCGGACGTCACCACCATCG
The DNA here is from genome assembly GCA_965995405.1 of uncultured Saccharothrix sp. GTDB lineage: Bacteria > Actinomycetota > Actinomycetes > Mycobacteriales > Pseudonocardiaceae > Actinosynnema. Next base: position 13,839 of record CBHFOL010000187.1, read on the forward strand.
CCTTCAGGCTCGGCGGGCGCAGGCTCTCCGCCGCCATCTGCAACCAGCCCGGGTACGAACCGCCGTGGGTGCCGACCCGGCCGTCGGCGAACGGTTGGGCCGCGAGCCATTCGATGGTGTCGTAGCCGTCCTCGGCCTCCTGCTCGCCGGCGATCCACACACCTTCGGAGTCGTTGCGGCCCCGGCAGTCCTGGACGACCGTCGCGTAACCGTGGCGCGCGAGGTGCCGGGCCGGGCCGCGATAGGCCTCCCAATACCGGTCGTAGCACGTCCGTTGCAGGACAACCGGGCGCGGGACGACGTGGTCCGGGTCGTCCTGCGTGTACAGGTCCGCCTTGAGCACGATTCCGTCACGCATCGGAATGGACAAGGGGATGCGAAATACCTCGGCCGACAACGCTGCGCCTCCAGAATGTCGTGAACTGCACCGGGCCACCCGGACCCTGCCCACGGCGCGATACGGCAGCCGTGCACTTCTTTTGTTCAACGGAGATGTTGCCGGATTCACCGCGTGCGCCATGTCACCCGTCGGGGTCAATTCCCGCGCCGCCACCCGGGCTGCTTCCGCTGGTCAGGCGGTGGTGCCGCCCCGGCGCACGGCCGCGACGACCGAGGCCACGTCCGTGACGCAGCCGATCCGCGGCAGCACCTTCTCCACCGAGAACGCGTGGTGCTCGGCGTCGACACTGCCCATGGCGTCCACGGCGAAGACCAGCTGGTAACCGCGCTGAAAAGCCTCCCGCGCGGTGGACTCCACCCCGAAGTTCGTGGTCACCCCGCACAGCACCACGGTTCGGACATCCCGCGCCCGCAATTGTTGATCGAGATCGGTTCCGTAGAACGCGCCCCACTGGCGTTTGCGGACAATGACCTCACCCGGTTCCGGCCGGGTGTCCTCGGAGAATTCGACCTGCGCGACCTCACCGGTCCCGCCCGCGTACGAGATATCGGTCAGCAGCGGCCTGGAACGGAACGGCCGGCCGTCGTGGCACACGTGCACGACGACCCCGCCGGTTTCCCGCACGGCCGCGACCAGGAGGCCCGCCGCACGGGCGATCTCCCCGCCGTCGCGCGGTTCGAACGGCTCGGTCAGGATGTCCCGCTGAAGGTCGATCATCACCAGCGCGGTGCTCCCGCCGCCGGTCAGCACCCGGTCGAGCCGGGGTGTGTTCGGGTCGGTCATGGTGTCGGTCCTCTCGTCAATTGCCCACGATCAGGCGGCGGTCAGCCACCGATGGCGGGGCGGCACGGGTTCGCCCAGCACCAAACCGGCCAGCACGCTCGCGCTGAGACCGGACAGGGCGACTCCCGACCGGTAGTGGCCGGTGGCCAGGAACAGTCCGTCGGCCCCGTAGCCACCGAGGAAGGGCCGGCCACCGGGCAGGAACGGCCGATAGCCGACGACGTGCCGGGCCACGCTCAGCTCGCCGAGGCCGGGCATCAGCCGCCGGGCCTGATCCAGCAGCGAGTCGAGCTCCGATTGCGCGCGCTCGGTGATCGCCTTGCCGTCC
>CBHFOL010000188.1:0-15296 GCA_965995405.1 uncultured Saccharothrix sp.
TCGATCCGCGCCGCGATCGTGTAAAGATGCGCGCCCGGACCGCGCCGCACGCCTGTTCCCTCGGCACGCGTCGGCAGTACGCGATGTGCGCGGCGTCGTCGCGGTGCCGGGTCTGCCCGGGAGCGCCGTGCTCACCGGCTACCTGGACCACCGCCCCACCGACTACGCCGAACACGTCCTGCTCCGCCACGAACGCCTGGCCGCCGCCGTCGTCGCGCTCGCCGGCGCACCCGGTGTCGACCGGGCGGTCGCGGTGCTGCGCAGGCACGACGTGGTCGAACGGGCGAAAGGCATCGTCATGGCCAGGTGCGGTGTGGACGACACCACGGCGTGGCGGCTGCTGTGCGAGTCCGGCGCGGACCCGGTGGCCGTCGCGGCGGAACTGGTGGCCCGCGCGCGGCCGGCGCGACGAAGTCCCGAGCCCGGCGTCGAACGGGCCGCCCGCGCCCTGTGGAACGGGCCCGGCGCGTGAGCCCGGACGGACCACGCCGATCGGGTGGTTCCACCCGCCGACCGCGCCGGCAAAGCCGTGTGGCAGAACCGGTTCCGTCACCCGCTGAGGGTGAGGATCACTCGACGTCGGTGTGCTGATCATCGAATAGCCCCGCCGCGCACCGACAACCCCACGGTGTGGGGAACAGGAAGGCAGACAGCATGTCGGAGCACGACCCCACCGACCCCGGACGCGACTGCGGGCACCCGGTGGCACCACCGAAGCTGCGGGTCCCCCTCGCGGAGACGCCGATGGTGCCGCGCGACCGACTGCTCGCGCCACTGGACGGCAGCACCACCGCCACCGCGCCGCCGGTGACCGTCGTGACCGGTTCGGCCGGTGCGGGCAAGACCACCGCGCTGGCGATGTGGGCGCGCGGGCCGGCCGGGCACCGGGTCGCCTGGGTGACGTTGGACGCGCACGACAACAACCCGTCCTACCTGTGGTCGGCGATCCGGGAGGCACTGCTGATCGCGCTGCGGCCACACGAGGGCACACCGGACCTGCCGCCGTCGACGGCCGCCGCCAGACCGGACTTCCCGGCCGAGGTGATCGCCGCGCTGGACCACGTGACCACGCCCGTGCACCTGGTGATGGACGACGCGCACGTGCTGCACGACCGGACCGCGTTGCGGGGCCTGGAGATGCTGGTCCGGCACACGCCCAAGTCGCTGCGGCTGGTGCTGGCCGGGCGGCACGTGCCGCGGCTGCGCCTGTCCCGCCTGCGGTTGGAGGGCAGGCTGCGCGTGCTGGACGACCGGGATCTCGCGTTCACCCGGGAGGAGGCCGAGGCGCTGTTCGCGTGCCACCACCTGCGGCTCGCGCCCGACGACCTCGACCTGGTGCTGCGGCGCACCGAGGGCTGGACGGCGGGCCTGCGGCTGGCGGCGCTGTCGATGGCGGGCACGTCGTCGGAGCCGGTGGCGCCGTCGGCGTTCACCGGCGCGCTGCCCGCCGTTGCCGACTACCTGGCCGAAGAGGTGCTGGGCCCACAGGACGAACGCGCCCGGCGGCTGCTGGTGGCGACCAGCGTGTGCGAGGCGGTGTCGGCGGACCTCGCGGCGGCCGTCGCCGACGAACCCGAAGCGGGCCGCCTGCTCCAGGAGCTCAGCCGCACCAACGCCCTGGTGTCCACAGTGGACGGAAACGAGGGCTGGTACCGGTGCCACCCCCTGCTGCGCGACCACCTGTCCGCCCAACTCGACGGCACCCGCCCCCGCGACCGACCGCGCCTGCACCACGCGGCGGCCGTGTGGCTGCGCGACACCGGACACCCGTCGGCCGCGCTGCGGCACGCCGTCCGCGCCGAAAACCCCGCGCTGGCAGCGGAACTCGTGGCAGAACACGGCCTCCGCGAGATCCTGCGCGGCAACGGCACCGACCTCCACGAGCTGCTGCGCGGTATGCCCCGCACCCACGGCCCGGCCGTCACCCTGGTAGCCGCGCTGGCCGCCCTGGAGTCCGGCGACCTGCCGTCCGCAGACTGGCTCCTGGGCCGGATCGAAGACTCCCCACCGAAATCAGCCCCTTTGCGCACCCTCCACGCCACCGCCCGCCTGCACCGCGCCCGGTTCCACGGCGACACCGCGGAACCGTTGCGGGCCTTGACTTCCACCGGAACCGACCACACCGGTGACGCGGCCCTGGACGTCGCGGCCGGCCTCGAACGCGGCATCGCGGAACTGTGGCGGGGCAACCCCGACGAGGCCGCGAACCTCTTGCGCCGCACCCTGGAACCCGCCGAACGCGAGGGCCTGGACCACGCCGTGCTGCGCTGCCTGGCCCACCTGTCCGCAGCCGCCGCCGCCCGCGGCGACACGAGAGCCCTGACCGACCACGCCACCCGCGCCCTGGACCTCGCCGCCGACCACGGCTGGCAGAACGTCCCGGTATGCGCCCTGGTGTACGCGGTGCTGGCCGCCGACGCGCACCGGAGGCTGGACGACGTGGCAGCGCGGCACATGGCGTCACTGGCGGTGCGGGCACTACCCGAACACACCGACCGTACCGTGGCCCTCAGCGTCGCCGCGGTGGATGCGATCACCACGTTCGACGACGCCGACGACCCGCACGCCGTGGTGTCGGGGTTGTGGAAGCAGTGGCGTGCCTCAGGGCACGTGTCGCCGCACGTGCTGGCGGAAGTGATGCCCACCGCGGAACGCATGGCGTTGCGGGTGGGCGAACACCAATGGGCAGCGGACATGGCGGCACAGGTGGAAGCGGCACTGGGCCCGTGCGCCGAACACGCCCTGGCACAGGCCCTGCTGCACACCCACCGCGCCCGCCCCGGCCACGCCCGCAAGCTGATCGAACCGGTGCTGCGCGGCGAAGCTCCGACCGTGGCGGCGACCACGATCGTGGACGTGTGGGTCCTGGAAGCCACCCTCCTGGACCGCGAGGACAACACCCAACAGGCCCACGAGGCACTGCGCAAAGCCCTGGCCGCGGCCGAACCCCTCCAGGCACTGCGCCCGTTCTTCAACGCGGGCAAGCCGATCCGCGACCTCCTGGCCCGGAGCGCGGGCCGACTGGGCCACCTGGACCGCTTCGCCACGGCCGTGATGACGACGGTCCCGACGACGTCGACCGGCGAACCCGACGGCTTGACCGGCCGGGAACGCGCCCTGCTGGTGGAGTTGCCGTCGATGCGCACGGCGGAGGAGATCGCCGACTCGATGTTCGTGTCGGTCAACACGGTCAAGACCCACCTACGCGGCATCTACCGCAAGCTGGGCGTCAGCCAACGCCGTGACGCGGTGGTCGTGGCCCGCCAACGCGGCCTGATCTGACCGCTCACGGGCTACTCGCGCAACCGAGTGAGCACCCGGTCGAGGGCGCGCCGCACCACGTCGGGCACGCCGTCCTGACGCAGATCGGTCATGAACTGCTGGTTGATCCCACCCGGAGTCATGTGCTCCTCGGTCAGCGCGGTGAGCGAGTCGGTCCGCTGCGACAGGGACCGGCCCAACTGCCCGAAGATGTGCGCGGTGTAGGCGGTCGCGGCGTCGTGCTCCACGCCGTGGCCGGCCAGCCAGTCCGCGATGGTGGAGAGGTAGTCGAGGTGTGCGGCAAAGGTGGCCGTCGCCGCGCTGAACGCGTCCAAGGTCTTCTCCTCGCCCGGGACGACGAGGCCGCCCACCCGGCCGAACAGTTCACGGGCGACGGCGTTGTCCGGGTACATCGCGGTGAGGCTCTGCCCACGCGCCGCCGCCGGCAGCGGGATGGCCCGGACGACGTCACCGGCCGGCGCGGCCCAGTCGTGCAACTGCTCCAACCGCACACCGGCCATCGCGCTCAACACCACGTGCTCCGGCCGGAACGACAGTTCCGCCAGGACGTCCCGGGCGATCTGCGGGCGCACCGCGAGCACGATCACCGGCGCGTTGTCGAGCACCTCCTGGTTGCTGCCGCACACCCGCACATTCGGGAACCGACCGGCCAACTCAAGCCCGACGCTGCGCCCCCGTGGCGACAGGAAGACCGCAGGAGGATCGGCGACGCCGAGCCCTTCCACGATCGCGGCCGTGAGCGCACCCGTGCCCACGAACCCGTACGCCGAACGCTTCCCACCCGACCCCGAGGACAACTCCGACATCCCTCGCCTCCCCGATCGACCCGTACCCACGCCGACGGACGACACCGTCTCCCGTGGATCATCCGGCATGATCGCGAGTGTCACATCCCGGGTTCCGCCGAGTCCACACTCGACCGGCCGCGCTCACGCCAACGGGCCCACCGCCGGCGGTTCAGCCCAGATGAACCGCCGTCACCCGCCCGCCATGACCTCGGCCACGGCGGCAGCGGCGATTTCCTCGTCCTGGACTGCCGTTCCACCGCTTGCCCCGAGCGCGCCGACGATCACGCCCTCGTGCCGGATCACCACGGCCCCGCGATGGGCGACGAACCCGCCGTGCGCCGCCAGCGCGGCCACCAGGTACGGCGCTCCCGCCAGCCGCTCCTGCACGACCCCGCTGTCCGCCGCGAACGCCAACGCCGCAAACGCCTTGGCCCGCGCGATATCCACCGTCAGGAACCCCGCCCCCGTCATCCTGCTCATCAGGATCGGATGACCCGCGAAGTCCAGCACCGCGAACGACATCGGCACGCCGAGCGCGGTCGCATGACGACCCGCCGCCTCTTCAACCAGACGGGCGGTCGGAAGATCGATCGAAGCAAACGTAATCACGAGTTCACAGTCCGTTCCAGGTTACGGGCGGGCAGAGTAGCCAGCATTTCCCACAGCCGCACCAAGGCGCGCGGCCCGGTCCGGAAGTGGTCGAGCGGCAGCCATTCGTCGGGTGCGTGCTTGTTCTCGTCCGGGCAGCCGAAACCGAGCAGCAACGCGGGCAGTCCAAAAGCGTCCTGAAGTCGGGCCACGGCGGGAATCGTGCCACCGTCCCGAATCAGATGGCACGTCGCTCCAAACGCCTCCTCCATCGCCGACCGAGCCACGTCGACCAACGGGCGGTCGGGATCCGCCGTCACCGGAGGCGACGAGACGTCGTAACGCGCCTCCACCCGCACCTCCGGCCCGGCCGCATCGACCAAATACCGGCAGACCAACGATCCGATCTCGTCCGGGTCCTGCGCCGGCACCAGCCGCATCGACAGCTTCGCCGTCGCGAAAGCGGGCACGATCGTCTTCGGCCCGCGCCCGGTGTGCCCGGCGACCAGCCCGTTGACCTCCAGGGTCGGCCGGGTCCAGGTACGTTCCAGCGTGCTGTAGCCGGACTCCCCCACACCGCACACCGCGCCGATCCCACCCAGCCAGGCCGATTCGTCGAACGGCAGCCCGGCCAACCGCTCCCGCTCCTCGTCGGCGATCTCCGCGACCCGGTCGTAGAACCCCGGCACGCAAACCCGACCGTCCCCGTCCACAGCGCCGGCAACCAGCCGTGCCAACGCAAGCGCCGCATTGGGCACCGCACCGCCGAACTGCCCCGAATGCAGATCCGCCGCGAGCCCGGTGACCGTCACCTCGACGTAGATCAACCCGCGCAGCGAGTACCCGATGGCCGGCACGTTCTGCCCCAGCATCGGCGAGTCGCTGACCACCAGCACGTCGGCCGCGCCGAGCCACGGGTGTTCGGCGAGCAGCCCAGGCAGGTTCGGCGAGCCGATCTCCTCCTCGGCGTCGACCAGCACCGTCACGTTCACCGGCAACGCCCCCGTGGTGGCGAGCAGCGCCTCGAACGAACGCAGGTGCATGAGCAACTGGCCCTTGTCGTCGGTGACTCCCCGCCCCCACAACCGCCCGTCCCGCACGGACATCTCGTACGGCGGGCTGTGCCACTCCGCCAGCGGCTCGGCGGGCTGGACGTCGACGTGCCCGTACACCAGCACGGTCGGCGCGTCCGGCCCGGCACGGTGCCACTTCCCGGTGACCGCCGGATGACCGCCCGTCTCGTGCACCTGAACCGCGTCAAAACCCAGCCGCGCCAGCTCGGCGGCCACCTGGTCGACCGAGCGCCGGACATCGTCCCGCCGGTCGGGGTCCGAGGACACCGACGGCACGGCGACCCACCGGGCCAGCCGGTCGAGGTCCGCGCCCTCGTTGCCGTCCAACCAGGACAGTGCGGCATCCGTTGTCATCGTTCACCTTTCGAAGTCTGTCTGACCAGTGACGTCGGCCGCATGAGCCGCGCGGCGCGGGGGTCGAGCCGGTCGCGCAGCCGGTCGCCGAGCACGTTGATGGCGATCACGGCCACCGCGATCGCGAGGCCGGGGAACACGACCAGCCACCACGCGCCGGCCAGCAGGTGGCCCTGTCCGGAGGCGACCATGCCGCCCAGGGTCGGGGTCGGCGGCGGCACGCCCAACCCCAGGTAGCCCAGCGCGGCTTCGGCCATGACCAGCGTCGCCATCTCCAGCGCGGCCATCACCGCCAGCGGTCCGGCGACGTTGGGCAGCACGTGCCGCGTGAGCAGCCGCAGATGGCCGGAGCCCAGGGAACGGATCGCCAGCAGCATCTCCTGCCCGCCCAGCGCCAACGTCTGCGCGCGGGACACCCGGGCGAACACGATCCAGCCGGACAGGCCGAGCACCAGACCCACCGTCCAGAAGCCCGGCTGGAGCAGGCTGGCCAGGGTGAGCACGAGCAGCATGGCCGGAATCGCCAACTGGACGTCGACCAGCCGCATGAGCACCGAGTCGACCGGTCCCCGCAGGTAGCCGGAGACCATCCCGAGCGGCACGCCGATGACCGCCGCGATGACCACCCCGACGAGACACACCAGCATCGAGGAACGCAGCCCGACGGTGATCCGGGCGAGCACGTCCCGGCCGAGCTGGTCGGTGCCGAGCAGGTGCCCGTCCGTCCACGGTGGACGGTTGGCCAGCGCCAGGTCCTGCGCGTTGGCGTCCAGCACGAACAGCGGCCCGAGCACGGACACGGCCACCAGGAGGGTGAGGGGCAGCCACCGCCACGCCGCCCTGATCAGGTTCATGGTCATCGGTAGCCGATCCTCGGGTCGATGACGAGGTAGAGGAGGTCGGTCAGCAGGGTCGTGGTGACCACCACGGCCGCCGCGACCACCACCACGGCCTGCACCAACGGGAAGTCGCGGGCCAGCAACGCGTCCCGCGCGAGCAGTCCGATGCCCGGCCAGCCGAAGACGCTCTCCACCACCACCGCGCCGCCCACCAGCGCGGAGATCTGGAGGGCCAGCAGCGTGAGCACCGGGATGAGCGCGTTGCGCATCAGGTGGTGGAGCTGGATCCGCCACTCGCGGACTCCCTTCGCCCGTGCGGTGGTGATGAAGTCCGATCCGGCGACTTCGAGCAACGTCCCGCGGAACAGCCTGGTCAGCCGGGCGGTCAAGGTCAGCGACAACGCCACGGCGGGCAGCACCACCGCGTTCACGGTGGCCGCGCCGGACACCGGCAACACCCGGAACTGCACGGCGAACACCAGAATCAGCAGCACGCCGACCACGAACGACGGCACGGCCAGCGCGGTCGACGTGAGCGTGCCGACGATCCGATCCGTCGCGCCGCCCGGCCGCCGTGCCGACAGCGGCCCGAGGACCGCACTCGCCACGATCGCCAACAGCACCGCGAAACCGGCCAGCCACAGCGTGAACGGCATCCGCTCGGCGATCAGCGTCAGGTTGCTCTCGCCGTAGCGCAGCGACCGGCCGAGGTCGCCACGCGCCAGGTCACCGAGGAAATCCAGGTACTGGACGAACAGCGGGCGGTCGTAGCCCGCCGCCCGCAGGGCGTCCCGGATCTGCTCCTCGGACGCGCCCGACGCCTGGAGCTCGGCGCTGATCGGGTCGGACGACGAGTGCAGGGCGAAGAACACCAGACTCACCGCCGCGAGCAGGACCAGCACCCCCTGCACGAGTCTGCGTGCGATGTACCAGAGCACCGGTCCTCACCCCTTCCCGCTCGGGAGCCGGTCGACGGGTATGCCCGCCAGCTCGGCCTGCCGGTGGCACGCGACTTGATGGTCCGGCCCGTCCACGGACAGCAACGGAGGGCGTTCGGTGCGGCAGACGTCCACCGCGAGCGGGCAGCGCGGGTGGAAGTGGCACCCGGTCGGCGGATCGCTCGGGCTGGGCAGTTCGCCGGTCAGCACGATCCGGTCGGTGCGGTCCACCGGGTCGGTGCGCGGGATCGCGGACACCAGGGACCGCGTGTACGGGTGCCGGGCCACTTCGAGGTCGTCCCGGCCGAGCAGTTCCACGATCCGCCCGAGGTACATGACCGCGATGCGGTGCGACACGTGCCGCACCAGCCCCAGGTCGTGGCCGATGAACAGGTACGACAGGCCGAACCGGTCCTGGAGGTCGGCCAGCAGGTTCACCACCTGCGCCCGGATCGACACGTCGAGCCCGGACACCGCCTCGTCGCAGACGACGAGCTCAGGTTCGAGGGACAGCGCCCGCGCGATGGCGACCCGCTGGCGCTGCCCGCCGGAGAGCTCGAACGGGTAGCGCCCGGCGAAGTCGCCCGGCAGCCCCACCACGTCCAGCAGCTCGGCGGCCCGTTCGACGGCCTCGGCCCGCCGGATCCGGTCGTGGATGGCCAACGGCTCGGTGATCGCCTCCCACACCCGGAACCTCGGGTCCAGGCTGGCGGTCGGGTCCTGGAAGATCATCTGCATCCGCCGCCGACGGGCCCGGATCTCCCGTCCCCGCAACGCGGTGATGTCCTCGCCGGCCAGCAGCACCCGGCCCCCGGTGGGCTTGGTGAGCAGCAGGGCGGCCCGGCCGTAGGTGCTCTTGCCGCAGCCGGATTCCCCGACCAGGCCCACCGTCTCGCCCTTGCCGACCTCCAGGCTCACGCCGTCGACCGCGCGCACGACGGTCGCCTGGCGGCTCAGCCGCGCGCCGACCCGGTAGTGGACCGTCAACTCCTCGGTGCGCAATGTCGGCGCGGTCATCGGCTCGCTCCCACGTTCCAGCACACGGCCCGGTGGACCTCGGTGACGGCGACCTCCGGCGGCTCCTCGGCGCACCGGTCGGTGGCCAGCGCGCACCGGTTCCGGAACGCGCAGCCTTCGGTGTCCGGGGTCCGGACGGCCGCCGTGCCGGGGATCGACGGCAGGCGGTGCGGCCGTTCCCCGGTCAGCGGGGGCAGCGAGGCCAGCAGCCCCGCCGTGTACGGGTGCGCGGGCGACCGGAGCACGTCCCGCACCGGACCGTGCTCCACGACCCGGCCCGCGTAGAGCACCGCGACCCGGTCCGCGACCTCGGCCACCACCCCGAGGTCGTGGCTGACCAGCAGCATCGCCGTGGCGAACCGCGCCTTGAGGTCGCCGAGCAGGGCCAGCACCTGGGCCTGCACGGTGACGTCGAGCGCCGTGGTGGGCTCGTCGGCGATGAGCAGCGCCGGGTCGCCCGCGATCGCCATCGCGATCACCACCCGCTGCCGCATCCCGCCGGACAGCTCGTGCGGGTACTGCCCGACCCGCCGCCGGGCGTCCGGGATGCCGACGAGGTCGAGCAGTTCCACCGCACGCCGCCGGGATTCGGCGCGGGACGCGGTGGAGTGCGCCCGCAGTGCCTCCACCACCTGCGCCCCGACCGTCATGACCGGGTTGAGGGCGGTCATCGGCTCCTGGAACACCATCGCCACCCGGGAGCCCCGCCGTCGCCGGCGGAGCCGTTCGGGCATGGCGAGCAGGTTCTCCCCCGCCACCTCCACCTCGCCGTCCAGCACCCGCCCGCCGCCGGGCAGCAGCCCGATCACCGCGCGGGCCAGCGTGGACTTGCCGCACCCCGACTCGCCGACGATGCCGAGGGTCTCCCCCTCGGCCACCGTCAGGTCGACGCCGTCCAGCGCCAGCACGTCACCGCCGAACGCGATCCGCAGACCCCGCACCGCCAGCGCCGGAGACGGGGCGGGCACGGTCATCCGCGTGCCTCGGCCAGGAAGCCCCGGGCGGCCGAGGCGATCAACCCGACCGTGGGCACCATGATCAGCCGCGCGCCGCGCTCGGCCCACCGCCGGGCAGCCGCCGGATCGCCCGCCGCGACGCTGAGGTGGATGCCCCGTGCGGTCAGCACTTCGACCGCCCGGTCCACCATTTCCCCGATCCGGGGATCGCCGGGCTGCCCCGGAACGCCCAGCGAGGCGGCCAGGTCCCCGGTGCCCAGGCAGGCGATCTCCAGGCCGTCCACCGCCGCGATGCCGTCGAGCCGGTCGTAGGCTTCGACGTCCTCCAGCAGCGCGGCGGGCATCGGCATCCGCCGCTGGTCGGTGAAGTAGTCGGCCGCGCTGGTCAGCAGCCCGTACCCGGCCGCCCGCGAACTGCCGGCCGCGCCCCGACTGCCGACCGGCGGGAACCGCAGCCCGGAGACCAGCGCGGTAGCGTCCTCCGGGGTGCGCACGTGCGGCGCGATGATCGCGTCCACGCCGATGTCGGCGTACCCGGAGAGCACGTCCGGCCGGTTCACCGGAACCCGGACCACCACGCCGATCGACGCGGCCCGCGCCGCCAGCGCCAACTCGTAGCAGGTCTCGATGCCCGCGCCCTCGTGCTCGCCGTCGAGCAGCACCCAGTCGAAGCCCGCCAGCCCGAGGAACTCGACCATCCGCGCGGAGTGGAACGACACGAACGCGCCGTAGAGCGTGTCGCCGGCGGCGAGCCTTTCCCGCAGCACGTTGCCCTTCATCGGGAACCTCCGTCGGTGGTGACGTCCACGAGCGGTCCCGGATCGCAGCCGAGTTCGGCGAGCCGGGCGAGCGAGACGCCCAGCATCGGGACCTGTCCGGCGACCACGTCACCGGTCCACGACTCGTGCTTGGCGTGCAGGGCGTCGACCCCGGTCAGGATCTCCGCCGCGTGCTCCGGCGGCACCGCCACGACGCCGTTCGGACCGGCCACCACGATGTCGCCGGGGAACACCACCGCGCCCGCGCAGGCGACCGGGATGTTGATCTCGCCGGGCGCGTCGGCGACGCTGGCCGCCGTCGCGACCCCGCGGCAGTAGGTCGGCAGCCCGGCGTCCATGATCTCCGGACGGTCGCGCACCGCGCCGTCCACCACCAGCCCGGCGAGCCCGCGATTGGCCATGGCCCGTGCGATGGCCCCGCCGAACATGGCGAACTCCGTCGCGCCACGGGCCGCCACCACGAGCACGTCACCGGGCCGGCAACGGTCCATCGCGGCCCGCAGCAGGTGCACTCCGCCCAACGGCAGGGAGACCGTGACGGCGGGCCCGCACGCGGTCGGAGCCCCGTCCCACAACGGGGTCAGCCCGGTCATCGTCCGCGCGTGCCGCATCACGTCCGACAGGTCCGCCGGGTCGCACGACGCCAGCCTGGCCACCAGTTCGGCGGACGGGCGGGGCGGGTCGGTGAGGATTCGGAATCCGTAGGGCATCGACTACTCCTTGCCGAGAGGGGATGCGACGGTGGCCACGCCCTGGTCGCCGCGCGGGTCGGCGAGCGGGGTGAGAGCGCCGGTCTCCGGGTCGCGCGCCACCGCCGCGATCCGTGCGCCGTAGTCCGAGAGGTCGACCTGGTAGCCGCGCTCCGCGAGTTCCACCACGACGTTCGGCGGGAACCGGGGATCCATGGCGACCACCATCGGGATGTCCTCGGCGTGCACGCGGTCGGCGATCACCGCGTCCGCCGGCGACATGCCGAAGTCCGTGATGTTCGCCAGGACCTGGGCCATCCCGGTGGCCTTGAGCCCGCCACCCGGTGAACCCATCGCCAGCACCAGTTCGTCCCGGTCGAACACCAGCGCCGGCGCACCGCCGATGTTGGGCCGCTTGCCCGGCGCGATCGAGTTGGGCCGGCCCGGCCGGGGGTCGAACTGGATCATGTGGTTGTTGTGCATGAACCCGAGGCCGGGCGTGACGACACCGGACCCGCTGCCGACGCTGTGGGTGATCAGCACGGCCGTGCCCGACTCGTCGACCACCGTGCAGTGCGTGGTCTCCCGCGAGCCCGAACCCGTGTGCGGCGTTCGGTGCGGCCCGGTTACGTCGGCGGCGATCGTCGCCCGGTGCTCGTCGGCCCTGGCTTCGGACAGCAGCATCTCCAGCGGCACGTCCGTGTGCTCGGGGTCGCCGATGAACTCGGCCCGGTCGCCGAAGACCAGGTTCATCGCCCGGATCAGCCGGGCCGAGTAGGCGGTGCTCCACCGGGGCAGGTCGGCCGGTGCCCAGCCGTCCATCACCCGCAGCAGTTGCAGGAACGTCGGCCCGACCGACGGCGCGCCCTCGGTGACGACCCGGCGGTCCCGGTAGGACCCGGTCAACGTCGGCGTCTCGCGGGGTGTGAAGCCCGCCAGGTCGGCCTCGGTGAGCAGGCCGTCGTTGGCGGCGAAGTCGGCCACGATCCGCTGTGCGGTCTCGCCCAGGTAGAAGTCGTCGGGGCCGTGCTCGGCGATCCGCCGCAGGGTCCGGGCGTAGTCGGGTTGCCGGAACCGCTGTCCGATCACCGGCGGCTCGCCGTCCGGGGCGAACACCCGGCGGACCGGCTCGGCGTAGGTGACCGTGCGCCGGGCGACGCCTAGGAACGGGTGGTCGGACTGCTGCTGCATCGGCCGGACGAAGTACGGGTAGGCCGCGAAGCCCCCGTCGGCCAGCACCACCGCCGGCTCCAGCACCGCGGACCAGGACACCCGGCCCGAGCCGTGCTCGGCGTGCAGGCGGGCCAGTCCCCGGACGAGTCCGGGCACGATGCTCGCCCGGTGGCCGAACTGGTTGGCGTGCCCGGCCACCTCGAACAGCGTCCCCCAGTGGCCCACCGGGGTGAACATGTCCACACGGGCCGCGCTCGGCGCGGTGCCGTAGAACTCCAGCACCGACGTGGACTTCGTCGCGCCGTCGTGGCTCAGCGCCATCCCGCCGCCGCCGATGCCGCACCGGTACGGGTCGACCACGCCCTGCGCGAAGGCCACCGCGACCGCCGCGTCCGCCGCGTTGCCACCCGCCGCCAGGATCGTCGCACCCGCTGCCGCCGCGTAGCGCTGGACGGCCGCGACCGCGCCGCCCGTCATCGGTGGCTCCCGTACACCGCGTCGAACTCCGCGAAGCACTCGTCCGGGTCGACCGGGCCCGCGAGCAGGCCGTCCTCGGCCAGCATCCCGCACAGCCGCTCGGTGAGTCCCCGGTTCGCCACGCTGCCGTTGGGCTGCCAGTCCGGGCCGATCAGCCGCATGGCCTCCTCGATGTCGGCCATCACCCAGGGCGAGGTGTCCCCGTGCTTGAGCCGCACCGACTGCCAGCGCAGCCGGGCCGCCTCGAACGCGTCGTAGACGATCGCCGGCACGGTCGGGTGCGCGGCGAAGAACTCCGCCCGCACGCCGAGGATGTGGTGCGCCGGGTAGTAGCCGGTCCGCCCGTAGTACGCCTTCTCCGCCGCCGCGTAGTCCGGCAGCAGCCGGCGCACCGGGACGGTGCCGTCGTGGAAGCCGCGCGGGGGAAGTTGGCACACCACGGCGTCCAACTCCCCCGCCACCAACAGGTCCACCAGCAGCGTGCCCTCCGGGACGGCGGTGACGCGGGCCGGCAGGTCGACGTCGGAACCGCTGGGCCCGCCGTCGAAGCTGCCCACGACCCAGTCGACGGCGTTGACGTCCAGACCGGCTTCCCGCGCCGCCTCCCGGGCCCACGTGTTGCCGGTGGCGGGGTACTCGGTGATGCCGATCCGGCCGTTCCGCAGATCGGTGAAATCCGTTGCGGTGGAATCGTTGCGGACGAACCAGGCGCGGTGGCAGAACGCCCGCCGGGGCAGGATCGGGATGCCGACCCAGCTCCGGTCGCCCTCCGAGAGCCGGCGCAGGTGCCTGCTCCAGGACAGCTCCACCACGTGGATGTCGGGGTCGTCCACCGCGTCACGGACGTTGCCCGGCCGTTCCACCACGAGGTCGATGCCCTCGGCCCGGACGTCCCCGGTGACCAGCGGGTGCACGTGGTCGTAGTCGAGCGTCACGGCTCGCACGGTCGTCAGGCTCATCGGGCGGCTCCGAATCGGGAGAATTGGTAGACCTGGTCCGGCCGGGGTTCCCAGGCGGACAGGGAGTTCTTCATGGCGTAGACGTCGTTGAGGCCGTACAGCGGCACCCAGTAGGCGAGGTCGTCCATGACCCGCCGTTCCACCTTCGCGTAGATGTCCTGGACCGCCGACGGCTCGGCCTTGAGCCCTTCGACGCCGAGCCGTTCGAGTTCGGCGTCGTCGATGTACGCGCCGTAGGCCGACTTCGCGCTGAAGTGGGCCGTGGTGATGAGGAAGCTCGGGTGGTTGTAGTAGGGCCCGAACGTCCACATGTTGAGGCCGGTCGAGTTCTGCCGGAGCTTGTCGCCGATCACCTTCAGCGGCCCGCCGTCCATGTGGACGCGGATGCCCACCGCGGCGAGCTGGCCCTGCACCGCCTCGGCCACCTGCTGGTCGTTGACGGTGTAGCCGATCGGGTAGTGCAGGTCGACGTCCACGCCGTCCGGGTAGCCGGCCTCCGCCAGGAGTGCCTTCGCCTTGGCCTGGTCGAAGGAGTACCCGGCGAACGACTCGGTGTAGCCCGTCTCTCCGGGCAGCCAGATCCCGTTGAGCACCTGGGCGTGCCCGCCGAAGATACCGTCCACAATGGACTTCCGGTCGACGGCGTGGTTGAGCGCGCGGCGGACGCGGACGTCGTCGGTCGGCTTGGTGCGGGGGTTGAGGAAGAAGTACACCCGCCGCTGGCTGGTGAGTTCCTTGACCGACACGCCGGACAGCGACTTGACCCGGTCGACCAGGCCGGGCGGGACGTCCGCCACGAAGTCCGCGCCGCCCGCCTCCAGTTCGGCGATCCGCGTCGAGTCGTCCTGGACGGTCCGGTAGGTGACCTTGGCTATCTTCGGTGCGCCGCCCCAGTAGTCCTTGTTGGCGCGCAGGACCACCTGTATGCCCTTGTCGTGCTTCTCCAGCAGGTAGGGGCCGGTGCCGATCGGCTCGCTGCCGAACTTCTCCGCGCCGACCTGCTTGTAGTAGGCGGGCGGGTAGACGTAGAGCACGGCCAGTTTGTCCGGGACGGTGCGCAGGTCCGGCTGGTCGGTGACGATGTCGAGTTCCAGCGGGCTCACCGGTTCGACCCGGAAGCCCTCGATGGCGACCCCGCCGCCGCGCTTGTTCGCCTGGTAGATCTCCACTGTGGACTTCACCGCCTCGGCGTCCATCGGCTCGCCGTTGGTGAACTTCACGCCGGACCGCAGCGTCACCCGCCACCGGGTCGGCTCGGTCTGCTCCCACTTCTCGGCGAGCATCGGGACGACCTCGAACGCGCTGCCGGTCCACCGGTAGCGGGTGAGCGCGTCGAAGATCTCCGAGCTGACCCGCGAGCTGCCGCGGGCCGTCGTGACGTCCG
>CBHFOL010000189.1:0-15188 GCA_965995405.1 uncultured Saccharothrix sp.
GCTCGGCGACGGCGTCGACCGGCACGGCCACCTTCACCGCGCCGAACCTGACCTGGACCGGCGACATCCCGGTGGGCGGCACGGCCACCGTCACCTACACCGTGACCGTGAACAGCCCGGTGACCGGTGACTTCAAGCTGACCAACGCGGTCACGTCGACCATGCGGGGCAACAACTGTCCGCCCGGTTCCACCGACCCGGACTGCTCGACCACGACCCCACTGTCCGGTTTGGACATCTCGAAGACGGTCGACAAGTCCTCGGCGAACCCCGGTGACACGATCACCTACACGGTGACCATCCGGAACACCGGCCAGACGCCGCAGAACGCCGACTTCGCCGACAACCTGACCGGTGTCCTGGACGATGCCACGTGGGGCTCGGCGACGGCGTCGACCGGCACCGCCACGTTCACGTCGCCGACGTTGACCTGGACCGGCGCGCTGGGCGTCGGCGAGTCGGCGGTGGTCACCTACACCGTGACGGTGACCGGTGCCGGCGACCACACGCTGGGCAACGCCGTCACGTCCACGACGCCGGGCAACAATTGCCCGACCGGTTCCACCGACCCGAGGTGCTCGACCAGCACCCCGGTGTCGGGCATCCGGATCGAGAAGGCCGTGGACCGGCAGACCGCGCTGCCCGGCGACACCGTCACCTACACCGTGACGGTGACCAACACCGGCCGGACTCCGCTGACCGGAGCCACGTTCACCGACAACTTGACCGGCGTCCTGGACGACGCGACGTGGGGCTCGGCCACGGCATCGACCGGTACCGCCACGTTCACGTCGCCGAACCTGACGTGGACCGGCGACATCCCGGTGGGCGGCACGGCCACGGTCACCTACACCGTGACCGTGGAGAACCCCGTGACCCGCGGCGACTTCCAGCTGGACAACACGGTGACGTCCACGACGCCCGGCAACAACTGCCTCACCGAGGCGGCGGAGTGCGGGACGTCCACGCCGATCTCCGCGCTGCGCATCGTGAAGACCGACGACCGGGACCAGGTCGTGCCGGGTGACACGGTGACGTACACGATCACCGTCACCAACACCGGCAAGACGCCGCTGACCGGTGCGACGTTCACCGACGACCTCTCGCAGATCATCGACGACGCCGACTACAACTCCGACGCCTCGGCCACCGTGGGCACCGTCGGCTACACCGCGCCGACCCTCACCTGGACCGGCGACCTGCCGATCGGCGGGTCCGCGACGGTGACCTACACGGTGACCGTGAAGAACCCCGACCCGGGCGACAAGAAGCTCAACAACGTGGTGACGTCCACGACGCCGGGCGGCAACTGCCCGGCCGGCTCGACCGACCCGTCGTGCCACACCGAGACGCCGGGCCGCGAGCTGACCATGGTGAAGTCGGCGGACAAGCAGACCGCGAACCCCGGCGACACCGTCACCTACACCGTGCTGATCACCAACTCCGGCCAGGTGCCGCTGACCGGCGCGGTGGTGAACGACGACCTGACCGACGTGGTGGACGACGCCACCTTCGGCTCGGCGAACGCCACCACCGGCACGGCGTCCTACACCGCGCCGACCCTCACGTGGACCGGCGACCTGCCGGTCGGAGCGTCCGCGACGGTGACCTACACGGTGACGGTGAACAACCCGATCACCGGCAACCACCAGCTGGCGAACCTCGTCGCCTCGGACACCCCGGGCAACTGCCCGCCGGGCGGGACCGACCCGAGGTGCGGCACCGTAACCCCGCTGCCCGGCCTGGAGATCGAGAAGAAGGCCGACAAGGCGGACGCCAAGCCGGGTGACACGGTCACCTACACGGTGACGGTCCGGAACTCCGGCCAAACCCCGCAGAACGCGAGCTTCACCGACGACCTGTCGAAGGTCGTGGACGACGCCACCTTCGGCACCGTGAGCGCCACGACCGGCACCGCCTCCTACACGGAGCCGACGCTGACCTGGTCCGGCACGCTGGCGGTGGGGGAGACCGCGACCATCACGTACACGGTGACGGTCAAGGACCCGGTGACCGGTGACTTCAAGCTGGCCAACACGGTCACCTCGGACACGCCGGGCGGCAACTGCCCGACCGGCTCCACCGACCCGAAGTGCTCCACGACAACCCCGATCGCGGGCCTGACCATCGAGAAGAAGTCCTCGCCCGCGACGGTCAAGCCCGGTGACACCGTGACGTACACGGTGACCGTCACCAACACCGGCCAGACCGTGCAGAACGACGCCACCTTCACCGACGACCTGTCCAAGGTGCTGGACGACGCCGACTACAACGCCGACGGCAGTGCCACGACCGGCACGGTGGTGTTCGCCGCGCCGAACCTGACCTGGACCGGCGACATCCCGGTCGGCGGGTCCGCGACGATCACCTACACGGTGAAGGTCAAGAACCCGGTGACGGGTGACCATCGCCTGACCAACGTGGTGAGTTCGACGTCGCCGGGTGGCAACTGTCCGCCGGGTTCCACTGATCCGAAGTGTTCGACGGATACTCCGTTGCCGGGCTTGGAGATCACCAAGACCGTCGACAAGGCTGATGCCAAACCGGGTGACACGGTCACGTACACCGTGACGGTCCGGAATACCGGCCAGACTCCGCAGAACGCGAGCTTCACCGACGACCTGACCCAGGTCGTGGACGACGCCAACTGGGGTTCGGTGACCGCGTCCACCGGTACGGCGTCGTTCACCTCGCCGACGTTGACCTGGTCGGGTGCGCTGGCGGTGGGGGAGACCGCGACCATCGCGTACACGGTGACGGTCAAGGACCCGGTGACCGGTGACTTCAAGCTGGTCAACACGGTTGCGTCGGATACGCCGGGTGGTAACTGTCCGCCGGGTTCGACGGATCCGAAGTGTTCGACGGTGACGCCGATCGCCGGTTTGAGCATCGAGAAGAAGTCCTCGCCCGCGACGGTCAACCCCGGTGAGACGGTGACCTACACGGTCACGGTGAAGAACATCGGGCAGACAGTTCAAACAGGAGCGACGTTCACCGACAACCTGACTCAGGTGCTCGATGACGCGACCTACAACGGTGACGGCAGCGCCACGGTGGGCACTATCGCCTACACGGAGCCGATGCTGACCTGGACCGGTGACCTGCCGGTCGGGGCGTCCGCGACGGTGACCTACACGGTGACGGTGAAGAACCCGATCACCGGAGACCACCGGCTGACGAACGTGGTCACGTCGGACTCGCCGGGCAACAACTGCCCGGCGCCGATGAACCGCAACCGGGCAATCGACCCCAGGTGTACGACGGACACCGCGCTGCCGGGCCTGGAGATCACCAAGACCGCCGACAAGACGGACGCCAAACCGGGCGACACCATCACCTACACGGTCGTGGTCACCAACACCGGCCAGACGCCGCAGAACGCGAGCTTCACCGACAACCTGACCCAGGTAGTGGACGACGCGACGTTCGGCACGGCGAGTGCGAACGTCGGTACGGTGTCGTTCACCTCGCCGACGTTGACCTGGTCGGGTGCGCTGGTGGTGGGGGCGTCCGCGACGGTGACCTACACGGTGACCGTGAACAACCCGGTGACGGGTGACTTCAAGCTGTCGAACGCGGTGGCGTCGGACACGCCGGGTGGTAACTGTCCGCCGGGTTCGACGGATCCGAAGTGTTCGACGGTGACGCCGATCGCCGGTTTGAGCATCGAGAAGAAGTCCTCGCCCGCGACGGTGAACCCCGGTGGCATCGTGACCTACACGGTGACTGTGACGAACATCGGCCAGACCGTCCAAACAGGAGCGAGGTTCACCGACGACCTGTCCAAGGTCATCGATGACGCGCCCTACAACAGCGACGGTAGCGCCACAGTCGGCACGGTCTCCTACACCGCGCCGATCCTGAGCTGGACCGGTGACCTGCCGATCGGAGCCACCGCGACCGTCACCTACTCGGTCACGGTGGGCAATCCGATCAGCGGCGACCACTCCCTGCGCAACGCGGTGAGTTCCGAGTCGCCGGGCAACAACTGCCCGCCGGGCTCGACCGATCCGAAGTGCGGCACGGTCACCAACCTGCCCGGTCTGACCATGGAGAAGACCGCGAGCAGCACCACGGCCGCGCCGGGCGAGACGGTGACGTACACGGTCACCGTCACCAACACCGGCCAGACCGAGCAGAACGCGGCGTTCGCCGACAACCTGGCCGAGGTGCTGGACGACGCGACCTACAACGGCGACGCGTCGGCCACGGCCGGTGCGGTGGCGTACGCGGAGCCGACACTGGCGTGGAGCGGTGTGCTGGCGGTCGGGAAGTCGGCGACCGTCACCTACACGGTGACCGTGCACAAGCCGGCGACCGGCGACCTGAAGCTGGCCAACGCGGTCACCTCGGACACGCCGGGCTCGAACTGCCTGGCAGTCGGCCGGGCCGAGGACCCGCGCTGTTCCACGACGGTCCTGGTGCCGCGCCTGGAGATCGTGAAGACCGTCGACCGGGCGGAGGCGAAGCCGGGCGAGACGGTGACCTACACGGTGGCCGTGGCCAACACCGGCCAGGTCGAGCTGCCGACCGCGAAGTTCTCCGACAACCTGAGCGGTGTGCTGGACGACGCGACATTCCTGTCCGCGTCGGCCACCACGGGCACGTCGTCGTTCGCCGCGCCGACGCTCACGTGGACCGGCCTGCTGACCGTCGGCGCGTCGGCCACGGTGACCTACCGGGTCAAGCTGAACGACCCGCCGACCGGTGACTTCATGCTGCGCAACGTGGTCACCTCCGACACCCCGGGCCAGCTGTGCCCGGGCCCTGACTGTGGCACCACGACACCCGTGTCGGGCCTGGAGATCACAAAGGCGGTCGACCGGGAGCAGGCCAAGGTGGGCGACCGCGTCACGTACACCGTGACGTTGCGCAACACCGGAAAGACAGCGCTCGCGGGCGTCGGCTTCATCGACTCCCTGGTGAACGTCCTGGACGACGCCACCTTCGACGGCGCGTCGCCAGGCGCGGTGTACGAGACCCCGGTGCTGTCCTGGAAGGGTGACGTGCCGGTCGGCGGCACCGTGACGGTGACCTACTCGGTGACGGTCACCGGCAAGGGCGACAAGAAACTGCTGAACGTGGTCACCTCGGACTCGCCGGGCGCGAACTGCCGCCCGGGCGGTACCGACCCGAGGTGTTCGACCAGGGTAGAGGTCGAGGCGGACACACCGATCGCGTCGACCGGTGGGCCACTGCTCCCGGCGTTGGCGGGCGGTCTGCTGTTGCTTCTGGTCGGTGGTGGACTGGTGTTGATGACAAGGAGGGCACGGCGGTGACGGAAGGTTTGTCGATCTCCATCGACAACTCGCACGACCAGGTGCACGGCGGTGACGAACTGGCGTACAAGATCAGCGTGCGCAACACCGGTTCGTCCGATGTGGACGGACTGCGGATCACGCAGTCCATCCCGTCGGGCGTGCGGGTGGTGACCGCGGAACAGGACGGCCAGGCGACGTCGACGTCCGTGCAGTGGACGAAGGTCGTCCCGGCGGGCAAGGAGATCACGCTCGCCAACCACGTGGTCTTCGACGCCGCACCAGAGGGCACCGCCCGCCTGGCAAGCTCGGTGTGCGCCTACCGAGACGGCGAGACTCGCCCGGTGGTGTGCTCCACGGACTCCGACCAGCTGGCCGCGTCCGCCCCGACTCCGGCCGCGTCCAGCCTGCCGTGGTGGCCGCTGGTGGTGGTCGTGGCGGTGGTGGCCGTGGTCGTGGTGGTGTGGCGGCTGCGTAGGCGGAAGACTGTGCGCCGGGCCTAGTGCTTAGGCGCAGCGCGCCATCCTGGCGCACCTGACTGGTGCGTCGGGCGGGTGCGCCTGACTGGTGCGTCGAGCGGGTGAGTTTGTCTGGTGCATCGTGGTGGGGTGCCGGTCCTGTGCGTTGTGCTGATGTGCCGGCCCGGTGCGCCTGGCTTGTGGGGCTTGTCCTCAGCAGTTCGGACGTGTGCTTGGCCGGGCCGGTTGTTCGGTCGAGTGGTCCGTCTGTTTGCTGTGCTGTCCGACTGGGTCTTTCGTGCTGTCCGGCCGGGACTGTCGTACCCCTGTGGGACAATTGACATCGGGGGCCAGAGGCCGCGCCCCTTGCGATTTTGTGGCTCTGAACTGCGGGTTTGTTTGCTCTGGTCGGTTGGTGGTCGCGATGGCGGACGCCGTCCGCTCGCAGGTGAAATGCGGAAGGGCTTACAAGCGACGCTCGCCGCTGGGCAGGCCGCCAAGGATGACGGACAAGCAAAGGCGGGCAGGGGTATGCGTTGTGCGCAGCCGTTGGGCCGGCAAGCTGAGTGCAGGCGGTGTGTGCGGCGTGCGGAGGGGTGTGAGGGGCCGGCCTTGCTGTCGAGTGGTGGCGGTGGGCTTGGTGTGGTGGGGTTTGCTCCGCCTTCGGTACACAGAGGACGCCGGGGTGGGAGGTGTTGCGGGTGGGTGTTCGGATCACCGAATCGATCATCGCGGTTCTGTTGTTCGCGATGGTGGTGCCGTTGGCGGTCTTGCCGTGGGTGCGTCATCAGTATCGGCGGTTCGGGCGGTTGCGTGGGTGGTCGGCGTTTGTGGCTGCGGGCGGTGTGTTCTACGGGTGTGGGTTGGTGGCGTTCACGCTGTTCCCACTGCCCGATGTGACGGTGGACTTCTGCACCCGGCGGCGGGTGTTCGACTACTGGCAGCTTCGGCCGTTCGAGTCGTTGGACGACATCGTCCGGGTCGGCGGTCCGGCGGTTTGGCAGGTGTTGCTGAACGTCGTTTTGTTCGTGCCGCTGGGTTTTCTGCTTCGCTACCGGTTCCGTCGGGGCTTCCTCACCTCGACCGCCATCGGGCTGGCGGTGTCGCTGTGCATCGAACTGACCCAGGGCACGGCCGTCTTCGGCCTCTACCCGTGCCCGTACCGCCTGGCCGACGTGGACGACCTGATGACCAACACCGCCGGCGCGGTCGTCGGGTGGTTGGTCGCCGTGCCGCTGTCCCGACTGCTCCCGCCTGCGGTGCCCGAACCTGTCGACGACACCGCGCCGCCCGGTCTGCCGCGTCGCGGCCTGGCGTTCGTCGGGGATCTGCTCACCATCACGCTCATCCAACTCGCGTGTCGGGTGACGTTTGTTCTGCTCGGCGGGGACCTGTTGGAGCCGGCTACGAGTCGCTGGTTCGACGTGGCGTCGGGAGCCGGGGTTTTGGTTGTCTGCACTCTCGTGGTGCCGCTGCTGCGGGCTGACCGGGCTACGCCGGGGCAACTCGTCTTCCACTTGGCCGTGCTGAAAGCCGACGGTACGCCGGCGTCGTGGGGCGCGGCGGTTCTGCGGTTTGTCGTGTGGTGGCTTCCCGTGTTGTTGCTGACCTCCAGTTACCACAGCGGCCTGGTGATGTTGCTCGCCGTGTTTGTCGGCCTGTTGGCACGGCTGAGGGCTGATCGTCGCAGCCTCGTCGGTCTGTTCTCCGGAACCCGGACCGCCACCCGGGCCACGTTCGTCACACGTTCCGCCATTCGAGATGAAATCCCAGTTCGGCAGCTAGGTTGAACTAGATTTAGGGTCTCGGTAGCGTGGTGGGATGCCCGCTGACCGTCGAACGCCGAAGATGACCCAGCCGACGAAGGCCGTCCTCGCCGCACTGCTCGCCGACCCGACCCGTGAGCAGTACGGCCTCGAACTCGGCGCGACCGCCGGTCTGCCCAGCGGGACCATCCACCCCATCCTGGCGCGACTCGACTCCGTCGGCTGGCTGCAAAGCCGTTGGGAGGACGGCGATCCCGCCCTCCTCGGCCGCCCCCGCCGCAGGTTCTACCGACTCAGCCCCCAAGGCATCGCCCTGGCCCGAGCCGCTGTGGCCCGCAGCGAAGCCGAGAAGGCGCGTCTTGCCGCCAAGTTCCGGCCGGGCCTGGCCGGAGGCAATGCATGACGTGGGGCACGTGAACGTGCCGGGCCGTGCGCCCCATGGGTTACACGGGCACGATGAGGGTCGCGGCGTAGCCGTTGGCCACGTCGCCGGTCACGTCGGCCAACTGTTCGTCGTGACCGGCGCGGAAGACGTTGTCGTTGGTCAGGGACGTCTGGGCCATGTTGCGCACCCCGCAGCAGGTAGTTCTCGTTCGTCACGCCCTCCGAGTACATCGAATACCTGCCGTCGATGTCGCAGTGCCACAGGTAGACCGCCGCCCCCGCATAGGGCGCGCACGACTCCCGCACCGTGAGAGTGGTGGTGCCCCGGATTCCTGTGTGCCGGCTGTGGAGTTCCTATGCACTCACCAGCGGTTCGTCCCACTCGATGCGGTGGTCGAACTGCCACGTGTAGCGCTCCGGCTTGGCGAACTTCATCGCCACCGGCATCAGCAGGTCGCGGACGACCCGGGCCACCGGACCCGCCGCCTTGTCCTGGTTGGTGCGGGCCGCCATCGCGATGATGCGCTCCACCCGCGTCCGGCGCAGCCCCTCGTACACCGCGAACGCCTCCCCGTGCGGCAGGTCGCGCAGACACCGCGCCAACTCCACGGCACTCTCGACGGCCAGCGACGCGCCCTGACCCGAACTCGGGGACGTGGCGTGCGCGGCGTCGCCGATCAGCACCATCCGCCCCCGGCTCCACGTCGGCACGGACGGGACGTCCTCCAGCGGGCCCGCCACCACCAGGTCCTCGGGCGACGTGCGGTCGATCATGGTCAGCGCGGGGGAGCGGTCGTCGGCGAACGCCTCCCGCAGCACCCGCAGCCATTCCGCCGGATCGGTGGCCCGCGCCTCCGCCCCGGTGGTCGGGGTGCGCCACGGCAGGTTCGCGAACCAGCCCGCCGACGAGTCGTCCAGCACCTGGTAGCCGAAGAACGCCCGCTTGCCGAACACCAGGTTCATCCGACCGCCCGTGGACGCCAGGCCGGTGCCCTCGATGCCGCCGCCGAACCCGAGCAGACCCACGTACCGGGGCTGCGGCGCACCGGGATCGATCAGGCCCCGCACGGTGGACCGGATGCCGTCCGCGCCGATCAGCAGGTCGCCGGTCGCCGTCGTCCCGTCCGCGAACCGGGCCAGCACGCCGCCGTCCGCCGACTCGGCGTCCACCAACCGCTTGCCCAGCACGGTCCGCACGCCCCGCCGTTCGGCCTCCTCGTGCAGCACCCGGTAGAGATCCTTGCGCCACACCAACAGTTGCGGCGGCTCGCTGCCGAACGCGCCCAGCGTCTTGCCGGTCCAGCTCTGTATGGCCATCGCGGTGATGGGCGTGCCGATTCCGCGTACCAGGTCGTCCAAGCCGAGCACGCCCAACGCCTGCAACCCGTTCGGCGCGATGCTCAGCGCGCCGCCCACCCCGTCCGCGGTCCGCTCGTACGCCTCGTACACCGTCGCGTCGATCCCCGCCCGCCGTAACGCCATCGCGGCCACCGGACCGCCGATTCCGCCGCCGATCACCAGTACGTTCATGTCTCCTCCAGTGTTTTGTGGAACCCGGCCCACATCGGGCCCCACCCGGTGTCCGGGTCCTCGATCCGATCGATGAAGCCCTTGACGAACGCCGTCTCGGCGTCCAGCAGGGCCAGCCGGTACTCCTCTTCGACCAGGAAGAGCGGGTGGACGTCGGTGCCGTCGAGCAGCGCCCGGAGTTCCGTCCGCTGCTCCGCCAACCTGGTGAGCCGTTCCCGCAGCAGGCCGACCACCTCGTCCGGCGGCAGCGCGCCGATCAACGACAGCGCCGCCACGAACTGCGGGTACTCGTGTTTGGGCTCGGCGACCAGTTCGCGCATCCAGTCCCGCAGCTCGGCGCGGCCGGCCGGGGTGAGCGCGTAGACGGTGCGCTCGGGCCGTTGGCCGTCGCGGGACGTCTCGCGCTCGGCGATGAACCCGGCCTTCGCGAGCTGCCCGACCACCATGTAGAGCGAGCCGTGGGTGAACTTGATGCTGCGGTCGTCGCCGTGCTCGCGCAGCATCCGGCTCAGCTCGTAGGGGTGTGCGGGCTCCCTGACCAGGTAGCTCAGCATGGCCAGCGCCAACAGGTTGCCGACCTTGCGCTTGCTCGCCATCCGTCCTCCTGTAGTCAGGACTGACTATCCACCATCGACTAGTCAGTGTCAACTATTCAGCCTGTCGAGACCGGTCGAACCGTTCGCGAGCACGGCTCGAACCACCGGGCGTGAAGCCACTGGGGAGGTGTGCGGCCGTGCAGTACTCCGAGGAGTTGCACGCGACGGTGGAACGCCTGGCCATCGGGCTCGGCTGGCCGCTCGTGCTGGCCGACGGCAACGTGTACGTGCCCACCAGCCGGGGCATCGTGGGCATGGTCGTGCCGGCGCGGTTCGGCGGGTGGGTGGACGCGGAGTTCCGGCGGCGGGGGATCGTGTCGGCGACCGTGGCGCTGCCGGACGGCACCTGGGCGTTCCTGGTGGAGGACCCCGGCGCGCGGATTCCGGCGCTGCCGCCCGACGTGCTGGTGGTGAGCGGGCCGCGCTACCTGCCGGTGCCGCCGAGTGTGACCGGTGACGGGCCGGTGCGGTGGGTGCGGGAGCCGAGGACCGATGTGCGCGCGATTCCGCCGTTCCGGGTGGCGCTGAACGTCGTGCGGCAACTCGCGCCGCGCGGGAGCTGAGCGGGCGGCATGGAAGAAAAATAGGGCCCGATTCGAGCATGGGCGTCCGGCTGTTCCGCGCCTGTGCTGGGCGAATGGCCGATCACGGGCACCTGTTCGGCGCCCGTGGACGGATTCGGAAGGGCGACGATGAGCATTTCCGAGATGGGCCTGCGTCCCGTGGTCCGGCCCCCGGTGCAACCCATGTCGGCGCTGCGGGCCCGTCGCGACGAACTCACCAGCCGGATCGCGTTGGGCGACCGGAAGGCCGTCGACCGGCAGCACGGCCTGGGCAAGCGCACCGCGCGGGAACGCCTGGACCTGCTGCTGGACGAGGGCTCGTTCGTCGAGGTCGACATGTACCGGAAGGGCACGACCGGCGCGGCCACCGACGGCGTGGTGACCGGTTCCGGCACGGTCGACGGCCGGCGGGTGTTCGTCTACGCGCAGGACTTCACCATCTCGGGCGGCTCGCTCGGCGCGGCGCACGCCGCCAAGATCCACAAGGTGCTGGACCTGGCCCTGTCGACCGGGTCGCCGATCGTGGCGCTCAACGACAGCGGCGGCGCGCGGATCCAGGAAGGCGTGCTGGCGCTGGACGGCTACGGCGGCATCTTCCGCCGTCAGGTCGAGGCGTCGGGCATCATCCCGCAGATCTCCGTCGTGCTGGGGCCGTGCGCGGGCGGTGCGGCGTACTCGCCCGCGTTGGCGGACTTCACGTTCATGGTCCGCGACACCGCCCAGATGTACCTGACGGGACCGGACGTGGTGCACGCGGTGTCCGGGGAACGGGTCACGCACAACCAGTTGGGCGGCGCGGACGTCCACGGCGCGCTTTCGGGTGTGGCGTCGTTCGTGCACGACGATGAGGAAAGCTGTCTCGCCGACGTGCGCTACCTGCTGTCCCTGTTGCCGGGCAACAACTTGGAGACGTCCCCGACGGTCGAACACGGTCCGGGCGACGACCTGCGCCCGGCGCTGGCGGACCTGGTGCCGGTGGAGCCGAACCAGCCCTACGACATGCGGGCCGTGATCGCGGAACTCGTGGACGACGGGGAGTTCCTGGAGGTCCACGAGGGCTGGGCGGGCAACGTGGTGTGCGCGCTGGCGCGGATCTCCGGCGAGGTCGTCGGCGTGGTGGGCAACCAGCCGTTGGTGCTGGCGGGTGTCCTGGACATTTCGGCGTCCCAGAAGGCGGCCCGGTTCGTCCGGTTCTGCGACGCGTTCAACATCCCGCTGGTGACGCTGGTGGACGTGCCCGGCTTCCTGCCCGGCACCGACCAGGAGTACGGCGGGGCGATCCGGCACGGCGCGAAGCTGCTTTACGCGTACTGCGAGGCGTCCGTGCCCCGGATCCAGGTGATCCTGCGCAAGGCGTACGGCGGCGCGTACATCGTGATGGACTCGCGGTCGATCGGCTGCGATCTGTCGTTGGCATGGCCCACCAACGAGATCGCCGTCATGGGCGCGGAGGCGGCGGTGAACGTCGTGCACCGCAAGGAACTCGCCGCCGCGACCGACCCGGCGGAACTGCGGGCCGTGCTGATCGCCCGGTACCGGGACGAGCTGATCCACCCGTACTACGCCGCCGAGCGGGGCCTGGTGGACGACGTCGTCGATCCGGCCGAGACCCGGGCGGCGGTGGCCCGAGGTCTGGCGATGCTCCGCGACAAGCGCCGCCGGACACCGGCCCGAAAGCACGGCAACGTTCCGCTGTGATTTGCTTGGGTCCATGTGGGAGCAGCGGATCGCGGAAGCCTGGGGCCGGCTGGACGAACTGTCCGAAGAGGACTTCCGGGCGTCGGTCGCCGACGCGGTGCGGGACGCGCCGGCGGCGGTGGCCGTGTTCGAGCGGGCGGGGGCGTTCGACTCGACCGGTCACCCGGACCGGGCCGTGCCGCTGTACCGGGAGGCGTTGGCGGCCGGACTGGTCGGTGAACGCCGCCGGCGGGCGGTGATCCAGTTGGCGAGTTCGCTGCGGAACCTGGGGCAGCCGGAGGTGGCGGTCGAGCTGCTGACCGCCGAGAAGGATGCCGGCTCGGACCACTTGGACGACGCGGTGCGGGCGTTCCTGGCGTTGGCTCTGGTGGACGTGGGGCGGGAACGTGAAGCGGTGTCCCTGGCTTTGGGCGCGCTGGCTCCGCACTTGCCGCGCTACCAGCGCTCCCTGGGCAACTACGCGCGCTTGCTGTCGGACTGACCGACGTAGATCAGGCGGGCGTTGACGTCGGGTGGTCAGCGGTAGAAATTCTGGTGCGGCCTCCACTGCGGGACTGGTCCACACGATGATGTGAAGCCGGTAGGGGGGCACCGCCGTGCTCGGGCAAGCTGTCCGCGTGACCCCTCTGGAATCCGATCCCGGCCCCGTCGTGCAGCGGATCCTGCTGGGTGCGAACCTGCGCGACGCGCGTGAAGCGGCCGGGCTTTCCAATGCCGAGGCGAGTAAGGCGCTCGGCTGGTACACCGGCAAGCTGTCCAAGGTCGAGCAGGGCGACATGAAGGTCGGCGACAAGGACCTCGCGAGGCTGGTTCGGACGTACGGGATCGCGGACGGCAGCGTGCCCGCGCTTCGGCAGCTCGCGACCGAGTCCCGCCGCAGACTGCCCCCGGCCCGTGTCCCGGAGCACTCGGTCAAGTACGTCAACCTCGAATTGGCCGCCACCGAGTTGCGGGTGTTCAACATCGACTGCTTCCCGGGCATCGTGCAGACCACCGACTACGCCCGGGCGATGCTCCAGCGGTCGGTGACCGCGTCGCCGGCGGATGTCGAGCGGATGGCCGAAGACCGGGCGAAGCGCCTGGCCTGGATCAGGTCGTCCGGTGCGCCAAGTCTTCGGCTCGTGGTGGCCGAGGAAGCACTGGACCGGGAAATCGGCGGCCCGGCGGTGCTTCGGGCACAGCTGGAGGCGATACGGGAGCTGTCGAAACTGCACCACGTCTCGGTCCGGATCATCCCGTACAAGGCGGAGGCTCATGCGTCGCACGGCGTCGCGTTCACGATCCTCACCATGGTCCCCGGCCGCCCGGGAATCGCCTACGTCGAGGGGTTGACTGCGGCGGACTACCTCGGGCGGGAGCATGTCCGGGTCTACAACCTGGCGTTCGACAGTCTGAGCGGAATCACCTTGAGCGAGCAGCGGACCGTTGAGAAGATCAATCGACGTATCCGCGAGCTGACGTAGGAGGGTTCACCATGACCGTCCCGGACTTCGAACGCGCAGGTTGGCGAAAGTCGTCGCGGAGCTGTGGTGCACAGAACTGCGTCGAGGTTGCGCGTACCGCGACTCTGGTGGCGGTGCGGGATACCAAGAGCCGGGCGTCGGGCATGGTGACGTTCGACGTCGACCGGTTCGAGGCGTTCCTGGACGCGGTGAAAGCCGGTCACTGAACGCGGCGGGCGGCACTGTCGTCACACCGTTGTCGGTGACTTGGCGGCGTGCCGCCCCCGCACCAGAATCCACACCGCCAGCCAGAGCACCCAGCCGCTCCACACCACGTACCCGACGAAGTTCACCTCGCCCAGCCCCACCACGCCGCCCAGGATGCCGGCCGCCGACACCAGCGCCACCGCCGCGGACAGTCGGCCGGGCCGCAGGGCGCGCACCACCAGCACCGTCCACGCGGCGGTCAGCAGGTAGCCGCCGGCTTCGCCGATCACGTTGCCCAGCACGGTGTTCAGCAACTCGAACCGCTCGACGTCGGCCGGCACGTCCGGTGACAGGCCCGGCACCAGCAACGGCCAGCGCAGCAGGCCTACGACCTGCACCACGGCCGCCGCGACGCCCACGGCTCTCGCCACGGGAGCGCCACCCGCCAGACGGGCGGTCAGCACCGCCGCCGGGGCGAGCAGGGCCGCGCTCACCGCAAGCAACACGAACTCCCAGGCCACGGCCGGGTTCGCGTGGAAGCGGCGCAGTACGTCGGTGCTGTCCTGGGTCAGCACGTCCGGGTAGTCGAACGAGCCGCCGAGCAGCACGAACGCCAGGTTCGCGGCGACGACGGCGGAAACGAGCACGGCAAAGGCGAGGACACGCATCTCCGGGACTCCTATCTCTGTACGGTGTGCAGAGTCTGGACGGTGTACAGTGATCGTGTCAACCAGGGAGGCGAAGTGGGCAAACCGGGACCCAAGCGGACGCTGTCCGAGGACGTGATCGTCGCCGCCGCCCTGGAACTGCTGGACGAACGCGGCGCGGACGCGGTGTCCGTGCGCAGCATCGCCGCACGGGTCGGCATCGCGCCGAACGCCGTCTACACCTACTTCCCGGACAAGGCCGCCGTGCTGCGGGCCGTGGTGGACCGGCTGATCGGCGAACAGAGCCTCGCCGCACTGGCCGACGACCGCCCGTGGCCGCTCCGGATCCGGGACGTCGCCCTGCAACTGCGCGCGAACCTGCTCCGACACCCCGGCGCGGCGAGTCTGCTCATGGGCGCGCCGATGGACGGCCCGCGCGCCCTGGAGTTCGGCGAACGCCTGCTCGACGTGCTCGCGGAAGCCGGCCTGTCGCCCGAGGACGCCGCCCGTGCCTCGTACACGCTGATCGTCTACCTCCTCGGCGCGATCGCGCTGGAGGCGGCCGAACTCGACCCCACCCGGCCCGCTCCGCCCGAGGCCGACCGGATCTCCCTGCGGCGCAAGGCTTTCGCCGACGTG
>CBHFOL010000190.1:0-15048 GCA_965995405.1 uncultured Saccharothrix sp.
ACCGGGTGCGCACGACGATGGACGAGTTCGCGATGTGCGCGGCGTGCGCCGCCGAGTACCGCGACCCGGACGACCGCCGGTTCCACGCGGAGCCGATCGCGTGCCCCGACTGCGGGCCGGTCCTGTCGTGGGGCGCGCTGCGGGGCGAGGACGCGCTGCGGGCGGCGGTCGCGGCGGTCGCCGCCGGGGGCCTGGTGGCCTTGAAGGGTGTCGGCGGCTACCAGTTGGTGTGCGACGCGGCGGACGAGGCTGCCGTCGTCCGCCTGCGCCGGGCCAAGCGGCGCGCGCGCAAGGCGTTCGCCGTCATGGTGCGGTCCGTCGCCGACGCCCGCGAACTGTCCACTGTGGACGACCAGGGTCCGCTGGTGTCGGCCGCCGCGCCGATCGTGCTGCTGCCCCGTCGGCCGGAGGCGGCGCTCGCGCCCTCGGTGGCTCCGGGCCTGGTCGAGATCGGGCTGTTCCTGCCCTCCAGCCCGCTGCACCACCTGCTGCTGGACGGGTTGGCCCGGCCGCTGGTGGTCACCAGCGGCAACCGGTCGGGTGAGCCGATCGTGGTCTCCGACGACGCGGCGACGGCCGAGCTCGGTCCGCTCGTGGACGGGATCCTGTCCCACAACCGGGGGATCCGTTGGCGTCACGACGATTCGGTGGTGCGCGGTCCCTCGGTGCTGAGGCGGGCCCGGGGCTTCGCGCCCGAGCCGCTGCCGCTGCCGGTCGCCGTGCCCACCCCGGTGCTGGCGCTGGGCGCGCAACTCAAGCACACGACGGCGTTGGCGGTGGGCGACCGGGCGGTGGTGGGCCCGCACACGGGTGACCTGTCGGACGCGGCGGTGTTCCGGGCGTTCGAGGAGAACGTGGCGGCGCTGTGCCGGACGCAGGACACCGAGCAGGTGTACTGAGCGCACGACCTGCACCACGGCTACCTGTCCACCCGGTACGCCCTGCGGTGGCCCGCCGAGCGCCGGATACCGGTGCAGCACCATCACGCGCACGTGGCGGCGACGGCGGCCGAGCACGGCGTGCGCGGCCGGTTCATCGGCGTCGCCTACGACGGCCTGGGGTACGGCGACGACGGCACGCTGTGGGGCGGCGAGATCCTGCTGGCGACCTACCGGGACTACCTCCGCGTCGGGCGGGTGGGCACCGCGCCGCTGCCCGGCGGCGAGGTGGCCGTGCGGCGTCCGGCGCGGATGGCGCTGGGCTACCTGTTCGGCGCGGAGGACTTCGGCGAACGGCTCGACGGGTGCGGTGACGAACTGTCCGCCAGGCTCGACCCGCGCGAGGTGGACCTGGTCCGGCGCATGGTGGCGCGGGGTGTGAACAGTCCGGTCGCGTCCAGTGCGGGCCGGTTGTTCGACGCGGTGGCCGCGCTGTTGGGGCTGTGCGACGACAACAGCTACGAAGGCGAGGCGGCGACGCTGCTGGAGGCGGCGGCGCACGGGCATCCCGACGGTGCCGCGCTGGTGTGGCGGCTGCACCGCCGGGACGGCCTGTGGGTGTACGACCCGGTGCCGACGCTGCGGGACGCCTGCCGGGCCGGGCAGCCGGTCGGCGTGGTCGCGGCCCGGTTCCACACAGCGGTCGCGGAGGCCACCCGGGCCCTCGTGGAGCGGGTCGCCGACGCGACCGGCGTGCACACGGTGTGCCTGGGCGGCGGGGTGTTCCAGAACCGACGGCTGACCACGGCCCTCGTGCGGGACCTGGCCGACGCCGGGTTCGAGGTGCACGTCGGGCAACGCGTGCCGGTCAACGACGGCGGTATCTGCTACGGACAGGCCGCGGTCGCCGCGGCCGTGCTGAAGGGGTGAGGCGAACCATGTGCCTGGGGATTCCCGGCCGGATCGTGGCGGTGGAGGACGTCGAGCCGCGCACCGGGACCGTCGACTTCGACGGCCTGCGCCGGCCCGTGTGCCTGGCCTACACGCCCGAGGCGGAGGTCGGCGACTACGTCATCGTGCACGTCGGCTTCGCGATCAGCGTCGTGGACGAGGCGGAAGCCGCCCGGACACTCGCCGTGCTGCGGGCGATGCCCGACGCACTCGTCGGAGAGCTGGGGCCGTCGTGAAGCACCTGGACGAATACCGCGACCCGGTGCTCGCCCGCCGACTGCTCGCCGAACTGCACGCGACCGCCACCCGGCCGTGGTCGGTGATGGAGGTCTGCGGCGGCCAGACCCACACCATCGTGCGGCAGGGCATCGACGAACTGCTGCCCGCCGGCGTCCGGATGATCCACGGCCCCGGCTGCCCGGTGTGCGTGACACCGCTGGCCATGGTGGACAAGGCGATCGCCGTCGCGGCCCGGCAGGGTGTGGTGTTCACCAGCTACGGCGACATGTTGCGGGTGCCGGGCACGACCGGCGACCTGTTGGGCGTGAAGGCGCGCGGCGGGGACGTGCGGGTGGTGTACACGCCGCTGGACGCGGTGCGGATCGCCCGGGAGAACCCGGACCGGGAGGTGGTGTTCTTCGCGGTGGGGTTCGAGACCACCGCGCCGGCGAACGCGATGGCCGTGCTGGAGGCCGCCCGGACCGGGGTGGCGAACTTCAGCGTGTTGGTCAGCCACGTGCTGGTGCCGCCCGCGATGACGGCGCTGTTGGACGCGCCGGACAACGAGGTACAGGCGTTCCTGGCCGCCGGGCACGTGTGCGCGGTGATGGGCTGGACCGAGTACGAGCCGATCGCCGCCCGCTACCGGGTGCCGATCGTGGTCACCGGGTTCGAGCCGCTGGACCTGCTGGAGGGCGTCCTCATGGCGGTGCGCCAACTGGAGGACGGGCGCGCCGAGGTGGAGAACCAGTACGCGCGGGCCGTGCGCCGGTCGGGCAACCCCGCCGCGCGGGACGTGCTCCGCCGGGTGTTCCGGGTCACCGACCGCACCTGGCGCGGCGTCGGCGGCATCCCGGCGAGCGGGCTGGCCCTGTCGGCGGAATTCGCGGCGTACGACGCGGAGACCCGGTTCGACGTGGGCGGGGTCGCCGCGCGGGAGGCACCCGAGTGCATCGCGGGCGACATCCTGCGCGGCACCCGGCTGCCCACCGACTGCCGTGCCTACGGGCGCACCTGCACACCCCGTGCACCGCTGGGCGCCCCGATGGTGTCCGGTGAGGGAACCTGCGCGGCGTTCCACAACGCCGGACGTGGATTGGAGTCACGATGACCACCTGTCCCCTGCCCCGCACGGAGACCGAGCGGGTGCTGCTGGGCCACGGCTCGGGCGGCCGGCTCATGGCGGAGCTCATCGACGACGTGATCGGAGCCGAGCTCGGCGGGCACGGACCGTTGGAGGACGCGGCGGTCGTCGGGCTCGACGACGTGGATGTCGTGTTGAGCACCGACGGGTTCGTGGTGACGCCCCGGTTCTTCCCCGGCGGGGACATCGGGTCGTTGGCGGTGCACGGCACGGTCAACGACCTGGCGATGCGTGGCGCGCGGCCGGTGGCGCTGGCGCTGGCGTACGTGGTGGAGGAAGGGCTGCCGGTGGAGGAGTTGCGGCGGGTCACGCGGTCGGCCGCGCGGGCGGCGGGTGAGGTGGGCGTGCCGATCGTCACCGGCGACACCAAGGTGGTCGGGCGAGGCGCGGCCGACGGCCTGTACGTGACGACGACCGGGGTCGGGGTGCGGCTGCGCGACGCGTGGCCCTCGGCCGCGGCGGGTGAGGTCGGCGACGTGGTGCTGCTGTCGGGGCCGGTCGGCGCGCACGGCACGGCGATCCTGAGTGCCCGCGAAGACCTGGGGTTCGAGTCGGAGATCGTCTCCGACAGCCGGCCGCTGCACCGCCTGGTCGCGGCGATGGTGGCGGCGGGCGGCCGGGACGTGCACGTGCTGCGCGATCCCACGCGCGGCGGCCTGGCGACGGCGCTGAACGAACTGGCCGCCGCGTCCGGGGTGGCGGTGGAGATCGTGGCCGACGACGTGCCGGTGCCACGCGCGGTGGCGGCGGCGTGCGAACTGCTGGGGCTGGACCCGATGCACGTGGCCAACGAGGGCTGCCTGGTGGCGTTCGTCGCGCCGGGATCCGCGCCGGCCGTGCTGGAAGCGATGCGGGCGCTGCCCGAGGGTGCGGACGCCGTGGTCATCGGGCGCGTGGTCGACGGACCGGCGGGACGGGTGACGGCGCGGACGTCGGTGGGTTCGTGGCGGATCATCGACGTGCTGATCGGCGAGCAGCTGCCGCGTATCTGCTGACCGGGTGCCCTGATCCACCGGGACCTTCGCCACTGCCCGCGCCGCACGGCCCGCAGCAGCATCGAAAGCACGACAGATCGACAGCCGAGGAGGAGACATGGCGGTCCGGGTGGGGATCAACGGGTTCGGGCGGATCGGCCGCGACGTGCTGCGCTGCGCCGTCGACCGGGACGACAGCGATATCGAGATCGTCGCGGTCAACGACCTCACGACACCCGACGCGCTGGCACACCTGCTGGCATACGACTCGACCTACGGGCCGTGGCGGCGGGAGATCGGCTCCGGTGTGGACACGCTGACCGTGGACGGGCGGACCATCCGCATCACGGCCGAAGCCGACCCGGCGGATCTGGACTGGGGCGCGCCGGGCGTGGACCTCGTCATCGAGGCCACCGGCCGTTTCCGGACCCGTGAAGCGGCCGGGGCACATCTGGCGCGGGGTGCGCGCAAGGTCCTGATCACCGCTCCGGGCAAGGACGTGGACGCCACGATCGTGCTGGGCATCAACGAGGACTCCTACGACCCGACCGCGCACCACGTGGTGTCGAACGCCTCCTGCACCACCAATTGCGTCGCGCCCATGGTGTCGGTGCTGCACGAGTCCTTCGGCATCCGCGAAGGGTTGATGACCACGGTGCACAGCTACACCAACGACCAGTCCCTTTTGGATGGTCCGCACAAGGATCCGCGTCGGGCACGTTCGGCGGCGGTGAACGTGATCCCCACGTCCACCGGCGCGGCGAAGGCCGTCGGCCTGGTCATCCCGGAACTCGCGGGCCGGCTGGACGGCCTGGCGGTGCGGGTCCCGGTGGAGGACGGATCGCTGACCGACCTCAGGGAGCTGCTGGAACGGCCGGCCACGGCCGAGGAGGTCAACCGCGTGTTCGCCGAGGCGGCAGCGGGCAGGCTCAAGGGGATCCTGCGCCACACCACGGCCCCGATGGTGTCCCGCGACATCATCGGCGACCCGGCTTCGTGTGTGTTCGACGCGCAGTTGACCAAGTCCACGGGCAGCGTGGTGAAGGTGTTCGGCTGGTACGACAACGAGTGGGGCTACGCCAACCGCACCGTCGAACTGGCCGGTCTGATCGCCCGGACGCTGCCGTGAACGTCGTCCTGGACATCGCCGGACTCGATGCGCTGATCGCGGAACTGAAGGCCGGTGGGCACCTGGTGATCGGGCCGGTGGCGCGGGACGGGGCGGTCACGCTCGCCGAGGTCGCCACGGCCGCCGACCTGCCCGCCGGGTGGGGCGTGGACACCGGCCCCGGCCACTACCGGCTCCGGCGGCGCGACGACGGCGCGGTGTTCGGGCACTCGGCCGGTCCCCTGTCGTGGAAGAACTTCCTGCACCCGCCCCGTCGGACGTTGTTCTCCGCCGACGAACGCGGCTACCACGCGGTGGACGAGCCCCGACCCCGGTACGCGTTCCTCGGCGTGCGGGCGTGCGACCTCGCCGCCATCGGCAAGCTGTGCCAGGTGCTCGGCGACCGGTCCCCGTTCGTGGTCGCCGCCCAGTGCACCGAGCCGGGCGGGGTGTGCTTCTGCGCGTCGATGGGCTGCGGCCCCGCCGTGTCGGGCGGCTGCGACATCACGCTGACCGAGCGGGTCGACGGCGACGGCCACCGGTTCCTGGCCGTCGCGGGCAGCGCCGCCGGTCGGGCGGTGCTGGACCGGCGGCCCGCCCGACCGGCGCAGGCGGCGGACACCGCCCTCGCCGAGGCCGACGTGGACCGCGCGGCGGGGCTGATGGGCCGTGCGATGCCGGAGGTGGACCTGCGGGCACTGCTGGCCGCCAACCGCGACTCCGCGCACTGGGAACAGGTCGCGCAGCGCTGCCTCACGTGCGGCAACTGCACGATGGTGTGCCCGACGTGCTTCTGCGTGACCGTCGAGGACACCACCGCGCTCGACCACGAGCGGGCCGAACGCCGGGAACGCTGGGCGTCCTGCTTCGAGATCGACTTCTCCTACCTGCACGGCGGCTCGGTCCGCACCTCCGGCGCGGCCCGCTACCGGCAGTGGATGAGCCACAAGCTGGGCACCTGGCACGACCAGTTCGGCACCTCCGGCTGCGTCGGGTGCGGCCGGTGCATCGCCTGGTGCCCGGCCGGGATCGACATCACCGAGGAAGCCGCCGCCCTGGTGCGAGGTGCGCCATGACCGTCGACCTGTCCGGGCTGCCGCTGTTCCACGACCTCACGCCCGCCCACCGGGCGCTGATCGCGAGCACGGCGCACGCCGAGAGTCACCCGGCCGGGACGCGGCTGTTCACCGAAGGACAGCGGGCCGAGCGCGGCTGGGTGGTGCTCGACGGACGCGTGGCCGTCGAGGCGACCGTCCCCGGTCGGGGCGCGGTCACGGTGCAGAGCGTCGGCGTCGGCGAGCTGCTGGGTCTGTCCTGGCTGGTGCCGCCGTACCGCTGGCACTTCGGGGCGACGGTGGTCACGCCCTCCCGACTGGCCTGCCTGGACGTGGCGCGGCTGCGGGAGGCCGCCGAGTCCGACCCGGCGTTCGGCTACCGGCTGGCGCTGGTGCTCGCCGAAGCGATGCTGCACCGCCTCCAAGGCACCCGCAGCAGGCTGCTGGACCTCTACCGGAGCCCGTCGTGACCGATCCCTGGCTGCCGGTGGCACACCGGGTCGCGCGGCGCACCGACGAGACCACCGACTCGGCGACGCTGTTGCTGCGCCCGGTCGGCAAGGCACTGCCCGAGTTCCGGCCGGGGCAGTTCGCGATGCTCTACGCGCACGGGATCGGGGAGGTGCCGATCTCGGTGAGCGGCATCCCCGGCGACGGGGACCTGCTGCACACGATCCGCTCGGTCGGCGCCGTGAGCCGCGCGCTGCACCGCGCCGGACCCGGCACGGCACTCGGCGTGCGCGGCCCGTTCGGCACCTCCTGGGATCTCGACCGCGCCGGGGACCTGCTCGTGGTGGCCGGCGGCATCGGCCTCGCTCCGCTGCGGCCGGCGGTGCGGCACGCGATCGCCCACCGCGACCGGTTCCGACGCGTGGTGCTCGTCGGCGGCGCGCGGACCCCCGCCGACTTCCTGTACCGGGACGAACTGCGCCGCTGGGACGAGGGGAGCGCCGTGGAGGTCGTGACGACCGTCGACCGGGCCGCACCCGGCTGGACGGGCCGCGTCGGGTTCGTCACCGAACCGCTCGCCGTGCTGCCGCTGGACCCGGAACGGACCATGGCGCTGCTGTGCGGGCCGGAACCGATGATGCGGTACAGCGCCCGGACGCTGATGCGCCGGGGCGTGCCGCCCGACCGGATCCAGGTGTCGTTGGAACGCAACATGCAATGCGGCACCGGCCGCTGCGGGCACTGCCAGCTCGGCCCGCTGCTGCTGTGCCGCGACGGCCCGGTGGTCGACTTCCCCGTGGCCGCCGACCTGCTCGCGGTGGAGGAGCTGTGACCGACCGTCCGAGTCTCGCCGTGTGGAAGTTCATCTCGTGCGACGGGTGCCAGCTGACCCTGTTGGACTGCGAGGACGAGCTGCTCGCCCTCGCCGACCGGGTCGAGATCGCGCACTTCCTGGAAATGACCTCGCTCTCCCGGCCCGGCCCCTACGACGTCTCGATCGTCGAGGGCTCGGTCACCACGCCGGATGACGCCGAGCGGATCCGCTCGATCCGCGCGCGGTCGCGGGTGCTGGTGGTGGTCGGCGCGTGCGCCACGTCCGGCGGGATCCAGGCGCTGCGCAACTTCGGTGACGTGGCCGAGTTCCGCTCGGTCGTCTACGCCTCGCCGGAGCTGATCGACACGCTGCCGACGTCCACCCCGATCTCCGCGCACGTCCCGGTGGACTACGAGCTGCGCGGCTGCCCGATCGACCGGGGGCAGCTGCTGGAGGTGCTGACCGCGTTGCTCGCCGGCCGCGAGCCGGACCTGCCGGACACCAGCGTGTGCACCGACTGCAAGCGGCGCGGCCTGACCTGTGTGCTGGTCGCGCACGGAACGCCGTGCCTGGGCCCGGTCACGCACACCGGGTGCGGCGCGCTGTGCCCCGCCGTGAACCGGGGCTGCTACGGCTGTTTCGGTCCGATGAACCGGCCCAACGTGCCCGTGCTGATCCCGTTGCTGCGGCGCTGCGGCATGGACGACGGCCAGGTGGACCGGGTGTTCCGCACCTTCAACGCCGCCGGGGAGTGGACATGACGCACCGCGCGAACCGGATCCTGCGCGTCGCCGGACTCGCCCGCGTGGAGGGCGAGGGCGCGTTGCGCGTACGCACCACCGACGGCCGGGTGGACCAGGTCGAGCTGAACATCTACGAGCCGCCCCGGTTCTTCGAGGCGTTCCTGCGCGGGCGCGACTACCGCGAACCGCCCGACATCACCGCCCGCATCTGCGGCATCTGCCCGGTGGCGTACCAGATGAGTGCGTGCCTGGCGATCGAGGACGCGTGCGGGGTGGCGGTGGACCGCCGGGTGCGGGCGCTGCGGCGGCTGCTGTACTGCGGCGAGTGGATCTCCAGCCACGCCCTGCACATCCACCTGCTGCACGCACCGGACTTCCTGGGCCTGCCGGACGGCATCGCCCTGGCCGGCGCCCACCGGGACCTGGTGGAACGCGGGCTCGCGGTGAAGAAGGCGGGCAACGCGATCATGGACCTGGTCGGCGGGCGGGCGATCCACCCGGTGAACGTCCGCGTCGGCGGTTTCCACCGCGCCCCCACCCCGGACGAGCTGCGACCGCTGGCCGGGCAGTTGCGCCGCTCCCTGGACGACGCCCTGGCCACCGTCGCCTGGGTGGCGGGGTTCGACTTCCCGGACATCGACGTGCCGCACGACCTGATGGCGTTGCGGGACGACGAGGGCTACCCGATCGACGGCGGCGTCCCGCACGTGACGACGGGGATGTCGTTCCCCGTCGCGCGGTTCCCGGAGCACGTGGTGGAGCACCAGGTGCCGCACTCGACCGCGTTGCACGCCCGGCTGGACGGCCGCATGTACCTGGTGGGGCCGTTGGCCCGGTACAGCCTCAACTCCGACCGCCTCTCCCCTGCCGCGGCGTCCGCCGCGACCGCCGCCGGGTTGGGGCCGGAGTGCCGGAACCCGTTCCGCGGCATCGTGGTCCGCGCCGTCGAGGTGGTGTACGCGGTGGAGGAGGCGCTGCGGATCATCGACTCCTACGAGCGGCCCGATCCCCCGGCGGCCGTCGTGCCCGCGCGGGCGGGTGTGGGCCACGGGGTCACCGAGGCTCCGCGCGGCCTGCTGTACCACCGCTACGAACTGTCCCCGGAGGGTCTGGTCGTCTCGGCCGACATCGTGCCGCCGACCTCGCAGAACCAGTCGGCGATCGAGGACGACGTGGCGCGGTTGGTCGCCGGCCACCTCGACCTGGACGACCACGCCCTGGTGTCGCTGTGCGAGCGGGCGATCCGCAACTACGACCCGTGCATCTCGTGTTCGGCGCACTTCCTGGACTTCACGCGGGAGGCCCGGTGAGCGCCGTGGTGGTCGGGGTGGGCAACGAGTTCCGCCGCGACGACGGCATCGGTCCGGTGGTGGCGCGCGAGGTGGCCCGGCACGGGGTGCGGGCGGAGATCACCGACGGCGACCCGGTGCGGTTGATGGAGGCGTGGGCGGGCGCGGACCTGGTGGTCGTGGTGGACGCGATCCGCAGCGTCCCGCCCGTGCCGGGCCGGCTGCACAGGGTCTCGTTCGACGCGGCGGTCGAGCCGGCCACGAGTTCGCACGGCTTCGGCGTACCCGAGGCGGTGGAGCTGGCGGATGCCCTGGGGCGCCTGCCGGCCCGGCTGGTGGTGTTCGCGGTGGAGGTGTCGGAGGTGGGGTTCGGCACCGGCCTGACAGCTCCGGTCGCCGCCGTGGTGCCGGAGGTCGTGGACACGGTGCTCGACGAGCTTCGTGCCGTCCGGTAGCTGCCCGACGGGGCTCGACAGGGCCTCCGGCGGGCGGGCGGTCACCAGATCAGGCTGATCGCCACCGCGGTGACGACGGGCGTGAGCCAGGCGGCGAGGGTCGCGGCGAACCGGGGGCCGCCGGCGGTCAGGGCCAGTACGAGCTTGACGACCGTGTTCGCGGCCAGTGCCGCGCCGCACGCCAGTACCGCCGTGGTGACGGGGATCGTCTGCGGTGCGAGGGATGCGGCGGCGATGGCGGCGGCGTGCGCGTCGGCCAGCCCGCCGACTCCGGCGGCGGCCACCGCTCCCCCGCTGCCCAGCCACTCGGCCGCCGCCCGGGTGAGGACGAGCAGGGTCACCAGGATCAGGGTCAGGCCCAGTGCGGCGCGCAGCGACATCGGGCGGTCGACGACGGGATCGCCTTCCCGGGCCTTCGGCAGCCGTCGTGACAGCCAGGCGATCTCGGCGACCAGCACGACCGCACCGGCCGCCGCGGCGGGCAGCAGTCGCAGCGACACCGCCGGGGCGGCGATGGCCGTGACGGCGACGAGTTGGATCAGTGTGGACAGGTTGGCGGCCAGTGCGGCGGGTATCGCGGGCGCGCCGATCTCACGGTGGCGGCGGGCCATGACGGCGGTCGTGGCGGACCCGGACACGAACCCGCCGGCGAAGCCCGCCACGAGCAGCCCCCACCGGTCGCCCAACGCCCGTCCGGCGGCGTAGCCGACCCAGCCGATCAGGGTCACGGCCAGCACCAGGCCCCACACCTTCGCGGGGTTGAGCACGCCGTACGGGCCCAGCGGGCGGTCGGGCAGCAGCGGCAGCACCACGAACGCCACGACGAACAGGGTCATGGCGTCGGTGACGTCGCGGTCGCCGACGAGGCGGGTCGCGAACCGGTGCAGGGGTTGTTTGGCCGCGAGCAGCACCGCGACCAGGACCCCGGCCGCGACGGCGAGTTGGGGTCGGTGCCAGGCCAGTGCGCCCAGAAGGTAGGCGACGATCGCCGCGACCTCGGTCGTGGCGCCCACGTCGGGGTGTTCCTCGTGCAGCCCGTGCCAGTACCAGAGCGCCACGAGGGTGCACACGCCGCCGAGACCCACGGCGAGCGCGGCGGTCGACAGTGCCGCCGCCACCGCGCC
This sequence comes from uncultured Saccharothrix sp., assembly GCA_965995405.1. GTDB lineage: Bacteria > Actinomycetota > Actinomycetes > Mycobacteriales > Pseudonocardiaceae > Actinosynnema. Next base: position 11,205 of record CBHFOL010000190.1, read on the forward strand.
GGCCAGGGCGAGAAGTGGGAAGGTCCGTGAGCCCGCGGGGCGTGTGCCGGTGGTGTCGTGTTCTCGTTCGACGCCCAGCAACAGGCCGATCGCCAGGGCGGTCGCCAAACTCGCGGCCTGTGTCAGGTCCATGGTCAGCCGGCTGTGTGGACGCTGTGCAGGACCACTCCGGCCACGCCGGGTGTGGTCCGCACGAGTGCCGTGACGACCCGTCGTTCGGCTTCGTCGTCAAAAGGGCCGGTGACGTGCGCGGTGCCGTCCCGGACGGTGACGGTCCACCGGCGGGTGTGGCTGTAGGCGCGCAGCAGCCGGTCGACGCGTGCGGCCAGGACCTCGTCGTCGGGTGTCAGGACCCGGAGCAGGTCGCCGCGGCTGACCACACCCACGACCGCGCCGCGTGCGTCCACGACGGGCAGGCAGTGCAGCCGGTTGCCGAGCATGGCGCTCGCCAGTTCGGTGGGTGTGGCGGTCAGCGGGGCGCTGATCACCGGGGACTTCATCACGGTGGCGACGGTGGTCGTGGTCTGGTTCAGGCCGGCGACCAGCAGGTCGGCGCCGGACACGATGCCCACCAGTCGGCCTCCGCGTTCCACGACGGGCAGCGCGGAGAAGCTGCGGTCGATCAGCAGCGCGCTCGCCGCGCGGACCGACGTGGTCGGTTCGACCGTCACGACCGGCCGGGTCATCACATCAGCGGCGTTCATACCGGCAACGGTCCGCGCGGGGCGGTGCGGGCAGAAGTGCGCATCGGCCCTTCCGGCTGGTGACGTAGGCCCCTGCCGTGGCCGGTGCCGCCGTTGGACGCTTCAACCGAGTGGATTGGGAGGAGCCGATGATCCTGGTCGGAGTGGACGGATCGCCAGCGAGCCGCAAGGCGCTGCGCTGGGCGTTGGAGCGGGCGGCACGTTCGGGCGAGGCCGTCGAGGCGACCATGGCGTGGCTGCGCGAGCCGGAGTTCGTGCCCGCGTCGTCGCTGGGCGTGCACCCGTACGCGGAGCAGCCCGGTCAGCGGCACCCCGCGCGGGAGTTGCACGACATCGTGGAAGAGGCGCGGGCGGGTGTGCCCGGCGCTCCGGAGGTCGCCGAGGTGACCATCGTCGGTGACGCGGGCACCGCCCTGACGCGGGCTTCGCGGCAGGCGGACATGCTCGTCGTCGGCACCCGTGGCCACGGTCCGCTGACGGAGGTGTTCCTGGGCAGCGTGGCCGCCGACTGCGTGCGTCACGCGAAGTGCCCGGTGGTGGTGGTCCCGCCCGAAGCGCCCTGAGCCGGCGGCCCCGGGTCCCTGTTCGGTGAGGTCCTTCGGCCGCGTCGCGGGCACCGTCCCGGGTGGGTTACTGGTGACGAAGGAAGGAGGCGGTCATGCACTGGTTCTACGGTTACAGCCCAGGATGGGGCGCCATGCTGTCCATGACACTGTGGATGGTGTTGCTGATCGGCGGCGCGACGGCGATCGCGGTCGTGTTGCTGCGGAGCAGGCGCGACAACCCGGCCGATCGCATCCTCGACGAGCGCCTGGCGAAGGGCGAGATCGACGCCGAGGAGCACGAGCGGCTGCGGAGGGCGCTGCACTCGTCGTGAGCGGTGCCCGCGGTCGATTCCGTCGGTGTCCGGGCGGTCGTCCGGCACGGGCGCTCCGGCCCACCGCTCCCGGTCCCCGTCGCGCACCCCACGGAGGTGATCCGCCATGACGTCCACCGCGCCGGCACCACTGCTGATCGACCAGTGCGCGCCGCACGCCGACTTCACCCGCACCGCCCACGTCCTGGTCGACGCCGATGTGGCAACGACCTACCGGGCGGTCCGCGACCTCGACCCGGGCCGGGTGCGCGGGCCGGTGGCGGACACGGCGCGGCGGATGTGCGGGCCGACCGTGCACGACCTCGCGGCCGGGACCGGCTGGGTGCTCCTGGGCGAACTGCCGGGCACCGAGGTCGTCTTCGGCGCGGTCGTCGGGTTCCGGCGACCGCGCCGGCGGGAGGTCGAGGCCCGGGACTTCGTGGATTTCGCCACGCCCGGCCACGTCAAGATCGCCTGTTCGCTGTCCGTGCTGCCCTACGGACAGCGGCGGACCGTGCTGACCTGCGAGGTACGTGCCCGCGCGACCGACCCGCGGTCCTGGCTGAGGCTGCGCCGGCGCGGGCGGTTCGCGGGCCCGTTCGTCGGACTGCTGGAACGAGCCGTTCTGCGGTCGATCGGCACAGCCGCCGAACGATGACCGACACCGTCCACACCGGACGGCCGACCGGGCACCACCGCCCCGGCGTCGGGGTCGGCCGGTGAACGCCCCGTCACGGACGGGACGGGGCGGCTTCGGCCAGGCGGGCGTGGAGGCGTTCGCGGATCTCGTCGGGAGTGTAGGCGCGGCGACGGCGCTCGGACCGCGCGAGCACCACACCGGTCGCCGCCACGCCGACGAACGCGGCCAGGCCGACTGCCTTCCACCAACGCATACGCCTAGGCTACCGCTGTGGCAGGCATCCCCCTGGACGAGGCTCTCGACGCGACACGCACGGGTGACGTGTGGGTGTTCCGAGGCCGGAGTGCCGCCGACCGGGCGATCCAGGCGTTGACCAACAGCCCGGTCAACCACGTCGGGATGTCGGTGGTGATCGACGACCTGCCGCCGCTGATGTGGCACGCCGAGCTGGGTCGGTCGCTGCCCGACCTGTGGTCGGGTGGACGACAGCGCGGCGCCCAACTGCACGACCTGCGCGAAGCCGTCACGACGTGGGCCCGCGAGTACGGGCAGCGCCCCTGGCTGCGCCAGCTCGACCACCGGGTCACCCGGGAGATGGAGGACGCCCTCCTGCGCACCGTCGCGCGGTTGGACGGCACACCGTTCCCGTCCACGATCCGGCTGGCTTCGCGCTGGCTGCGTGGCCGGATCCGGCCGGCCGGACCGGGCGACACGACGTTGGAGACCGCGTACTGCGCCGAAGTCGTCGCGGTGACCTACCAGGCGATGGGTCTGCTGCCGGCCGACCGGAAGCCGAACTGGTACGACCCGGGCCGCTTCTGGAGCGGCGACGACCTGGGGCTGTGCGCGGGGGCGAGGCTCGGCGGAGAGATCGCGGTCGAGGTGCCGGCCACCTGACCCGGACCGGCGGCGGGCACACGGTGGCGTAGCGCGGCGAGATCCTTGTGCCGCACGGCCGAGCCGGTGCTCGGTGCCCTTCCGGCGGTCGGCGCGGCGTCCACCGCCGGGGCACTCGCGGCGCGACGGTGCGCGAGTCGAAGGTCCTCGCCGGTGACGACGTTGGGCACTGCCGGCGCGACCGCTCCCCGACGACGCTTGAGGTGTGACCTACCGATCGACGCACGCCGGGGCGGGCGTGGTGCCCGACCCGGTCATCGTGCCGATGGAGAGGGGATGACCATGAACAGCGAGATCGTCGTCGGCATCGACGGTTCCCCGGCGAGCGTCGCCGCACTCGGGTGGGCCGTGCGGCACGCCCGGGACATCGGCGGCCGGGTGCGGGCGGTGTCGGTCTGCCGGATCCACCCCCGGCAGCCGGGCAGGCGGAACGGCACCGACGCGTTCCGCGCCATGCACGAGCGGTTCCTGCGCACGGCGGTGGACCAGGTGGCGTCCGACGCCGCCGGAGTCCGGATCGACGAGTCGGTGCCGGACGGATCACCTGGACCGGTCCTGGCGGAGCTGTCCGAACACGCCGCCACCCTGGTGCTCGGCGGCCACGGGTACCGCAAGGCCGGCATCGCGGTCGTCGGTTCGGTGATCTCCTACTGCCTGCGGCACGCCGCGTGCCCGGTCGTGGTGGTGCCGTCAGGAGGAGCAGCGGATGACCGGGACCGTTCTCGTGTGCCACGGGCCGCGCAGGAG
>CBHFOL010000191.1:0-14978 GCA_965995405.1 uncultured Saccharothrix sp.
AGGACTACCCGGTGGCCGCCGCCCGCGCCGCGCGGGACATCCCGGCGCCCGCAGAGCAGATCATGAAGCTCTACACGACCTACGAGCAGCTCAAGAACGAGGCGCAGCTGCTCGACTTCGACGACCTGCTGCTGCACACGGCCGCCGCGCTGGAAGAGCACGGTGACGTCGCCGAGGAGTTCCGCGACCGCTACCGCTGTTTCGTGGTGGACGAGTACCAGGACGTCACGCCGTTGCAGCAGCGCGTGCTGGACGCGTGGCTGGGCACGCGGGACGACCTGACCGTGGTCGGCGACGCGAACCAGACCATCTACTCCTTCGCGGGCGCCTCACCGCGTCCGCTGCTGGACTTCCCGCGCCGCTTCCCGGAGGCCGCCGTGGTCCGGCTGGAACGGGACTACCGGTCGACGCCCCAGGTCGTCGGCCTCGCGAACGACGTCATCAAGTCCGCGCGCGGACGTCCCGCCGGGTCCCGGCTGCGGCTGATCGGGCAGCGGCCGGAAGGCCCCGTGCCGAGGTTCACCGAGTTCGACGACGAGTCCGCCGAGGCGGCGTCCGTCGCACAGCGGGTGAGAGCGCTGCTGGACGAGGGCATGTCGGCCAGTGAGGTGGCCATTCTGTACCGGGTCAACGCGCAGTCGGAGGTCTTCGAACAGGCGTTGGCTGAACTGGGCATCCCCTACCAGGTGCGCGGCGGGGAGCGTTTCTTCCAGCGCGCCGAGGTCCGCCAGGCCATGGTCGCCCTGCGCTCGGCCGCCGCCCAGGACCCGTCGGGTGAGCTGCCGAAGGTCGTGCGCGAGGTGCTGACCGGCATCGGCCTCACCGACGAGCCGCCCGCCGGCGGCGCGGCCCGGGAGAAGTGGGAGTCGCTGCTCGCCTTGGTCGAGTTGGCGGAGGAACTGGTCGCCACCGTCGAGGGCGCGGACCTGCCCAAGTTCGTGGTCGAGCTGGACGTGCGCGCCGAGGCGCAGCACCCGCCGACCGTGGACGGCGTCACACTGGCGTCGCTGCACGCGGCCAAGGGCCTGGAGTGGGACGCGGTGTTCCTGGTCGGCCTGGTCGAGGGCACCGTGCCGATCCTGCACGCCGACGGCGACGACGCGGCCATCGAAGAGGAACGCCGGCTGCTGTACGTCGGGGTGACCCGGGCCCGTGAGCACCTGTGGCTGTCCTGGGCGCTGGCCCGCGCCGCCGGCGGTCGCCGGTACCGCAGGCGCAGCCGGTTCCTCTACGGGCTGATCCCCGAGGACCACCCCGCGTCCCGGACCGTCGCCGCCAAGCGCGAGCCGCTCCAGCGCAGGCCCAAGCCGCAGTGCCGGATCTGCGACTCGGTGCTGAACGACGCCCGGTCGATCAAGCTCGGCCGGTGCGCCGGCTGTCCGTCGGACCTGGACGAGGAGCTGCTGGGCAGGCTGCGGGAGTGGCGGGCCGGGCGGGCGCGTGAGCTGAAGGTCCCCGCGTACGTGGTGTTCACCGACGCGACCCTGGTCGCCATCGCCGAGCAACGACCCGAGAACATCGCCGGCCTGGTGGCCATCGCCGGCATCGGCGCGGCCAAGCTGGACCGCTACGGGGCCGACGTCCTTGCCCTTGTGCAGGGAAAACGCTGAAACTTCACACGATCGACAGGTATTTGGAAAAACAGGTTGCATCGGCCGTGGACCGAGTCATAACCTGCTGAGGCCGGGTGCGAACTGCGCCCGCTGGGGATAGAAGAACGTTGCTCCGAGACTAGCCGCCCGAGGAGGTGACCGGTTGTGAAGACTCAGATGCGCTTCGACAAGCCCGGTCTCCTGCTGACCGGGGTCGGCGCCGTGTCCGGCAGCGCTCGTGTCGCGGGGGAGAAGTCTGCCCGCGATCGCCACGCCTCGAACTGGGGCGTCGAGCGAGTTCAGCTGATCCAGGTGCGGGCGCAGTACGCCCCGACCGTTGTCCCGACTCAGAACGTTGCGCCGTCCGCGCAGAGGCGAAGTCCCTGACCGACCCGTCAGGAAACTGAGGCTCACCAAGGCCGCGGACCCGTAACCGGATCCGCGGCCTTTGTGTTGTTCCAACCCGTTTTAGCAGGACAAACCCCATCGCAAGACCTGTGACAGGAGTCCACTGATGTTGACCGCGACCGTCCCGATAACCGGGGCGCCGTCCACCGAGCCCGAGCTGACCGGAGCCGGAGTCGCCAACCTGATCGACACCGCTCCCGACGCCGGCTTGGAACTTCCTTGCCGTACCAACAACCCCGACCTGTGGTTCGCCGACGCTCCGGCCGAGCTGGAGCAGGCCAAGAAGTTCTGCGTCACCTGCCCGGTGATCGCGGAGTGCCTGGCCGGCGCCATCGCCCGGCACGAGCCCTGGGGTGTCTGGGGTGGCGAGATCTTCGAGCGCGGAGCCGTGATCGCGCGCAAGCGTCCCCGTGGACGCCCGCGCAAGGACGCGGCACCCGTTGTTCCCGCGGCACCTGCCGCAACCGTCGTCCGGGGGGCTACCGACCAGGAGGCCGCCGCGTGACCACGTACCGAACCACCAGCGACGAAGCAGTGATCATCGAACTCAACCCGCGAGGTAACCCCATGTTGCTCGAAGAAAATCTGGCCAGATCCCGAATGCATGAAGCCGAGGTATTCGCCCAACGTCAACGCCTGGCCCACCGGCTCGTCGTCGCCCGCAGGTGGCGTCGGCTGGCCGGCTGGGCCCAGCGCAGGGCTCGGCTGAAGGCGCACGCGATCTGACCGCCCGGCCCCACGACCCGGGGCCCGCTGCGGTCCGCAGCAGTGACACCAGCCCGTGACACCCGGCCCGCCCTCCCGTTCTCGATGGGAGGGCGGGCCGGGTCATAGGTACCGTCTTCCGTGTGGCCGCTCACACTCACGACGGAATCGACTGGGCAACCCGCCTGACCTCCCTGCGACGGGCAGACGAACTCGACGCCGAGGCACAGCACGTGATCGCGCGCAGACTCGTCCGTGCCCTGCCGGACAACGCGACCGTGATCGACGTCGGCAGCGGCGCGGGCGGCATGAGCGTCGCCTTGGTCGAAGCGCTCGCCGCGCGCGGCGGCACGGTCGTCCTGGTCGACGCCGTGCCGGAACTGCTCGACGCCGCCACCACCGCGGCCCGCGCCGCAGCCGCGTACGACCCGGACACGACGACCCCGACCGTCCGGGTGCGCCCGGTGCTCGCCGACCTGGCCACCGAACGCCCGGTCGACCTCGCCGGCCCGGCCGATCTGGTGTGGGCCGCCCGGGTCGCACACCACCTGCCCGACCAGCGCCAGGCGGTGGTCGCCCTGGTCGACGCCCTGGCACCAGGCGGGTGGCTGGCCCTGGGCGAAGGCGGCCTGGAGACCAAGTTCCTGCCGTGGGACCTGGGCGTCGGCGAACCCGGCCTCCAGGAACGCCTCGCCCACGCCCGCGCCGAGTGGTTCGTGCGCATGCGCGAGTCGATGCCCGACGCCGTCCGCCTCCCCGTGGGGTGGAACGTCGCGCTGGCCGAAGCCGGCCTGCTCGACGTGACCGCGTTCAGCTACCTGGTCGACCACCCCGCGCCCGCCAAGCAGGCCGTGCGCGACTGGGCCGTCGAGCAGCTGCGGTGGCTGGCCGACGTCGGTGCCGACCGCCTGCACCCCGCCGACCGGCACACGACGACCCGACTGCTCGACCCGACGGACAGCGCGTACCTGGGACTGCGGGACGACGTGTACCTGCTGTCGGCGGGCACGGTGCACCTGGGGCGCAAGCCGTGACCGAGGCGTGTGCGCGGTGCGGCCGGACCCGTGCGTCGGTCGCCGACCCGGCCCAACTGCTGGCATGGGTACGCGAACGCGAACACGGCACGGACCGCTGGCTGTGCCACGAGTGCGCGCGGGCTCATGTGCGCGACATCGAGGGCAAGCTCCCCGCTGAGTATTGGTGAATTCGGCTCCGTACGGCGGCTCCTTCCTGAGAGCGGCAGTGGTGGTGGGCTGTGGTGGTGGTCGGTTGGGCAGCGCGGGGCGACCTGCTCGGAGACCTGGCCGGACCTGCCCGGGCGTCGGCTCGGCGGGTCAGGTGAAGGCTGTGTAGTAGGTGCGGGAGAGGTGGCGGAGTTCGGTTCGGGGGAGGGCCGAGCCTCGTTTGCTGCCCGCGTCCAGTTCGCGGAGCAGGGTTGTCGGCGTGTGGCCCGCGTTGATCGCCGCCTTGATCATGCTGCGCCGTCGGCAGGGGTGTGGCTCGGTGCGGGCCGCGTCCAGCAGCGCGCGGACCGGCGGCGCCATCGGCAGACCGCCCATGAGGACGGGTGTGGGCAGGCGGGTGGTGCGTTCCAGGTGGAGGTGGCCGTCACCGGTTTTGCGGGTGGTCGTGGGCTGGAGGATGTGGATCCGGGGCGGCAGTGGCAGGTCCGGGAAGCCGTGGGCGTGCAGGGCGTCCACCCCGGTCAGGACGGCTTCCGGACCGGCGTAGGCGAGGGCGGCCTTGACGCGTTGCGCTCTTGTCGGCGGGGCGGCGCTGAGCAGCAGCACACCCGGCAGGATGCGCTGCCACGGACCGCCCGGCCGGCAGCGGACATCGATCTTGTAGCGGGGGAAGCCCAAGGCTTTCAGGTCTGAGGTCTTGATCACTTCGGTCATGAATCGATCATCGACCGAGGTGGGTGGGGGTGCCAGGGGGTAATCGGGATCTGTGGACAACTTTTCTGGCTGTGGACAACTCGGGGGTGAGCCCGGCCCGGCTCAGTCCGCGAAGCCCGGTTGCCAGCGGGCGACGATGGCGTGGGCCGGGACGTTCGCGTCGAGTTGGCACAGGATGCCGGTCGCGCCCAGCGTCACCCGGTGGATGAGCAGGTACTGCGGCGGCAGGTTGAGGGAACGGCCGGTCTGCGAGTCGGGGCTGCGCAGGTCGCCCACCCGTTCCGCCTGCTTCTGGAGCCACTTCCGGGTGAAGTGGAACGTCTCCACGCGCAGCGGCTCGACGAACGGGGCCAGGTAGCTGAGCACGTCCTGCTCGTGCAGTTCGGTACCCGGCCGGATGAAGTGCTCCGTGCGCAGCAGCTCCACCAGGTCACCCGAGCGGCCGTCCAGCGCCAGCCTCGTCATCAGGCCCAACGTCCTCGGCAGCCCGTCCGGCAGCCGCGCCACCGCGCCGAAGTCGAGCACCCGCAGCCGGCCGTCGGCACCCAGCATGAAGTTGCCCGGGTGCGGGTCGGCGTGCAGCAGCCCGGACCGGCTCGGCGCGGAGAAGTGGAACTCCGACAGCAGCCTGCCCGCCAGGTCACGCTCCTCGCGTTCACCCGAACGAATGATCTTGGACAGCGGTGTGCCGTCCGTCCACTCGGTCACCATCACCTTGGGCGAACTGGCCACCACCCGCGGCACCAGGACGTGTTCGTCACCGGCGAACGCCTTGGCGAACACCCGCTGGTTGGCCGCCTCGGTCCGGTAGTCCAGCTCCTCCAGGTACCGGTCCCGCAGCTCCTCCAACAGCGGTTTCACCTCGGTTCCGGGCATGATCGCCTGGATCAGCCGGCTGAACCGCAGCAGCTGCTTCAGGTCCGACTGCAACGCCTCGTCCGCGCCCGGGTACTGCACCTTCACCGCGACGTCACGCCCGTCGTGCCACACGGCGCGGTGCACCTGGCCGATGGACGCAGACGCCGCCGGCTCGTCGTCGAACGACTCGAAGCGCTTCGCCCAGCCCGACCCGAGCTGCTCGGCGAGCACCCGGTGCGTGGTGCGCGCGGGCATCGGCGGCGCGGCCGTCTGGAGCTTGGTCAACGCCTCCCGGTACGGCTCGGCCAGCTCGTCCGGCACCGCCGCCTCGAACACGCTCAACGCCTGCCCGAACTTCATGGCGCCGCCCTTGAGCTGGCCCAACACCGCGAAGACCTGCTCCGCCGTCTTCGCCGACACCTCGGCGCTGACCTCCTCGGAGCTGCGGCCTGCCAGCCGTTTCCCCCAGCCGCCCACCACCCGGCCGGCCACCCCGATGGGCAGGCTGGCCAGCTTGGCGGTGCGCTGCACGGCCTTGCGCGGGATCTCACTCACCCGAAGATTCTCCCCCCGGCCTACGACGCGGTCGCAGTGGTTGCGCCAACTCGAACCTACACAGCCGTTGCTGAGGGCCGACTCACACGAGCGAGCGGCATTCACAGCGTGGGTGCACGGGTGCGAGCCGGTGCTCGACCAGACCCGCGAACGCGGTCACCTCCAGCGTCGCGTCCCACGCGGGCGGGCGGGTCCGCGCGGTCGACTCGTGGTCCAGCGCCAGCAGCACCTGGCCCAGCGCGAGCCCCGCCGTGGCGGTCACCGTGGCCAGGTCGGCGTGCTGCGGCCGGTCGACCAGCTGGGCGGCGAGCACCGGCCACCCCCGGTCGGCGTCGGTCCGGTGCAGGTCGGCGCACCGGAGACAGCTGCTGCGGCCCGGCACGACCAGCGGCCCCACCACGCCCAGACCCTCGGCTGCCCGCACGGCCAGGTGCGGCGTGCCCTCCAGCAGCAGGGCGCGTAGCAGTTCCGGCGGCGGCACCATGGCGTCCGCGAGCACCACCAGGTCGGGGGCTTTTGTGCTGGTCGACGTGCGAACGGTGGTCGACGCGCGGCGCACCGCGTCACCGGCGGCGTCGGCGCGGCTGCGGCCCACGTCGGCGTCCAGATAACCCGAACCGGTGTCTTCCGGATTCACCCGGCCGCGGGCAACCACCCGAACGTGGCCCACGCCGGCGGAGGCGAGGAGAGTGGCGATCGAGACCGACAGGCGCCCGTCGCCGTGCACGACGACCGAACGGGTGGACCGCGCGTCCGCCAGGCGCGGTGTCGGGTGGCCGGTGCGCAGCGCCCAGCCGGTGGTCTCGGCGGTCAGCCTGCCGTGCGGCGGGGGGACGCTCTCCTCGACCAGTCCGGCGTCGGTCAGGCCGTGCAGCAGGTAGACCAGGTCGGCGGCCTGGTCGCCGTGGCGGGCTAGCTGTTCGCGCAGCTCAGGGACGGTGTGTCGGCCGGTGAGACCGAGCAGCACCTCGGCCATCGCGGGCGGCACGTCCTCGATGAGCAGCGAGTGTCGGGGGTCGACGCCGATCTGGAGGGCGTCGGGACGGCGGCGCAGCACCGGCAGGCCGGGCAGCAGTCGGGGGCGGTGGGGCAGGTTCACGTCGTGCAGCGTGCCGGGACCCGCCCCTGCGGACGAAACGGCTGTCCACAGGCGGCGGACGGTTGTCCACAGGGACGGGACCGGTGGCCGGGTGCGGACCCGGCCACCTGCGGGCTCAGACCTTCGCCTTGCCGAGGATCCGGGTGACCGTGGTCCCGCAGACCGGGCACTTGCCCTTCGCCATCCTGCGGTTGTTGCTTTCGTGCACCTCGCCCGTGAAGTCGCGCTTCTCACGGCACTTGACGCAGTAGCCGTTGTAGGTCTCGGCCACGGCTTCCTCCCTTGGATCGAGAGTGCGGGGCGATCTGCGCCACACTCGGGGGCTCCGCAGCACGCTACCTGTGCAGACGCACAACCGCTGCACGCCGCGTCCCGCGTGTCCAGCCGTCGTTCGGGGGAATCTGTGCGTCCGTTGCCGCACACACCGCCGCTTGGCCGCCGCGAATTGTCGGTGTCTGGCCTTACCGTGAACGCCATGCCCGAACCGCAGGTGGAGGTACGGCGTAGCGCTCGGAGACGCCGCATGGTGAGCGCGTACCGCGAGGGGGACACGGTCGTCGTCCTGCTGCCGGCGCGCATGAGCAAGAGCGAGGAGAAGCACTGGGTCGCGGAGATGCTGAGCCGCCTCCAGCGCAGCGAGACCCGCAGGCGGTCGCCGACCCGCACATCCGACGCCGCGCTGCTGGCCCGGTGTGAGGAGCTGGCCGACCGGTACCTGGACGGGGTGCGGCCGAGCAGCGTGCGCTGGGTGCCGCCGATGCGCACCCGGTGGGCTTCGTGCACGCCGAGCGAGGGGACCATCCGGATCAGCGAACGGCTGCGTGACGTGCCCGCGTGGGTGCTGGACTACGTGCTGGTGCACGAGCTGGCGCACCTGCGCGTGCCGGGGCACGGGAAGGACTTCTGGGAGCTCGTGCACCGGTACCCGAAGGCCGAGCGGGCCGTCGGGTACCTGGAGGGGCTGTCGGCGGCGGCCGGCCTGGGCATCACCGAGGAGGACTAGAAACGCCGATTCCGGCCCGCGGGCCGGGCCGGCATCGGCGGGGTAAGGCGGGGGGGCGGCCGCAGGCTTCGTCCTTCTCCTCGCGCGGGGTGTCCTCGCGGAGGGTGCGCTCCAGCTCCGCCATCGGGTCCTCCAGCGCCTTCCGGGTCCGGCCGAACCGCTCCGCGAACTCCAGCGGGTCGTCCAGGTCCTCGGAGGAGGGCACCAGGTCCGGGTGCTCCCACACGCTGTCCCGCTGCTCGATGCCCTGCTGGTCGCCCAGCAGCTTCCACAGCGCCGCCGCCGACCGGTGCCGGCGCGGTCGCAGCTCCAAGCCCACCAGGGTGGCGAACGTCTGCTCCGCCGGCCCGCCCGACGCCCGACGCCGGCGCAGCGTCTCCCGCAGTGCCTCCGCGCCCGGCAGCCGTTCGCCGACGGCCTCCGCGACCACGACGTCCACCCAGCCCTCGACCAGCGCCAGCAGCGTCTCCAGCCGGGTCAGCGCGGCCTTCTGCTCGGGTGTGGTCTGCGGTTCGAGCATGCCGGACTTCATGGCCTCCTCGATGGACGCCGGGTTCGCCGGGTCCACCTGGCCCGCGAGCTGCTCCAGCGCCGAGGTGTCGACCTTGATGCCCTGCGCGAACTCCTCCACGGTGTCCAGCAGCCGCTGCCGCAGCCACGGCACGTGGCTGAACAGCCGCTGGTGCGCCGCCTCGCGGGCGGCCAGGAACACCATGACCTCGCTGGCCGGCCGTTCCAGGCCCTCGGTGAACTTCTCGATGTTCGCGGGCAGCAGCGCCGCCGTGCCCGCCGGACCGAGCGGAAGTCCCACCTCGGTGGACGTCAGCACCTCGGCACCGAGCTGCGCCAGCGCGCCGCCCAGCTGCGACCCGAACGCCATGCCGCCCATCTGGCCGAGCATGGACAGCAGCGGACCGGCCGCCTCCTTGGCCTCGGCGGGCATCGCGTCCACCCACGCGCCGGACACCCGCCGCGCCACCGGGTCGCACAGGCGCTGCCACGTCGGCAGCGTGCGCTCCACCCAGTCCTGGGCGCTCCAGCCCTCGGACTTGGTGGTGCCGGCGGGCAGCGCGGTCACCGGGTCGAGCCACATCTCGGCGAGGTGCACCGCGTCGGCCACCGCCTGGCCCTGGTCCGGCCCGAACCCGAGGCCGCCCTTGCCCGCCAACTGCTGCAAGGCGATCTGCTTCGCCAGGTCGTAGTTCACCGGACCGGACGACGTGCCCGCGTTGCTGAACATCGCGCCCAGCTGGCTCAGCATGGCGCCGAGCTGGTTGAAGTCGAACGGATTGCCCGCCGGCTCCTCCGGTTTGCCGCCGCGGTCGTCGGGGTCCTGCGGGCTGAACCCGAAGGGCACGTCACTCATGCCCCCACGGTACGCGGGCACCGGGTCACGTGCGGGACCGGTTCGCCGACGGCGTGAGCGGTTGGCCGTACCCTGTCGGGCGTGAGCGAAGGCACTGACACCGTCGTAGAGCAGCCGTCGGCCCGCCCGGCCCTGCGCCGACGTGGCCTGACCAGGCGTACGTGGACGCTCGTGATCAGTCTGACGGTGGTGCTCGCGCTCGGCCTGCTCGGTGGGTTCGCGCGGGTGCCTTACGTGGCGCTGGGGCCCGGGCCGACCTACAACACGCTGGGACAGGTCAACGGCGCCGACGTGGTGCACATCGAGGGACAGGAGACGTTCCCGACCAACGGCACGCTCACCATGACCACGGTGTCGCTCACCGACGACGTGTCGCTGTTCGGCGCGCTCGGCCTGTGGTTGAGCGGTCGGCACGCGCTCGCGCCGCGCGAGGAGTTCTTCCGTCCGGGTGAGTCGGAGCAGCAGGTCCGCGACCAGAATGTGAAGGCGTTCCAGGACTCGCAGACCAGCGCCGAGGTGGCCGCGCTCCGCTACCTGGGCTACCCGATGAAGGTCGTCGCCGCCGAGGTCACCCGGGGCAGCGCCGCCGACAACGTCATCCAGCCCAACGACCGCCTGCTCGTGGTCAACGGCAAGGAGGTCGCGGGCTACGAGGACGTGCGTGCCGCGTTGGAGAACACGAAGCCCGGTGACCAGGTCGACATCACCTTCCAGCGTGAGTCCGCCCGGCAGACCGCCAAGGTGACCTTGGGTACGGCCGACGGTAGGCCGAACGGGTTCCTCGGTGTGTTGCCGGTGGACCGGGCGGACGTGCCGTTCGACATCAAGATCAGTCTGTCGGACGTGGGTGGGCCGTCGGCGGGTCTGCTGTTCGCGCTGTCCATCGTGGACAAGCTGACGCCGGGTGAGCTGAACGGCGGCAAGTCGGTGGCGGGCACCGGCGAGATCGACGACAGCGGTGTGGTCGGGCGGATCGGCGGCATCAACTTCAAGATGGTGGCGGCGCGGGAGGGCGGTGCGACGACGTTCCTGGTGCCGGCCGGCAACTGCGACGAGGCCAAGCAGCACGCGCCCGAGGGGTTGCGGCTGGTGAAGGTGGAGAAGCTGGCGGACGCCGTGGAGTCGCTCAAGGCGATCAACGCCGGCAAGGACGCGCCCAACTGTTAGCGAACGGCCGTGGCCTCCGGTCACCTTTGTCCCACGCGGGTACGACACTTCCCGGCCGTACGACCCGACCTCACGGCGTTCGACCGGCAGGCTCGCGCACGCGTCCCCGCGCAGGGGATCCCCTGTCTTCATTCGATCACAGGGGTACGACATTCCGGCTCGCGCAACCTGAGAACAGCGCCCTGGGCAGGCTCTCGCAGAAGTCCCCGCCAGGGGGTCCCCCTGCTTTCAGGCTGCCACAGGGGTACGACAATTCCGGCGGCCGAAGCTGAGAACCGACGGCCTCCGTCTCAGCGAGGACCGACCGGGCGTGGCCTCCGGCCCCGATGTCAATTATCCCAGGCGGGTACGACAAAGCCGGCGATTCGCCTGATCACAACTGCGTCGACCGCATGACCTGCCGCGCGACGACCGTGCCACGACGACCGGAGCAGGTCAGGGTTTCAGCGTCTCCAGCAGGGCGTGCGTGAGGTTCGGGGCCAGCTCGGGGTGCTCCACGACCTCGTCCGGCTTCTCCACGTCACCGCGCAACCGCAGCACGCACGCCGCCGACCCGTCCCGCAACACCGCCGCCACCAACCGCGCCTCCCGCCGCTGCGGGTGCTCGGCCGCGAACCGGCGAGCCGCCTCGTCGTCCAGGTCCTCCGACAGCGACGCCTCCGCCTCCGGAGGCAGCACCACGATCTCCTGCGCCAGCGCGCACCCGCGTACCACGTCCGGCCACACGATCCCGGCCAGCGCCCGGTCCAGCTCCGCCGCCGGCAGCGAGTCCTGGGCGATCGGGGTCAGCGGCGATGTCGCCGGGTCCAGCTGGCCGGCCAACTCGGGCTGTTGGGCGAGCAGATCGGCGGTCGGCACCAGGGCGAACAGCTGCGGCGCCTGGTTCCAGCCGGCGGTGGACACGAACTGCTCGACCTCGCGGGCCACTGCGGGCAGGGCCACGGGCTGCTTTTGACTCGCTGACACGCCCGTCATGGTCGCATCCACCCGAAACGGGCGACCGAACGGGGAACCCCGGGCGGCCTCCGTACAGTTGGACAGAACGTACGAAAGCCATTACCGCGATCCAGGAGCGTGCCACGTGGCCACTCGGCCCCCGGTCGGACTGCCCAGGCTGTCCCGTCGAAGCCGGATTCTGCTCATCGTCGGTGCGGTGGTCCTGGTCGGGCTGATCACCGGATCCAGGCTGCTCGGCACCTACGTCAACTGGCTCTGGTTCGGTGAGGTGGGCTTCCGCAGCGTCTACGGCACGATGCTGGCGACCCGGTTCGGGTTGTTCCTCGCCGTGGGCCTGCTGGTGGGCGGCCTCGTCGCGATCAACCTGATCCTGGCCTACCGCAGCCGCCCGGTGTTCGTGCCGGTCTCCGGACCGGACGACCCGGTCGCCCGGTACCGCGCCGTGGTGACCCGGCGGATGAAGCTGTTCGCGATCGGCCTGCCGGTCGTCGTCGGCGTGATCGCGGGCAGCTCGGCGCAGGGCGACTGGCAGCAGTTCCAGCTGTTCCTCAACTCCACGAGCTTCGGCCAGACCGACGCCGAGTTCGGCCACGACATCGGCTTCTACGCGTTCCAGCTGCCCTTCTACACCTGGCTGCTGTCGTGGCTGTTCATCGCCACGGCGGTGTCGTTCGTGGGCGCGGTGGTGGCGCACTACCTGTTCGGCGGCATCCGGCTCGCCGGTCGCGGCGGGCAGCTGTCCGGCCCGGCGCGCACCCACCTGTCCATCGTCGCGGGTGTGTTCGTGCTGCTGAAGGCGGTGGCGTACTTCTTCGACCGGTACCAGCTGCTGTTCTCCGACCGGAACGAGAAGTTCATCGGCGCCACCTACACCGACCTGAACGCGGTGCTGCCGGCCAAGCTGATCCTGCTGTGCATCGCGGTGTTCTGCGCGGTGGCGTTCTTCGTCGGCGCGGTGCTGCGCAACCTCCAGCTCCCGGCCATCGCGACCGTGCTGCTGGTGCTGTCCAGCATCCTGGTCGGCGCGGCCTGGCCGGCGGTGCTGGAGCAGTTCTCGGTCAAGCCGAACGCGATCGAGAAGGAAGCCGAGTCGATCAGCCGCAACATAGCGGCGACCAAGGAGGCGTTCGGGCTCACCCCGGACAAGGTCGAGACGAAACCCTACGAGGGCAAGCAGAACGTCTCGCTGGACGAGCTGAAGAGCAACCAGGCGACGCTGGGCAACATCCGCCTGCTGGACCCGGCCGTGATCTCCAAGACGTTCACCCAGTTCCAGCAGCTGCGGCCGTTCTACGCGTTCCCGGAGAAGCTGGACGTCGACCGGTACAAAGTGGACAACCAGCTCCAGGACTACATCGTCGCGGTCCGCGAGCTGAACGTCGCCGGCATCCCGCAGGGCCAGCGCGACTGGATCAACCAGCACCTGATCTACACCCACGGCAACGGCATGGTGCTCGCCGAGGCCAGCAAGGTGAACTCGCCCGCCGACCAGGGCGGCAACGGCGGCTACCCGGTGTTCGACGTGGCCGAGGTGGACCAGGAGGGCAAGGTCAAGCCCGGCCCGTTCGGCGTGCAGCAGCCGCGCACCTACTTCGGTGAGCTGGGCGGCGCGTCGGACTACGCGATCGTCGGCGGCCGGGGCGAGGGCTCGCCCGGCGAGTACGACACCGACCGCTCGCAGTACACCTACGACGGCGAGGGCGGCGTCCGGATCGGCGGCCTGTTCAACAAGCTGGTGTTCGCCGCCGCCTACGGTGAGCGGAACATCCTGTTCAACTCCGCCATCGGCGACGACTCGCGGATCATCTTCAACCGCCACCCGCGCGACCGGGTGGAGAAGGTGGCCCCGTGGCTGACCGTGGACGCCGACCCGTACCCGGCGGTCGTGGACGGCAAGATCACCTGGATCGTCGACGGCTACACGACGCTGGAGAACTACCCGTACGCGAAGCAGACGTCGCTGGCCACGGCGACGAACGACTCGCTGCCCGGTGTCGCGCAGCAGCCGAACAAGCAGGTCAGCTACATCCGCAACTCGGTCAAGGCCACTGTGGACGCCTACGACGGCACGGTGACCCTGTACGCGATGGACGAGAAGGACCCGGTCCTCAAGGCGTGGATGGGCGTCTTCCCGGGCACGGTGAAGTCGAGCAGCGAGATGTCGTCGTCGCTGCGCGAGCACCTGCGCTACCCGGAGGACCTGTTCAAGGTGCAGCGCGACACGCTCGCCCAGTACCACGTCGAGCAGCCGCGTGACTTCTACTCCGGTGTCTCGTTCTGGGGCGTGCCGTCCGACCCGACCGTCGACAACCCGACCACGGTCGAACAGCAGCAGCAGAGCAACCAGCAGCCGCGCGACCAGCAGCCGCCGTTCTACGTGCTGGCGGGCGACCCGACCGGTGACCCGAACAAGGTGAGCTTCCAGCTGACCAGTGCCCTGGTACGGCAGAACCGGGAGTTCATGGCGTCGTACGTGAGCGTCCGGTCCGATCCGGACAACTACGGCAAGATCAGCGTGCTCACGCTCAACAACGAGGCCAAGGGGCCACAGCAGATCCAGACCCAGTTCCTCACCTCGGGCGACGTCAGCAGCGAGCTGAACCTGTTGACGCAACGGCAGACCAAGGTGGTGTACGGCAACCTGCTCACCCTTCCGGTGGGCGGCGGGCTGCTCTACGTGGAGCCCATCTACATCGAACGGGCCAGTCAGAACACCCAGTTCCCGCAGCTGTTCAAGGTCCTGGTGAGCTTCGGGGACAAGGTGGGCTACGCGCCGACGCTCAAGGAGGCGCTGGAGAAGGTGCTGACCGGTGCGGCGTCCCAGCTGCCAGACCCGCCGGGCACCACGCCGCCGGGCTCCGGCACCACCACGACGCCGCCGACCACCACCACGCCGCCGGGCGGCAACGGCACCGGGCAGAGCGCCGAGCTCCAGCAGGCCGTGAGGGACATCCAGAGCGCCCTGGCGGCCATCCGGGCGGCGCAGAGCAGTGGTGACTTCGCCGCGCTCGGCAACGCGTACAAGGCGCTGGACGACGCCACGAAGAAGTTCGATGCCGCGTCGGCGGCGACCACGCCGACGCAGCAGTCGTCGGTGGCCCCGTCGCCGACGCCGACCGGCTGACCTGCGGTCGGAGCAACGATCGGGTGGCCTCGGACACATCGAGGCCACCCGATTTGCATCTTCGGCTAACCACCGCGTAAGGTTCTAATTACGACGCGGGGTGGAGCAGCTCGGTAGATCGCTGGGCTCATATCCCAGAGGTCGCAGGTTCAAATCCTGTCCCCGCTACAAAGTCGGAAAGCCCTGTCTGCGGAGATCGCAGACAGGGCTTTTTCGCAATCACATTGGGGGCGCGGCCCCCAAGCC
>CBHFOL010000192.1:0-14923 GCA_965995405.1 uncultured Saccharothrix sp.
GCGCCTGGGCTCGCCCGCCCCCCCCTAGCCCTTACCCCCCCGGGCCAGCGCCGCGCCCGCGCGCGGCGACGACGTCGTCTTCGCCACCGGTCAAGGCTTCCGGCGGACCGTCGAAGGGCACGGCATCCGGTTCCTGGAGGCCGGCCAGGACATCCGCACCGCGTTCACCGAGACGTTCGGCGACAAGGCGGTGCCGACCGAGATCGACCCGGCGCTGATCGTGAAGGTGTTCGGCTCGGTCCTGCCCCGCCGCTACCACGCCGACCTGGCCCCGTTCATCGCCGAGTGGCGGCCGGACCTGGTGGTGCACGAACTCGCCAACCCCGGCGCGGGGCTGGCCGCGAAGGTCGCCGGCGTCCCCGCGCTGTGCCACGGCTTCGGCCGGATGTGGAGCGAGGGCGAGATGCAGTCGGTCGGCCAGGAGCTGCTGGCCGAGTTCGGGGCGGAACTCGGCGTCGACGTGCCGACCGAGGACGCGATGGTGCTCGGCAACCCGTACCTGGACATCTGTCCGCCTTCGGTGCAGGAGAAGCGGTTCCTGGCGGCGAACGACACGATCCCGCTGCGGCCGGTGCCGTACGCGGAGCCGGGCGAGCTGCCCGGGTGGGTCGTCGCGCACGAACGGCCGCTGGTGTACCTGACGTTGGGCACGGCGTTCGGCGCGCCCGGCGTGCTGCGGACGGCGATCGCCGGGCTGGCCGGGTTCACGGACACGCGGGTGCTCGTCGCGGCCGGTCCGTCGGTTGAGGTCGACGCGCTGGGCGAGGTCCCGGAGCACGTCACCGTGCTGCCGTGGGTGCCACAGGCCGATCTGCTGCCTTACACGGACCTCGTGGTGCACCACGGCGGCAGCGGCACCACCTTGGGCTCGTTCGCGGTGGGTGCGCCGCAGCTGGTACTGCCGCAGGGCGCGGACCAGTTCGCCAACGGCAACGCGGTGGTGGCGCACGGACTGGGCGACCAGTTGGTGGGCGACCAGGTGACGACCGAGGCGGTGGCGGACCGGGCACGTCGGCTGCTGACCGACTCGGTGGTGCGGGCCGCCGCGAAGGCCATCGCGGCCGAGGTGGCGGCCATGCCGTCACCCGCCGAGATCGCGGCCCGCTTGGCGGAGTACGCGCGCTAGTCGTCCGGAGGTCCGCGGCTCTTGGGGTGCAGGCGAATTCGCCGCGGACGGGCTGGGACGCGGGCATGGGCGCTCATGCCCGCGTGTCGGCCCCTGGACGGTGGTCGGCGGGCAGCCCGCGTCCAGAGCGGTCAGGTAGGGGTTCTTTCGTCGGCGGTGAGGTAGGCGTCGACCAGGGTGTCGACGGGCTGGTCGAGGTCGAGCACGACGCCGGGCTCGTCCGGGGCGAGCGGTTCCAGGGCGGCGAACTGGGAGGCCACCAGGCTGACCGGCATGAAGTGGTCGGTGCGGTTGGCGACCCGTTCCCGGACCACCTCGGGGTCGCCCGCGAGGTGCACGAAGCGGACCGACGGCGCGGCGGCGCGCAGGTCGTCGCGGAAGGTCCGCTTGAGCGCGGAGCAGGTCACCACGCCGCCGTCCGGGTGGGCGGCGAGCCACTGGCCGACGGCGCGCAGCCACGGGACGCGGTCCGCGTCGTCCAGCGGCATGCCGGCGGCCATCTTGGCGATGTTCGCGGGCGGGTGGAAGTCGTCGGCGTCGGCGAAGGGCACGGCCAGCCGCCGGGCGAGCGCGCTGCCCGTGGTGGTCTTGCCCGATCCCGACACACCCATGACCACGATCGGCTGCGGCACGGCAGGCTCCCTTCGTCGTGTCGCACAGCGTGAACCATTAATCAGGTTTTTACAACGCCCGAAGGGTCAAACACCTGTTCTTTATCGATAACACAGGCCTGAGCAGCCCAATCATGAGAGGATTCCGCCTTGTGGGGACCAACGTGACGCTCCGAACGGGCCTGCACCAGACGATCCTGGACGAGCTGGGCCGGATGATCACGTCCGGCGCCATCCCGCCCGGTGAGGTGCTGCGCATCGACGAGCTGGCCGAGCGCAACGGCGTGTCCCGGCCGGTGATCCGCGAGGTGGTGCGGGTACTGGAGTCGATGGGCGTGCTCACCACCCGCCGCCGGGTCGGCGTGACCGTCACCGAGCGCGCGGGCTGGAACGTGTTCGACCCGCGCATCATCCGGTGGCGGCTGGCGGGTGCGGACCGGGAGCCGCAGCTCAAGCTGCTCGGCGAGCTGCGCGGCGGGATAGAGCCGGTCGCGGCGGCGTTGGCGGCGGTGCGGGCGACGCCGGAGCAGTGCGGGGACCTGACCCGGGCGGTGGTGGACATGTCCGTGCACGGCAAGGCGGGCAACCTGGACCTGTACCTGGACGCGGACCTGCTGTTCCACCGCACGCTGCTGGCCGCGTCCGGCAACGAGATGCTGGCGGCGCTGACCGAGGTGGTGTCCGAGGTGCTGATCGGGCGCACCCACCACGGCCTGATGCCCCCCCACCCCAACCCGCTCGCCATCCGGCTGCACGCCGACGTGGCGCAGGCCGTGCAGTCCGGCGATCCGGCGGCGGCCGAGCTGGCCATGCGGGAGATCATCGCCGAGGCGACGGCCGCGATCGGCCACGAGTCCACTGTGGATGGTCGGTAGGGCTGCCGACCGCAGTCCTGCGGACACCGGTCATCCGAACGGGCGGATTCGGCTCCGGCCCGTGGCCCACGCGGGCGTGCCCGGTGGGACCCTTCGGTCACCAGTTCACGTGTGGAGGCCGGTGGGATGGGCGATCAGCCGCGACCGGGACAGCAGCCCGGGGTCCGCAACACGGTGTCGACCGCCGACGTCGTCGCGCAGGCCGGGGTCGTCCACGGTGGGCTGCACGTCCACTCCCCCGCGTCCGATCCGGTGGTGCCCAGGCAGTTGCCGGCCGCTCCGCCCGGGTTCGCCGGACGGGTCCTCGAACTTGCCTGGCTGGATGCGGTTCTGCGGGAACCGGAGTGCGGCACGACGGTGATCTCGGCGGTCGGCGGCGCGGGTGGGATCGGGAAGACGAGTCTCGCGCTGCACTGGGCGCACCTGCATGCCGAGCGGTTCCCCGACGGTCAACTGTTCGTGGATCTGCGCGGGTTCAGCCCGGACAGCGCGCCGATGCCGACGGCGGTCGCGGTGCGTGGGCTGCTGGACGCGTTGGGTGTCGCCCCTGGACGTCTGCCCGCCGATCAGCACGCGCAGGCCGCGTTGTTCCGCAGTCTTGTGGCCGGGCGGCGGATGTTGCTCGTGCTGGACAACGCGGCCGACACGGAGCAGGTCGTCCCGCTGCTGCCCGGCGATCCGTCGTGCGCGGTGCTCGTGACGAGCCGCAACCGGTTGACCGGTCTGATCGCCCGGAACGGCGTCCGGCACCTCACCCTGGACACCCTCGCGCCGGCCGAAGCCCGTGCCGTGCTGGCCGGACGGCTGGGCGCGGCTCGGACGGCCGCCGAACCGGACGCGGTGGACGCGTTGGTCGGGCTGTGCGGCGGGTTGGCGCTGGCGTTGAGCATCGTCGCCGCGCGTGCCCACAGCCGGCCGGACCGGCTTGCCGATCTGGTCGGGGAGCTGCGTGAGCTCGGCCTTGACGCGCTGGACGACGGTGACCCGGCGGCGAGTCTGCCGACCGCGCTGTCGTGGTCCCGGCGGTCTTTGAGTGCGGAGCAGGTGACGCTGTTCGGTCTGCTCGGCATCGCGCCCGGTCTGGACATCAGCCCGGAAGCCGCCGCGAGCCTCGTCGGTCTGCCGCTCGCACGGGTGAAGGCGCTGCTGCGGGTGTTGGAGGACATGTCGTTGCTCATCCGGACCGCCACCGGTCGGTATGGGATGCACGACCTGATCCGCGCCTATGCCGCGCGTACCTGTGCGGCCACCTCCGAGGAGAAGGCTGCCGCGCTGCGCCGGGTGACCGACTTCTACCTGCACACCGCGCTGGCCGGAAAACAGCTCCTCAGCCCTCGGATCGGCACGCTCGAAGCTCCGGATCCGGAGCCCGGCGGCACGCCATGGGCGCTGCGGGATCAGGCGGAGGCCCTGGCCTGGTTCGACGCCGAGCACCACTGCCTGCTCGCCGCCCAGCACGTCGCCGCCGCACTCGGGTGGCACGAGACGGTGTGGCGGTTGGCGTGGGCGGTGGACACGTTCCACCTGCGCCGGGCCCACTTCAAGGACAACCTGGCCATGTGGCGGACGGCGGTGGGAGCGACGGACCGGTTGGCGGATCCGGCCGTGAGTGTGACCACCCACCGGTTTCTCGGCGGTGCGTTGAGTCGACTACAGCGACACGACGAGGCCCTCCACCATCTCCACCACGCCCTGCGCCGAGCCGAGGACATCGGCGATCGCACCTGTCAAGCCCGCGCACATCAGTCGCTCATCAGGGGCTGGGAGCGCGCGGGCGACCATTGGCGGGCGCTGGAGCACGCGGACCGGGCGGTGGAGCTGTACCGGACGGTCGATGATCCGACCAGCCAAGCCGACGCGTTGAACAGCCTTGGCTGGTCGTTGGCCGCGGTGGGCCGGCACGAAGAGGGGCGGGTGTACTGCGAGCAGGCGCTCACGCTGCACCGCCGGCTCCACTACCCGGACGGCGAAGCGTCCACATTGGACAGTCTCGGGTACATCGACCACCACACCGGCCACCACGCCCGCTCGGTGGACCGGTACCGGCAGGCGCTCGCCCTCCGGCAGGCGCTGGACGACGCGTGGGAGGTCGCCATCGTGCTGGACGGGCTCGGCCACCCGCTGGTGAGCCTGGGCCACGTCGAGCAGGCGCGTGCCGTGTGGCAGGAGGCTTTGGGGATATACCGGGAGATCCGGCGGGAAGAGGACGCGGAGCGGGTTCGGCTGTTGCTGGATGGAATGAGGGCCGTTCCCCCGAAGGAGAACGGCCCCCGGTCAGCGGGTTAGATCGTCAGGGTCCACGTGTCGATGGTGCCCACGTCGATCTGCGCCACGTCCCGCACGCTGAGCTTCCACGTGCCGTTGCGCGGCTCGGACGACAGGTCGGCCGTGTACGTCGTGTCGATGTTGTCGGCGCTGTCGCTGTTGGAGTTCTTCAGCCGGTACGACGTGCCGTCCGGCGCGATCAGGTCGATCACCAGGTCACCCCGGTAGGTGTGCTTGATGTGCACCTCGACCTTGCTCGCCGGCAGCGCGTTGCCCGACCAGTCCGCGAAGACGATCGAGCTGGTCACGGCCGCGCCCGCGTCCGGGATCGCCACGTCGTCGCCGTTGGAGCGCGGCAGGCAGCCCTCACCGACGATGCTCCAGGTGAACGTGGTGCTGCCCGAACCACCCGCCGTGGCGGTCGCGGTGGCGGTCACCGGGTAGTTGCCCGCAGTGGTGGGCGTGCCCTCGATCTTGCCGGTCGACCCGCCGATGGTCAGGCCGGGCGGCAGACCGTTGGCGGACCAGGTGTACGGGCCGGTGCCGCCGGTCGCGGACAGCTGGAGGCTCGTGGTGGTGCCGACGTAGCCCGACTGGGGGCCCGGGTTGGCCACGATCACCGGCCCGACGCCGCCCTTGTTCACGCGCAGCAGGCGGTTCGGGGTGCCGGAGCCCGGGTTGGTGACCTTGTTCGGGGTGGCCTCCGCGATGATCGCGGCGTGCACCTCGGCCGGGGTCTTCGTCGGGTTGTCCGCCAGGTACAGCGCCGCCGCGCCCGCCACGTGCGGCGAGGCCATCGACGTGCCGCTCATCGACGCCGAGCCCGAGTTGTTCGAGTACGACGCGGAGATGATGTTCTGGCCCGGTGCGAACAGGTCGCTGCACGTGCCGAAGCTGGAGAACGACGCGCGGGCGTCGGTGGTCGCGGTGGCGGCGACGTTGATCGTCTCGGTGACCCGTTGGGGAGAATATTTGCAGGAGTCGTCGTTGAAGTTCCCAGCTGCCACCACGTACGTGATGCCCTTGCGGATCGACGCGCGCACGGCGTCGTCCAGCACGCGGCTGGGCTCGTTCGCGGTGCCGGTGTAGAGGCTCATGTTCGCCACGGCCGGCAGGACGGCGTTCGCGGTCACCCAGTCGACGCCCGCCGCCTCGGTGGACACCGAGCCGCTGCCGGCGCAGTTCAGCACCCGCACGGCCTTGAGCTTGACCTTCTTCGCGACGCCGAAGGTGGCGCCGCCGACGGTGCCGGACACGTGGGTGCCGTGACCCATGCAGTCCTTGCCGTTCTGGCCGTCGGAGAACGCGTCGAAGCCGAACGTGGCGCGCCCGCCGAAGTCGGTGTGGTTGTAGTTGATGCCGGTGTCGATGACGTACGCGGTGACGTTCGACGCCTCGGTGGAGTAGCTGTACTTCTGGTTGAGCGGCAGGGCGTCCTGGTCGATCCGGTCGATACCCCAGGACGGCGGGTTGTTCTGGTCGGTCAGCACCTGGACGGTGCGGTCCTGCCACGTAGGCCACGGCGGGGTCGGCGGCCAGGCGCTTGGCCTGCCGCGCCGACATCGTGACGGAGAAGCCCTTCATGGCGGCGCGGTAGGTGAAGCCGACCTTGCCGTGGTAGCGGTCGACCAACGCGTCCGCTGCGCCGCGCACGTCCGCGGCGGCGAGCCGGTCGTTCTTCAGCACCACGATGTAGCTGTCCGGGATCGCGTTCGGCGCGCTTTCCGCGACGATCGGGCCTTCCTGGGCCGCCGCGCCGGCCGCGTTCGGCAGGACGGCGGCGCCCACGACCGCCGCCGTGGCCGCCACGCCCAAGCCGATTATCCGTCCGCGCAGGGTTCGGTGTCGCATCACTGCTCCTCGATGCAGGGCGCCCGGAACGGCCAGCCCTCGATGGCCTCGTGTTCCGGGCGGTGAATGAGCGGTGTCCGATCGGACTTGGCGAGTATTTGCCGTGCGCGGCAGGCCCGACAAGAGACTTTCGTACGGTTCCGGGCGAATTCCCGAGGTCGTGGCTGTCCGATTCCCGACAATGTCCGGGTACGCGTTCCAGTCGACCGGCCCCTTGACGGCACGCGGGCACCGTGCTTAACGTCGCCGCACGTTGACGCCTGTGAGGTGCGGATGTTCCTGCTGGAACCGGTCGGCCTGGGCCAGCGGGACAACGACGTCTACCTCGCCCTGCTGGAGCTGCGCCGCGCCACCGCCGTGGACCTCGCCGAGCACATCGGCGGTTCGGCGGCGGACGTCCGGGCGTCGCTGGCCCTCCTGGTCGGCGCGGGTTTGGTGCACCAGTTGGGCTATGCGCCTGCGGCTTATCTGGTGGTCGCGCCGGACGAGGCGCTGGCGTCGCTGATCCAGCGGCGGCGCGGCGACTTGGCCCGGATGCAGGTGCGGGTGGAGGAGTTGGCGCAGCGGCTGCGGTCCGGGCCGCCGCCGTCCGGGTCGCCGGTGGAGCTGGTGGAGGGCGAGGACGCGGTGATCGCGTCGGTGACGCGGTTGCAGGCGCAGGCCCGCAAGGACGTGCTGGCGGTGGACGCGCCGCCGTACCTGGGCGGGCAGTGGAACCCCAACGATTTCGAGATCACGCAGCTGGCGGGCGGTGTCGAGTACCGGTTCGTGTACTCGGCGGACTCGCTGTCGACGCCGTTGCACGTGGCGAACATGCGGCGGTGCGTGGAGGCCGGCGAGCAGGCTCGGGTGCTGCCGGACGCGTCGATGAAGATGGTCATCGTGGACCGGCACACGGCGCTGATGCCCGCGTCGTACCAGAACCCGGACCCGGCGGTGCGGCTGCTGGTGCGCGAGTCGGCGTTGATCGACGTGCTGGTGTCGTGCTTCGAGGACATGTGGGCGCGTGCGACGCCGGTGTTGCCGGAGGCTGCGGTGGAGAAGCCCGCGTTGTCGGCTCGGGACGGCGAGTTGCTGGCGCTGCTGGCGTCCGGGATGAAGGACCGGTCGATCGCGCGGGCGCTGGGGGTCACGGAGCGGACGGTCGGGCGGCGGGTCACCGAGCTGATGGCGGAGTTGGGTGCGCAGTCGCGTTTCCAGGCCGGGTTGCTGGCTGCCCGGAAGGGGTGGATCTAGCGTTCCGGGGATTCTTCGGCATGCCGAAGGAGTGCGGGGACGAAAACGTCCCAGGTTTGTTCCGGTGGTTCGTGGCCGGTGTCCGCGAGGACAAGTAGTCGGGCATTCGGAATCGAATCGGCCAGGGCATTTCCGGGTGGCGGTGGAAAACCGGGTCGCGGTCGCCGTGCACGACCAGGGTCGGTGTCCGCAGGTTCGTCGAAATCGATTCGGAAATGATCGGTCAGGCAGGCGGCGATGTCCCGGGTCCGGGCGACGTCCCGTGCGGTAGGAGTGCCTGGTCCGGTCGGCCGGGTCTGCGCGCGCGGGTGGAATCGGCCGGCACTAGGCTCCCGGCATGGCGAGGTACTTCGACGTGCACCCGGTCAACCCGCAGCGACGCAGCATCGACGCGGTCGTGCAGCTGATCAAGTCGGACGGACTGATCGCCTACCCCACCGACTCCTGCTACGCGCTGGGCTGCCGGTTGGGCAACAAGGACGGCCTGGATCGGATCCGGCAGATCCGGCACCTGGACGACCGGCACCACTTCACCCTGATGTGCCGGGACTTCGCGCAGCTGGGCCAGTTCGTGCACGTCGACAACACGGTGTTCCGCGCGATCAAGGCCGCGACCCCCGGCAGCTACACGTTCATCCTGCCCGCCACCCGCGAAGTGCCCCGCCGCCTCCTGCACCCGAAGAAGAAGACGGTCGGCGCGCGCATCCCCGAGCACCCGGTCGCCCAGGCCCTGCTCCAGGAACTCGGCGAACCGCTGCTGTCCAGCACGCTCCTGCTGCCCGACCAGCCGGAGCCCCTGGTGCACGGCTGGGAGATCAAGGACCGGCTCGACAACGTGGTGGACGCGGTGCTCGACTCGGGCGAATGCGGCACCGAACCCACCACGGTGGTCGACTTCTCCGACGGTGAGCCGGAGATCGTGCGCCGGGGTGCGGGTGACCCCGGCCGGTTCGAATAGGCCCCGGAGTCGGGCGCCGGCGTCAGTCCAGCAGGCCGGCCGCCATGCCCACCCACATCAGCGTCGACGCGCTGTAGACGAGCGCCACCACGAACGCGGTCGCGGTGAGGCTGAGCCGTTGGCCGATCCGGCCGGTGATCTCGCGGCCGACCAGCATCTGCCACAGCACCATCACCAGGATCGGCGCCAACGACATGTGCGGTGAGAGCGCTGCCAACAGCATGTCCGGCAGCCGTTCCGACGGCAGCAGCAGGAGCGAGTCCACCAGCGGGAGCGTGCTGACCGTCGCGCACATGATGCCGGTCGTCCGAGCCAGTCTCGGGCTGGTCTCCCGTGGCCGCCCGCTGAGGAACCAGGTGGCGACGGCGGCGCCCAGGGCCAGTGCGACCAGCAGGCACAGCAGCGTCAGCGTGATGGTGCCGCGATCGATCCGGGTCCACCACGGCCGGCTGTCCGCGACTGCCCGCGCGGTCTCGTCGGGCACCGTCAAGCCGACCGAGACGACGTTCACGAACGCCCCGTACGAGTAGTCGTAGCGGCACGACAACGATTCCATGGCGTAGGTGGCGGTGCAGTCACGGCCGCGCGCGTCCTCGGCGGGCAGTGAGACGGTGAGCGTCCGGCCGCCCACCGGCACGGTGCAGAAGCGGACCGTTCCGTCGTCGGTGCAGTCGGGGTAGTTCACGGCGAACTGGTTGGCGGTGATGCGGTAGACCCCCGACCCGCTGGGCGCGAGTGGGACCAGCAGCACCGCGATGAGTAACAGCATTCCGGGTAGGAACAGCGGCAGCGAGCGCAGCGGACCGGGCGCGCTCCGGGTGATGGTGGTCAACTTCCACCTCCTGTCACCCGCAGCATCGGTCCCGGCCGGTGTCCTGTTAGCCGCCTCGCGGTCAGTCGACCAGACCGGCCGCCCACGAGATCCACAACACCATCCACATGCGGTAGTACCCGGTCGCGATCAGCGCGAGTGCGCTCAAACCCAGGCGCTGCCCCGTTTTTCCGGTGATCGCGCCCGTAACCAACCACTGCCACAACACGAACAGCGTGGATTCCGCGGCCAGGTTTCGGAGTCCGGCACCACGGTCAGCGTCCGGTCGCCGAGCTGGACGGGGCAGGTCAGGATCGTGCCTTCCTTGGCAGAGTGGGGTTTCACGGTCGTGGACTGGCCGGCCGTGATGCTCCAGACCGAGTCGCCGCCGGGTGACGTGATGCCCGGCAGGGCCGCGCCGGCCACCAGGACCAACGGAACCGACAGCGGCGGTACGCGCGCAGCAGACCGACTTCCGGCACCCGCAGCGTCGGCAACGTCATCGACCTCATCAGTCGGCCGGTCCGGACGCCGGAGCCAGGCACAGCCCCGAACACCGGCACGAGCAGGGTAACGAGCGCAGCGGACCGGGGAAGTACCGGGTGACGGTGGTCAACGTCCACCTCCTGTCACCCGTGGATCGGCTGCGCCCGTCGCCCCGTTGGCTACGGCGCGATACCGATGGCGACGTTGTCGAACGCCGCCGCGAGGTTCGCCAGTGGCGGGTTGTCGCTGCCGCCTCCCGGCATGTCGGTCTCCGCCGAGTCGAGGCCGGGACGTTTCCGTGACCAGTCGCCACGGGTGAAGTCCGGCACCGGCATCGCCAGGCCGCCAGCGTCGATCGACAGCACACTGAGTGGGATGGGCGCGCACCAGGCGGCCGAGTCGTACACGTCGATGTCGGGCACCAGGCCGGAGCGCATGAGCTGGATGGTGCGCCACTGCATGATCCAGTCCATGCCGCCGTGTCCGCCGATCGGCGCGGGGAACTTCCGCCACAGCCAGTGCCGGTGCTCGTCGCGGAACGGCGCGAAATCACGCCACGAGTGATTGTCGTGGGCGGGCTCGAAGTACACGCGGGCTCCGGACGGCGTGCCCGCGTAGTCCTCGAAGATGCCGCGCGTACCCGCGATGCTGTTGATCCGGCTGTACGGGCGAGGGGTGCTCACGTCGTGCTCGGTGCGGATCCGGTAGCCCTTGGACGTCCGGATCTGACACGTGACCAGGTCGCCGTTGACGTAGGTCTCCTGCCACGACCGGTGGTCGCGCGGCACGAACCGCTCGCGGTAGTCGGCCAGGCCGCGGGCCGGGGTGGCGGTGGCGCTGACCGTGGTGAACCGGTCGCCCCGGTTGACGTCCATCGCGGCGGCGACCGGGGCGAGGCCGTGCATGTGGTAGAAGCTGGCTTTGCTGCGGGTGTGCCACAGTCTGCGCCAGTCGTCGGTGTAGTAGCCGTCGTCGAACAGCAGCGCCCGCAGGTCGTGCAGGTAGCCGCCGTGGCCGTTGGTGACCTCGCCGAAGACGCCCCGGTGCGACATCCGCAGCATGGCCAGCTCGTTGTTGCCGTAGCAGCAGTTCTCCGCGAGCATCAGGTGTTTGCGGGTCTTCTCGGAGGTGTCGACCAGGCTCCACAGCTCGTGCAGCTCGGTGGCGATGGGCAGTTCGACGGCGACGTGCTTGCCCGCCGGCATCGCGTCCCGGCCCTGCCGGTAGTGGAACTCCCACGGCGTGGCGATGTAGACGAAGTCGATGTCGTTGTGGGCCAACAGCTTCTTGTAGGCGTCGGTGGAGCCGCCGTAGACGGCGGGCTTGGGTTTGCCGTCGCCGACGAGGCGGTCGGCGGTGCGCTGGGCGCGGTCGGTGCGGATGTCGCAGACGGCGGCGACCACGCAGCCGGGCACCGCGGCCCAGCCGGAAGCCATTGAGCCGCCGCGGTTTCCGAGGCCGATCAGGCCGATGCGGACGGTCTTCAGGGGCTGGTACGGGACATCGATCGACAATGCGGCGGCCGAGCCACACGTACAGGGCGAGCATGGGTAGTACCAGGATGCGGACGCCGGCGAACAGCGCGCCGTAGTCCGCGCCGGAGTACTGCTGGGTCTGCATGAAACCGAGCAGTGCCAACGGAAGCGTTTGCAGGTCGGTGTCCTGGATGAAGACCAGCGCGATGAACGTCTCGTTCCACAGCCCGATCGCGTTGAGCAGGAACGCGGTGATCAGGCCGCCGCGCGCCAGGGGCAGGCTGATCCGGAGGAACGTCCGCAGCGGTCCCGCGCCGTCGATGGCGGCGGCCTCCTCGACCTCTTCGGGCAGGGAGCCGAAGAACGCGGTCAGCAGGAACACCGTCCGAAGTAGACCACTCCTAGAACTGGACCGACGCACGGCGAACCACCCTTCGCAGCAGCACGGCCCAGGACACCTACGACGCCCAACATCACCACCGCCGACGCGGAGGCGTAGCCGAACTGGTACTGCGGGTTGCGCCCGCCGAACGTGCTGCCGTAGATGAACAGCGCGCTGTTCCACACCTCGACGGTGGGCATGTCGTTGGTGGTGCCGCCGAACGCGTAGACGAACTCGAAGATCTTCAGCGAAGAGATGGTCCAGATGACGGCGGCGGTGGCCACCACGTCCCACGTCAGCGGCAGCGTGATGTGCCGGAAGCGCTGCCACGCCGTGGCTCCGGCCAGCGCGCTGTCCTCGTACAGGTCGGCCGGGACGCGGTCCACACCGGCCATGACGATCGTGGTGAAGAACCCGGTGTTCACCCAGATCAGACCGATGCTGATGACGGTGAACAGGTTGTCCCCCAACCAGTTCGGGTTCGCGCCGGTCAACGCGTGCCACGCGGTGGTGAGGAGTCCTTCGGGCGATCGGAACAGGAATCCCCACAGCACCGACAGCACGACCGGCGACACGATGTGATCTTGGCCAGGTTGCCGTCCTTGAGGAAGTAGGCGATGAACTTCTCGGCGGCGGCGGCCCGCTTGGCGGGCTTGGGGATCGCGAACCCGAGGTTGCTCACCGGCACGGTGGACTTCGCACCCGGCAGCGGCGTGAACCGGAACGCGAACCCGGCCGCCGCCTTGGGGCCGGTCTCGCTCGGGGCCCAGGAGCCCATCAGCAGGAAGTCGGCCTGCCGCTGCGCCCACTTCTCCTGCACGGCGGGCCACTTCGAGCCGTCGTAGCCGGCGATGAAGTAGCCCATGTCCACCAGGTCCTTGACCTTGGCCAGGGTTTCCCGCACCGCCGGGTGTCCCACGCCCGGCCCGACTCGTCCCGGGCGAGTTCGTCGACCTTGCCCGGTCCCAGCGCGCCCTGGAGCGCACCGACCGTCCAGTAGGCGCCGTAGGAGGAGATGTCGGAGTCCAGCGCGATCGGGGCACGGCCCTCGGACTTGGCCTTGGCGAACAGCGCGGTGAGGTCGTCCCACGTCTTCGGCGGGTTCACCGCGACTTCGGTGTGCCGCGAGCCGTCGAACCACAGGCCGTTGCCGATGATCTCGTAGGGCACGAGGAACGTCCTGCCGTCCTTCTTCAGCGTGGGCAGGTACTTCGCGGACACCACGTCGGACACCTTGCGCCCCTGACCGGGCACCTCGGCGTCGTACACCGCCGTCAGGTCGCGGAACTGGTCGGACGCGACCAGGTTGGCCCGGATGTTCGCCTCCTCCTGGTCCACCAGGTCCGGCACGTCGCCGCCGCGCAGCGCGGGCACCACCTTCTTCAGCACGTCCCGGCCCTGCCACTGGACGGTGACGTCGATGCCGGTGTCGCGCTCGAAGTCGGCCACCGCCTGGGCGAGGACCTGCGCCTGCGGCTCGTTCTCCTTCCACATGGACCAGTAGGTGAAGGACTTGCCGTCGTCCTTCGCGACGGTCGAGCCGCAGGCGGTCAGGGCCAGCGCGGCGACCGCGAGTGCGGCGGCGGCACGGAGTGGGGCAGTGGTCACGGTGCACTCCCTGTGGCTGTGACGCGGTGGCTGTGTGGCGCACTGCACACCGGGGCGAATGGTGAGCAATTATGCACATAATTGCCCTCAAGCACGCACCGGTCAACAGCCAGTTGTCACCACTTGTGCACGCCTACAGCCAAGTACAGGGTGGATGGAATGCAAAATCGTGCAGTATATTCAAGGCTTCAGTGCAGAAATACGCACTTCCGGAAGGAGAGCCCGTGAGCACCCACGTCGCTGTCGAGATCGCCGCCCAACCGGACTGCTGGCACCGGGCGTCCACGCTGGCCGGCCAGGTCGGGGCACGGCTGCCGCGCCCCGGTGAGCGGGTGGCCGTGGTCGGCTGCGGCACGTCGTGGTTCGTCGCCCAGTCGTACGCGTGGCTGCGGGAGGCACGCGGGCAGGGCGTCACCGACGCGTTCGCCGCGTCCGAGTTCCCCGGCGTGCGCGACTACGACCGGGTCGTCGCGATCACCCGGTCCGGGACGACGTCCGAGGTGCTGCACCTGTTGGATTCGGTGTCGGTCGCGACGGTCGCGGTCACCGCGGACGGTGGGACGCCGGTGGCGGAGGTCGCGGACGAACTGGTGGTGCTGGACTTCGCGGACGAGGTGTCGGTGGTCCAGACGCGGTTCGCGACCAGCGTGCTGGCGCTGCTGCGGACGTCGCTGGGCGAGGACCTGTCCGGGGTGATCGCCGACGCCGGGGTGGCGTTGCGCGCGCCGTTGCGTCCGGAGTGGACGGAGGCGGAGCAGTTCACGTTCCTGGGGCGCGGCTGGACGTGCGGGCTGGCGCACGAAGCGGCATTGAAGATGCGCGAGGCGGCCGGGGCGTGGGCCGAGTCGTACCCGGCGATGGACTACCGGCACGGGCCGATCAGCATCACCGCGCCGGGCCGGGTGGCCTGGGTGTTCGGGCCCGCGCCGGTCGGGTTGGCCGGGGACGTGGCGGCGACCGGGGGGACGTTCGTGACCAGCGACCTGGACCCGATGGCGAACCTGGTGCTGGCGCAGCGCCTGGCCGTGCACATCGCCGAGGCGGCGGGCGTGGACCCGGACCGGCCGCGCCACCTGACCCGGTCGGTCATCCTGTCCTGAGTCTTCGATCGTCCGCACACCGGTACCGAGCGCCTTTGGGCTGCGCCCGGTACCGAGTAGGCGATCCGGCCTGACCGGCCGCGGGGAACGACGGCTCGGCTCGGCGTCGTTTCCCCACCCATGAATAGTGCGACACCGA
>CBHFOL010000193.1:0-14882 GCA_965995405.1 uncultured Saccharothrix sp.
CGCCAGGTGCCCGGATCGACCAGCACCGGCCACACGTCACCCTCGCCGAACCCCAGCCCGACGATCGCCGCCACCGGCCAGGCGAAGAACACCCCGAGGAACGCCAACGGCACCAGCGCCGCGAACGTCCAGCCCGACCGCGCGGACGACCTCAGCCCTGCACCAGGGTGCGCCACTGCTGGACCCACTGCTCGCGCTTGGCGTCGACCTGGTCCGCGGGCAGCGTGCGCGGCTTCTCGGGCAGTGGCGCGGCCTTGGTCCACGCCTCGGGCAGCGCCACGCCCTCCCGCGACGGGTAGACGTACATCTTGCCCGGCACGTCCGCCTGGACCTTCTCCCCCAGCAGGAAGTCCACGACCTTCCGCGCGTCCTCGACGTTCTTGGTGCCGTTCAGCACACCCGCGTACTCCGCCTGCCGGTAGCACGTGTCCAGCAGCGCCTTGGTGCGCGAGTTGCCGTCGTCCCCGATCTCGGCGGACGGCGAGGACGCGTACGACACCACCACCGGCCGCGGCCCCTTGCCGCTGGAGCCGGAGAAGTCCTGCGTGTACGCCTCCTGCCAGCCGCTGACCACCTTCACGCCGTTGGCCTTCAACCGGCTCCAGTAGTCCTGCCAACCGGACTCGCCGAACTCCGCGATCGTGCCCAGCAGGAACGCCAGCCCCGGCGAGGACGTCGCCGGGTCCTCCACCACCAGCAGATCCTTGAACTTCGGGTCCGCCAGGTCCGCGTACGTCTTCGGCGCGCCGCGATCCTCCAGTGCGGCGATGTCGACGTTCACGCACACGTCACCGACGTCCACCGCGTGCAGCCGGTTCGGCGGGTCGAGCCGGTAGCGCTGCGCGCCCTTGCCCGCCTCGGGCGAGGCGTACTCGGCGAACACGTCCTCCTTCAACGCCCGCGAGGCGAACGTCGAGTCCACGCCGAACGCCACGTCGCCGATCGGGTTGTGCTTGGTGAGCACCAGCTTGTTGGTCAGCTCACCCGCGTCACCGGACGACAGCGCCTTGATCGTGATCCCGGTCTCGGCTTTGAAGGCGTCGAGCAGTTCCTGCGTCACAGCGAACGAGTCGTGCGTGACGAGCGTCACCACCCGTTCACCGGGCGGCGGGGCCGGGGTCGTCGCCACCGAGCACGCGGTCAGCGCGATCGCGGCGAGGGCGGCGGGCAGCACACGTCGAAACATCATCTCTCCCTACACCGGCATGATCCGGATCAGGTGTGGACGGTCGAGGGCTGGCGTGCCCTCCTCTCAGCCCGGCGCAACACCGGACTCCCGTGGCGAACGTGCAGCTTACGTCATCCCCCCACCGCACCCGGTGCGCACGCCGGCCGCGTGGGACCATCGGGTGCATGGCCGAGTTGCTGACCGACGACCAGGTGACCGCCGCGCTGTCCGGGCTGCCCGAGTGGCGCTCCCAGGACGCCGCGCTCGTCCGCACGGCGAAGCTGGCGAGCTTCCCGCAGGCGATCCAGGTGGTGGTCCGGGTCGCGGAGATCGCCGAGAACGACAACCACCACCCGGACATCGACATCCGCTGGCGCACGCTGACCTTCCGGTGCAGCACGCACTCCAGCGGCGGCATCACCGCGCTGGACGTGTCACTGGCGGAGGAGATCGACGGCGTCCTCGACGCGCTCGGGTGACTTCTGCCGCAGCGCGACCGCGATGGTGACCAGTGTGAGCAGGCCCACCGCCGGGTACACCCAGCCGAGCAGCGACAGGTACCACGGGCGCGGGATGATCCAGATCGACTCCTGCGCGATGAGCAGGATCGAGATCAGGTAGCTGCCGATCGCCAGCAGCCACGCCCACGCGGTGACCGTCGCGAGGCGGTTCCGCACGCCGTAGACCAGCCACATCAGCGCGGGCACCGCCCACACCCAGTGGTGGCTCCACGAGATCGGCGACACCAGGAGCCCGAGGAACTGCACGGCGACCAGCATCGCCAACGTGCTCTTCGCCTTCACCGCCGAGTGCAGCGCCCACGCCGTGAGCAACACCGCCACGGCCGCGCCCACCAGGTAGATCGGCCCGGTCTGCACGTCGTAGCCGACGGTCCGGGACAGCGCGCCGCGCAGCGACTGGTTGATCGCCGACCCGACCGGCCCGACCCGCGTGGCGTCACCGAGCAGGTGGAACCAGAACTGGTTCGACAGGCCCGGTGACAGCACGTAGCCGATCCCGACGGTGCCCGCGAACGCCCCGATCGACCAGGCGGCGGCCTTGAAGTTCCGGGTCACCAGGAAGTACAGGCCGGAGATGGCGGGCGTGAGCTTGATGCCCGCCGCGATCCCGACGCCCGCGCCGCCCACCCACGGCTTCACGGCGACCATCGTCGTCAGCAGCAGCGCGGCGAGCACCAGGTTGATCTGCCCGTAGTTGAGCGTCGTGCGCACCGGCTCGACCCACACGAACACCGCCGTCCACAGCAGCGCGCGGCGCGGGTCGTTGCTGCCGACCAGGTTCAGCGACTTGCGCACGATGACCCACAGGCAGAACAGACACAGCAGCTGCCAGACCCAGCGCGACGCCTCCCACGAGATCCAGGACAGCGGCAGGAACAGGAACGCGGCGAACGGCGGATAGGTGAACGGCAGGGCGAACTGGTCGGAGAACTCGCGGAGCCGCCAGTCGTAGAGCGCCCCGGTGAACAGCTCGGGCGAGCCGAACCGGTAGACCATCAGGTCGATCATGGTCATCTGCGTCTGGAAGGCCACCATCACCAGCTGGCCGGCCAGCGAGAGCCCGAACAACCACGGTGCCACGGCGAGGACCCGAGCCTCCACAGCCCTCAGGTTCACTGCCCCTACCTCCACGATGGTGTGAATTGCACGACTTGCGGGCCACGAAACGGGGTACTCGTACGTCATGACGGGTGAGAGATCAACGCAAGGGGATTCGCATGACCGCCGACATCGTCGTGTTCACCGTCGCAGCACTCGTGATGCTCGCCACCGCCGGGGGCGTCTTCGCCCTGGCCCGGCACAGCCGCAACCAGGTGCGCTGACGGCGCGGACCGACCTGGCAAGCAGGGCCTCCCGCGGCGCGCGGGAGGCCCTTTTCACGTCGTGCGAGGTCAGACGTTGAACCGGAACTCCACCACGTCGCCGTCGACCATCACGTAGTCCTTGCCCTCCATGCGGACCTTGCCGGCGGCCTTCGCGGCAGCCATCGAGCCCGCCTCGACCAGGTCGGCGAACGAGACGACCTCGGCCTTGATGAAGCCGCGCTCGAAGTCCGTGTGGATGACACCGGCCGCCTGCGGCGCGGTCGCGCCCTGCGGGATGGTCCACGCGCGGGCCTCCTTCGGGCCGGCCGTCAGGTAGGTCTGGAGGCCCAGGGTGTGGAAGCCGGCGCGGGCCAGCGCGTGCAGGCCCGGCTCGTGCTGGCCGATCGACTCCAGCAGCTCGCGGGCCGACTCCTCGTCCAGCTCCAGCAGTTCCGCCTCGACCTTGGCGTCGAGGAACACCGCGTCCGCCGGGGCCACGAGTTCGCGCAGCTCCTTGGTCTTCGCGTCGTCGGTGAGGATGCCCTCGTCCGCGTTGAAGACGTAGAGGAACGGCTTGGTGGTGAGCAGGCTCAGCTCGCGCAGCAGCTCACCGTCCACTTCGGACTGCGCGGAGAACAGCGTGCGGCCGGAGTCCAGGATTTCGCGCGCCTTGACGGCGGCGTCCAGCGCCGGGCGGCGGTCCTTCTGCGTCCGGGCCTCCTTCTCCAGCCGGGGCACGGCCTTCTCCAGCGTCTGGAGGTCGGCGAGGATCAACTCGGTGTTGATCGTCTCGATGTCGGCCGCCGGGTCCACGCGGCCGTCCACGTGGATCACGTCCGAGTCGTCGAAGACCCGGATGACCTGGCAGATCGCGTTGGCCTCGCGGATGTTGGCGAGGAACTTGTTGCCGAGGCCCTCGCCCTCCGACGCGCCCTTCACGATGCCCGCGATGTCGACGAACGACACCACGGCGGGCACCTCGCGCTCGGAGCCGAAGATCCCCGCCAGCTTGCCGAGGCGGGCGTCCGGCAACGGCACCACGCCCACGTTCGGCTCGATGGTCGCGAACGGGTAGTTCGCCGCGAGCACGTCGTTGCGGGTGAGGGCGTTGAACAGGGTGGACTTGCCGACGTTGGGCAGGCCGACGATACCGAGGGTCAAACTCACGGGTGGTGAGTCTACGCGCCCCGGACGCCGTGTCCGATTCCCGCGAGACCGCAGGTGCCGGCGGTGGCAGAGTGATTGCCATGTTGGTCGACGCCGAACGTGCCTACCGGGCCGTGGCCGCCCGTGACGCCCGCTTCGACGGGTGCTTCATCCTCGCGGTGCGAACCACCCGGATCTACTGCCGCCCGTCCTGCCCGGCGGTCACACCCAAACGCCGAAACGCCGAGTTCTACCCCACGGCCGCCGCCGCGCAGACCGCCGGCTACCGGGCGTGCCGCCGCTGCCTGCCGGACGCCGTCCCCGGCTCCCCGGAGTGGAACCTCCGCGCCGACCTGGCCGCCCGCGCCATGCGGCTGATCTCGGACGGCGTAGTGGAACGCGACGGCGTGCCCGGCCTGGCCGCCCGGCTGGGCTACTCGGAACGGCACCTGACGAGGGTGCTGACCGCCGAGCTGGGCGCGGGCCCGCTGGCCCTGGCGCGGGCGCACCGGGCGCACTCGGCGCGGATGCTGATCGAGACGACGGACCTGTCGTTCACCGACATCGCGTTCGCCGCCGGGTTCGCCAGCGTGCGGCAGTTCAACGACACGATCCGGACCGTGTTCGCCGCCACACCGTCCAGCCTGCGCTCGGCGCGTTCGGTGGCGAGCGCGGCCGGCCGGATCGTCCTGCGCCTGCCGTACCGGCCGCCGTTCGACGCGGCGGGTCTGCTCACGTTCTTCCGGACCCACGCGATCCCGGGTGTGGAGCACGTGACGGACACCACCTACGCCCGTTCGCTGCGCCTGCCGCACGGCCAGGCGACGGTCGTCCTGGAACCCGCCGACGGCTACGTGTCGTGCTCGCTGCGCCTGACGGACCTGCGCGACCTGGGCAGCGCGGTGAGCCGGGTGCGCCGCCTGCTGGACCTGGACGCCGACCCGCAGGCGGTGGACGAGTTCCTGACCGGCGACCCGGTGCTGCGCCCGTTGGTCGAGTCCCGGCCGGGCGTGCGGGTGCCGGGCAGTGTCGACGGGGCGGAAACCCTGCTGCGCGCACTGGGCCACCTGGCCCCCGGCGAGCCGCTGGACATCCCGGACGGCCCGGTGACCCACCTGTACCCGTCGCCGGCCGCGATCGACTCCCCGGTGGCGGCGGCGCTGGCCGACGGACGCCTGGTGGTGGACGTGGGCCGGGACGCCGACGAACTGCACGCCGAGCTGGCCGGGTTCCCCGGTGTCGGCCCGGACATCGCCCGATACGTCGTGATGCGCGTGCTCGGCGCGCCCGACGTGCCTTTGACCACCGACAACGCGGCCTGGCGCCCTTGGCGCTCGTATGCCGCGATGCACCTCAGGAGGACCGCGTGAGCATCGGATACACGTCCACTGTGGACACTCCCATCGGCCCGTTCACGGCCGTGGTGGCGACGGACGGGGCGGTGCTGGCCAGCGGCTGGACCGGGTCCCTGGACGACCTGCTGCCCCAGATCTCCGCGTCGCTGCGCCCGGCCGTGTTCACCGAGCGGCGGGACCTGGGCGCGGTGACCCGAGCCGTGCGCGACTACCACACCGGCGACCTGGACGCGATCAACGAAGTGCCGGTACGCCAACGTTCCGGCGAGTTCATGGAGCAGGCCTGGACCGCGCTCCGCACCGTGCCGGCGGGCAAACCGGTCAGCTACGCGGACTACGCGCTGTTGGCGGGCCGACCGTCAGCGGTCCGAGCGGCGGCAACGGCATGTGCCCGCAACGCGACCACCCTGTTCGTCCCGTGCCACCGCGTGATCCGCACCGGCGGCGCGATCGGCAACTTCCGGTGGGGCGTGGACACGAAGCGCTGGCTCCTCAACCACGAGGACCGCGCCTAGCCGCGGACCACGACGGGGCGCACCTCCCGACGACAGGCGGCGGCTTCAGCGGGTGGGAGTTGCCGCATGTCGTTTGTCGCCACCACTTCGCCGGTTCTCCGGAGAGAAGACCGCCGTCGTCCGAGGCATCCTCTTGTCTTCTACGCAGCGGGACCACGGCAGCCGGACCGAGGACTCCCCCTGCCCTTCTATGCAGCGGGACCACGGCATACAGAGCATTGAGGGAAAGCGCTGGCCCGCCGGTTCGTGGAAGCGCTGGTGGAAGCGCTGCGAGGGGCACCGGATTCGGGGCGGCGACAGTGGCGTTCTGGCACGGTCGTTCGTCCTGGCTCGGGATCACAGCCCTGAACAGCCACAACGACTTCGCCGGCTCGCTGCCCGCGCAGGCTTTCGCAGAAGTCCCCGCCCAGGGGGTCCCCTGTTTTTACCTTGCCACAGGGGTACGACATTTTGCCTCGGCGAGGCGTTGAGCTGCGACAACGCGGGTCTGCGTTGGCATCGCGGCGATCT
Source organism: uncultured Saccharothrix sp. (assembly GCA_965995405.1). Taxonomy (GTDB): domain Bacteria; phylum Actinomycetota; class Actinomycetes; order Mycobacteriales; family Pseudonocardiaceae; genus Actinosynnema. Next base: position 6,520 of record CBHFOL010000193.1, read on the forward strand.
GCGGGTTCCCTGGACGGCATGGGGACTGTGTTGATCGGGGTGGAGAACATCGCCATGCCCAAGTGGGCCATGGTGGGGCGGCGGGTGGCTACCGTCGGGCTCGGCAAGGCGTTGCGGAGTCTGCCTGCCGCCATCGGGGTCGTACTGCGGCTGGCCTGGCGCACGTCGCCTCGGCTGACGTTGCTCGCCGGAGCCGTGCACGTCGTCTCCGGCTGTGTCACGGCGTTCGGGCTGCTGGCCACGGCCGACGTCTTCTCCGCCCTGCTGCGCGACGGGCCCACGCCGGAGCGGGTCGCGGCGTCGTTACCCGCGTTGGCGGTCGTCGTCGGCTCGTACGTGGCCCGGGCACTGCTCGACACGGCGGTCGCGGCGGTCGAGAGTTCGTTGCGGCCTCGGGTTTCGCGGGCGGCGGACGACGAGGTGACGGCGGTGTTGGTGCGGGCCGAGTTGTTGGCGTTCGAGGACGCCGACTTCCGGGAGCTCGCGCGGCAGGGTGGGCGGCACGGGGTGCGCAGCCTGGAGAACAGCCTGCGGTTCCTGGCCGATCTCGTGTCGGCCTGCATCACGATGGTCGCGGCGATCGTCACGGTCGGGCTGATGGACGTCTGGCTCGCGCCCGCCCTGCTCCTCGCGGCGGCGGCGAACGCGTGGGCGTCGGCGCGGGTGTCGAAGCTGCGGTACGAGCACTTCCTCGACTCGGTGACGCGGAGCATGCGCAAGGACGTGGTGGAGGAGGTCGCCACCGACCGGGACTTCGCGTTGGAGCGGCACGCGCTGACGTTGCAGGAACGGCTCCTCACCGAGCACCGCCGGATCGCGGATTCGTTGACCGTGGACGAGATCCGGATGTCACACCGGACGAACCTCGTGCAGCTGTCCGGACGCGCGCTGGCCGGGGTCGGCACCGGCCTCGCCTACGCGGTGCTGGGCCTGCTCCTGCACACCGGCGGCATGGAGCTGGCGTTGGCGGGCACGGCGCTGTTGGCGATGCGGACCGGGTTCTCGTCGCTGTCGACCACCACCAGGGCGGTCAACATGCTGTACGAGGACTCGTTCTACATCGACTTCTATCGCAAGCTGCTGGCCGAAGGCGCGGCACGGGCACAGGGATCGTCGCCGGTCATGGCGCCCACCGACCCCGAGCTGATCACGCTGACCGACGTGTCGTTCACCTACCCGGGCAAGGAAACACCCGCGCTGGACGACGTGAACCTGACCGTCCGGCGGGGCGAGGTGATCGCCCTGGTCGGCGAGAACGGCTCCGGCAAGACCACGCTCGGCAAGGTGCTCACCGGGCTGTTCCCGGTCACCGCCGGCACCGTGCGCTGGGACGACGTGGACCTCGCGGAAGCGGACCTGACGTCCGTGCACTCGGCCATCGCGGTCATCGCGCAGGACCCGGCGCGGTGGCCGATGACCGCGCGGCGCAACGTGTCCGTGGGCCGGCTGGAGCGGGACGACGAAGACGCCTGGCAGGACGCCGTCGTGAAGTCCGGCGCGGACGAGGTGCTGGAGACGTTGCCCGCCGGGCCGGACACCGTGCTGTCCCGGCAGTTCAACGACGGCCAGGACCTGTCCGGCGGGCAGTGGCAGCGGATGGGCATCGCGCGCGGCATGTACCGGGACGCGGCGGTGCTCGTCGCCGACGAACCCACCGCCGCGCTGGACGCGCGAGCTGAGGCCCGCGTGTTCGAGGGCCTGCGGGAGGCCACCGCGCGGCGCACCACGATCCTGGTGACGCACCGGCTGGCGAACATCCGCAACGCGGACCGGATCGTGCTGCTGGACCACGGCCGGATCGTCGAACAGGGCACCCACGAGGAGCTGATGGCGTTGCGCGGCCACTACTTCGAGCTGTTCGAACTCCAGGCCGCCGCGTACCGGGGCGACCTGCTGGCCCAGCCGGTCGAGCCGGGCTGAACACGGGCCGGCGCGGTGGACGCTCCTCCGCGCCGGAGCCGGTCGCTTTCCCGCTCGGCACACCGCTTCGCCAGGTCGGTCTGCAACGCGGCCGACCGGCGGCGATCACGACGCTATGAGCCCGACTCGACCCCCGGACATCCCACAACCGCCCCATCCACCGTGGGGCTACCCCAGCTTCTGCTCAGGCCACCACCTCCAGCGACGACCCGCCACGCGCCTTCCGGACGCGCAGCCGGGTCGGGATGCGCTGCCGCAGCTCCTCCACGTGCGACACCAGACCCACCACGCGACCACCCGCGCGCAGTTCGTCCAATGTGGACATCACCAGTTCCAGGGTGTCCGCGTCGAGCGTGCCGAACCCCTCGTCGATGAACAGCGTGTCCAGCACCGCCCCGGCCGCGACGACGTCCGACAACCCCAGCGCCAACGCCAGCGACGCCAGGAACGACTCCCCGCCGGACAGCGTCTTCGCGGGCCGCTGCTGCCCCGAGTAGTCGTCCAGCACGTCCAGCCCCAGCCCGCCCCTGGTGCCGCGCGGCCCGGCTTCGACCGAGTGCACGAACCGGTAGCGCCCCTGGCTCATCCGCTCCAGCCGGGCACTGGCCGCGACCGCGACCTCTTCCAGCCGGGCCGCCAGGACGTACGTGCGCAGGGTCATCCGGTTCGCGTTCTGCCCCAGGCCGTTGATCACGTCGGTCAGCGCGTCCAGTTCGGCGTACTCGGCTTCCACCGGCTCCAGCCGTGCCCACGCGCGGGCCAGCTGTTCCGCGAGTTCGTTGGTCCGCTTGGCCCGCTCACCGGCTCGGGCACGGGCGGTCGCCGCCTGCTCGGCCTGGACGCGGGCGGCGTTGTGCCGGTTCTCGGCGTCGGTCGGGTCGACCACGACGTCCGGGTCGACGTCGGGCAGCTCGACCAGCACCGACCGGGCGGCGGCCCGCTTGTCCTCGACCTCCCGGATCCGCTCGTCCAGGGCGGCGATCACGGCCTCGGGACGGGCCGCGGCCACGGCTTCCGCGACGTCGGCGAAACCCGCGTCGGCCGCCAGCCGGGACACCTCCACCCGCTGCTCGGCGAGCCGTTCGGTGTGTTCGGCGACGGCCGTGCGGCGCTCGGCCAACGTGCTCAGCGCGTCGGCCAGGTCGAGCAGGTGGGCGCGGCGGGCGGACACGTCGGGGAAGTCGCCGCGCGCCTCCTCCAGCCTGATCGCCCGTTCCCGCACCACCTCGGCGAGTTCACCGTGCCGGGTGGACAGTTCGGCGACGTCGCGCTCCAGCTCGGCGCGGTTCTCCTTCGCCCGGTCCACCTTGCGCTCCAGGTCGGCGAAGTCCTGCGCGAGCTCCTGCCGTTGGGCGGCAAGCGTTTTCGTCTCCTGATACGTGCTGATCAGCACCGCCGGGTCCTGGTCGCCGACGGTCTCGCGCAGGGTCGCCACCCGGTTGACCGCGTCCTGACAGGCCTGCTCGGCCTTGGTCCGGCGGTCCAGCGCGGCCTGTTCGGCGGACGTGGCGGCCTCCTCGTCGGCGGCGGTCACCGCGTTCAGCATCGGCTCGGCCGGGCTGGGGTGCTCCGCCGAACCGCACACCGGGCACGATTCACCGGCCCGCAGCGACGCCGCCAGCTCGACCGCCATCCCGTCCAGCCGCTGCTGCCGCATCTGGAGCAGCACGTCCTTGGCCCGCTGGTGGGCGTCCACCGCGGAGTGGCGGGTGTCCTCGGCCTGGCGCAGGGCCTGTTCGGCGGTCGGGAGTTCCCGGGCGGCCACGGCTTTGGCCGCCACGGCGTCCAGTCGTTCGGCGGCGAACGCGGACTCCTCGGCGGCGGACCGGGCGGCGGCCACCCGCTCGGGCACCTCGGCCAGCGAGGTGACCAGTCGCTCCAACCGGGACGCGACGGACTGCGCCTGCCCCTCCAGGTCGGCGACCCGCCGCACGTCCGCCCGCTGCCGTTCCGCTTCGGCGGCCAACGCGGTCAACCCGCCGGCCTCCTCCCGGAACCGCTCGCCGTCCGCACGCAGCTCGGTGCCCTGGTAGCCGAACGCCGACACGGCGTCCGCCGCCGCACGCTCCTGCGCCACCACACCGTCCAGCGCCTGCCCGAACCGCAGCACGGCCTCCTGCGCGGGCACCACCACCGACGCCCGCCGCGCCGCGTCCCGCTCCCGCGCCCAGGCCGCCTGCTCCGGCTCGACCTCGGCACAACGCGCCAAGGTGGACCGCGCGGCCGGGCCCCGGCGGCCGCGCTCCGCCTGGCCCCGCGTCGCCCGCAGCCCCGCCGCCGGGGCGGGGGGGGGGGCGGCGGCGGTCTCCGCCTGCTGCTCGGCGTCGAGCTCCATCTCGTCCAGCAGCTTCAGCAGCGAACTCAGCCATTCGCCGTCACCGCCGCCCTCCGGCGGCTCCTCGTCCGCGACCTCCGCGACCCGCTGCACCAGGTCCCGGTTGACCTGCGTCAACGCGTCCAGCTCGTGCTTCTTCTCGCGCCGCCGCTCCCGGAACCAGCGCTCCACGTCCAGGAACCGCTCGGTGCCGAACAGCTTCTCCAGCAGCTTCTCGCGTTCCGCCGTCTCGGCGCGCAGGAAGTTCGCGAACTCGCCCTGCGGCAGCAGCACCACCTGGAAGAACTGCTCGGCGGTCATGCCCAGCAGCGACTCGATCTCGCGGGCCACGTCGTCGATCCGGCTGTGGCCCTCGCCGTGCCAGCCTTCGAGCCAGGTGAGCGACACCTTCGCCTGCTGCCGGGTGACGCCGTCACCGCGTTTCTTCCGCCGGTCGTACTCGGGGCTGCGCACCACCCGGAACCGACGGCCGCGCACGGTCAGCTCCAGCGACACCTCGGTCGGCGTGTCCCGGTCCGCGTAGTCGCACCGCAGCCGCTTCACCTGGCCGCGCGCGCCCGGCACCTTGCCGAACAACGCGAACGCCACGGCGTCGAGCAGGGTCGTCTTGCCCGCGCCCGTGTCGCCGTGCAGCAGGAACAGCCCGTCCGCGCCGAGCAGGTCGAAGTCGACCTCCTCACGTCCCGGGTACGGGCCGAACGCGCTGACCTCCAGCCGGTGCAGCTTCACCTAGTCCCCTTCCCGTGCGGCGGCGGAGATGGCCTCGCGCAGCAGCGCGAGTTCGCGTTCGGCGGGCGGCTCGCCGCGCACGTCCTCCAGGAAGCAGCAGGCGATCTCCTCGTCGGCACGACCGCGCACGCGTTCGGCGAACCGCAGCTCGCCGGACCGCCCGCCCTCCGGCCGCCACTCCACGTGCACCGCGTGCGGGAAGCGGACCTGCAAGCGGCGCAACGCGTCCAGCGGCCGGACCCGGTCGGTCAGCACCACGGACAGAAAGTGCTCGTGGACCGGTGTGTGGTCCGGGTCGAGCAACAGGTCGTCCAACGTCCCGCTCAATGTGGACAGCGCACGCGGCACCGGCAGCAGCCGCCGCTCCACACCGGACAGGCCGCCGGCGTCCAGTTCGACCAGCCACACCGACTTGATGTGCCGGGCCTCGGAGAAGGAGTAGGCCACCGGACTGCCCGAATAGCGCAGGTGCTCGGCCAGCGTCTGCTGACCGTGCAGGTGCCCCAGGGCCACGTAGTCGATGCCGTCGAACACCGAACCCGACACGTCCTGCACACCGCCCACCGCGATGGTCCGCTCCGACTCGCACGGCTCGCCGCCGGTCACGAAAGCGTGCGCCAGCACCACGGAACGCGTGCCGCGAGTCGACAGATCCTCCCGGACCCGCCGCATCGCCTCGGTCAGCACCGCCGCGTGACCGCGACCCTCCACGCCCAGCGCGTGCCGAGCCGTCTCCGGCTCCAGGAACGGAATCCCGTACACCGCAACAGGTCCGTGCGCGTCGTCCAGCAGTACGGGCTCGTGCAGCGCCGCGATCCTGGTGCGCAGGAACAACCCACCCGCCGCCACGAACCCGCCGAACAGCCCGAGCCGCGCGGCCGAGTCGTGATTGCCCGGTGTGATCACCACCCGCGCGCCGGCGGCCCGGATCCGCTCCAGCACGCGCCCGCACACCGCGACCGCCTCCGCGTTGGGCACCGCGCGGTCGAACAGGTCGCCCGCCACCACGACCACGTCGACCCGCTCGTCGGACACGAGGTCGGCCAGCCCGCCCAGCACCGATTCCTGCTCCGCGAGCAGGTCTCGGCCGTGGAACGTCCGTCCCACGTGCCAGTCGGATGTGTGCAGCAACCTCATGGCGGCAACGCTAGGGGCGACCCCCGACAAAAACGGGCCATCCGACTCGGCGTGTCGCTCGAACGTGTGATCGGGTCGGGGTGCGCGATGATCGGAGGATGACAGAGGTCCTCAGCACGGCGGCGGTGGTCGTGGCGCTGCTGCTCGCCGGTGCGCTGGTGTTCCTGTGGCGGCTCTACCAGGACGGAGTCCGGCGCACCGACGCCGCGCTGGCCGCCGTGCAGCAGGAGCGGACGCGCGGCGACGCGACCCGGGCCGCACTTCAGCGGTACGAGGTGGCGTTCTCGTCGGTCAGCGGCCGGGGCGAGCTCGGCGAGCAGGTGCTGGTCGAGACCGCCCGCGCCCTGGGCTTGCGCGAAGGTGTGCACTTTCGACTCCAAGTGGACGTCGCCGGCGGCGGCTCGGTACGGCCGGACCTGGTGCTGAACGTCGGCGGCGAACGGCAGGTCCCGGTCGACGCGAAGATGAGCATGGCGACGTGGGCCGAGGCCGTGGAGACCGACGACCCGGCGGAACGCACGGACGCGTTGCGCGTACACGTGCGCAACATCCGGGCGCGTGCGGCGGAACTGGCCGGCAAGGGCTACCAGCGCTGGGCGGACGCCATCTACGGGACGATCATGTTCGTCCCCAACGACGGTGCCGTGGTCGCAGCCCTGGACACCGACCCCGAACTGCTGCGATGGCTGCTCGACCGACGGATCTTCCTGTGCGGGCCGACCGGGTTCGCGGTGATCGCGTCGGCCGCGATGTTCGCCGTGACGGACCGTGCGCTGGCGGACGACGTGGAGCAGGTGCGCGGGCAGGCGTCACGGGCGCACAGGGCGGCAGACAGCGCTATTGATGCGGTCAACCTGTCCTCTACGCACTTGCAGCGGTTCCTGTCGGCACGCCGGCGCGAGTTGGACGCGTTGGAGGGTTTCCGGGCGGCGGTGGAGCCGTTGACGGCCGCTTCGGCCAGTCCGACGCCCGTGGCGTTCGTCAGGCGGACGGATGAGGGCGTCAGTGCACCCTTGGATGCCCGCGAAGCGTAATAGAGTGTGTGGCCGGAGTCGAAGTCGAACCAGGAGCAGGCGTGAACGAGGAGTGGGCGTGACCGCTGCAACGCGCGAACCGGAGGACGAGGAACTCGACCCCGTCCGCTGGAACGACCGCGCCCTCTTCGGCAACTTCCGGGGCCTGCCGTGGTGGGCGGCGGTGCTGGGTACGTTCGTGCTGGCCATCGTCGGCGCGTACGTCGACGTCAGCTCGACGGCGAAGACCGTGGGCTGGGTGTTCGCCATCACGTTCTTCGTGGGCGCGGTCGGCGCGGTGGTGTTCGTGGAGCGCCGGTCGATGTTCGGGCCGATCGTCCAGCCGCCCCTGGTCCTGGCCATCGTGGTGCCGCTGATGGTGGTGCTGGTCGGCGGGATGCCGACGGGCGGCTTGGCGAACATGGGTCTGACCCTGGGCAAACCCCTGATCGACGGCTTCCCGGCCATGGCGATCACGACGGCGTGCACGGTGATCATCGGCATCGTCCGGGTCGCGATCCAGAAGGATCCGAACCGCCCGACGAAGGACGAGATCCGCGAGGCCAAGCGCAAGCCGGAACGTCCGACTCCGGAGGACCGCCCGAAGCGTCCCCGCGAGACCCCTCGGGACGCCGCACGCGACGACGAGGACCGCCCGCGCCGCAAGCCCGCGCCCCCGGACGACCGCCCCAAGCGCCCACGGCCCCAGTCCGGAGCCCAACCCGCCGAGCGCCCTCGCCGTCCCCGCGACCCGGGCAAACAGGGCCGCCCGCCTCAGCGACGCCCTCGTCCGCGCGACGAGGACTGACGCAAGAGGCCCTCAGCGCACGTCGAACAGGGGGTCCCCCGCCTTGGGGAACCCCCGATTTCCAGTCAACCAGAGAGCACCGACAATTCGGCCTGCTGCGGGCCCGACTTCACGCCCACTTCACACCCGCCGAACCTTCAGCGGACCATGTCCTTGCGAAGCTCGCGAGGCAGGGCGAAGGCGATCTTCTCGTTGGCCGTGGTGATCTCCTCGACGTCGCCGTAGCCGTGGCCGGCGAGGAATTCGAGCAGCTCCATCACCAGGATGTCCGGCACCGACGCGCCCGACGTCACGCCGACCGTCGCAACGCCCTCCAGCCACGCCAGGTCGACCTCACTGGCGTAGTCGATCAGGTACGACGCCCGCGCACCCGCCTGAAGCGCCACCATTACGCCACTTTCACCATTGGCCAAGGCCCGGA